>DATDMU010000474.1:0-5314 GCA_036518615.1 Myxococcales bacterium
CAAGGGCGACAACATCGAGATCCGCGGACTCGGCGCCTTCCACGTCAAGAACTACCAGGGGTACAACGGGCGTAACCCCAAGACGGGAGAAGTGATCCCGGTGAAGCCCAAGCGCGGCATCCTCTTCCGCACCGGCAAGGAGCTGCGCGATCGGGTCAACCGCTCCGCGGGGCAGCCGCGCGAGAAGCAGCCGCTGCCGAAGTCGGAAACCGGCACCGCCTAACGCGGCGGATTCGCTCCAGATCGGTCGCCGGGGACCGGCGCCGCTGGCTCACTCCGCTTCGACCGGCAGCGAGAGGCGGAAGAGCGCACCGATGGAGCCCGGTCCGGCGATCAGATCGCCCCCGTGGCTGCGTGCGATCTGTGAGGAAATCCACAGACCGAGCCCGTTCCCGCGCTCGCCCTTGGTGCTGAAGAACGGCTCGAAGATCCGCGCGCGCATCTCCTTGGGCACGCCCGGACCCGTATCCTCCACCTCGACGAGCGCGTGCTCGGCGCTCTTCCGGACGCGGAGAGTGAGCCGGCCGTCGCGCTGCCCGGCCATCGCGTCGAGGGCGTTGATGAGCAGGTTCACCAGCACCTGCCCGAGCAGCGTGGGCTGGCAGGAGACGAGCGGCACGTCGGGCTCGTACTCGCGGGTGACGGTCACTCCCGCGGCGCGCACCCGCTGGGCCACCAGCGTGAGCGCCTGATCCAGCTCCTGCCTGAGCATCACGTCGCGCAGCTCGGAGCTGGCGAAGCGCGCTCCCTGGCGCATGGCGGAGAGCACGTCGCGCATGCGGGCGGCGCCGGAGCGGGCGGAGCGGACCTTGTCCCTGGCTGCTTCCGCCAGCGGCTCGGTGTCGAGCGCGTCCAGCTCCATGGAGACCCAGGTCAGCGGCGTGGCCAGCTCGTGCGCCAGGCCGCCGGCGAGCGTCCCCAGGTTGATGAGCCCCATCTGCTTCGCCATCTCCACCCGCGCCCGGTACTCGCGGCGCCGCAGCAGATCCTGAAGCCTGGCCCCGGCCGCCGAGACGATGGCGATGACCAGGAGGTACGACGCGGAGGTGACGAGGGTCAGCGCGTCGTCTGCCTGGACGACGAAGAGCAGCGGGATCAGCGCCACGCCCAGGCCGAGCAGCTGCAGGCGGATGGACTGGCGCACGGTGAGCGGCACCAGGATGCCCACCCCGGCGAGCACCGCGATGTTGGAGGTGAGATAGGCGCTGTGCGCGCCGCCCGTGCAGAAGACGCCCACCTCGATGGTGCCGCAGAGGATGACCACCGCGCAGGCGGCCAGCGAGACCGGAGAGACGCGGCGGCTGCGGGTGGCTCGGGCCACCGCGAGGAGCGCGGCGCTGGCGACGAGGCGGACGCAGAGCAGGTGCCAGAAGCGCGCGGGGGCGGTCACCCGGTCGAGGGCGAAGAACGCGAGCAGCAGCGGAGCCGCGACCAGCGTCGCGCTGCGCACGGCAGCGCGCTGGTTCTTCTCGAGCTCCGCTTCGTAGGCTGGCAGCGCGGGGGCGAGGCCTGGGTCGGTCATATCCTTCCGCCTCGTAGTATCCTGCAAGGAGGGGGGTTGCCGGAACCGCGCTTCCGCGCCCACATGCGCAGGTTTGACTCCCTGCGGACGGCGCTTATACTGCCGCGTTTTCGCAGGCGTCGCCCTGCGGCGATCGGGAGGCCCTTCGCGGGCCGGAAGGCGGTGATTCAGAGGATGCCGGGAGTGCGCGTCAAGGAAGGCGAGTCGTTCGAGAACGCGATGAAGCGCTTCAAGAAGCAGTGCGAGAAGGCTGGAATCCTGAGCGAGATCAGGAAGCGCGAGCACTACGAAAAGCCGTCGGTGAAGCGGAAGAAGAAGGCGCTGGCGGCCAAGAAGCGCGCCCTCAAGAAGGCGCGGAAGGGGATGATGTAGTCTGTAGTCCTCTCCGCTCTGGATCCCCACCTGCCCGGGCCCCGTGCGATGCCTCGCGCGGGGCCTTCGATCGAGAAGAGGCGATGCTGATCGAGCGCATCGATGCGGACATGAAAGCAGCCGCTCGCGCCAGGGAGGCGCGCAGGCTCAACACCATCCGCACGCTCAAGAGCCAGATGAAGTACCGCGAGATCGAGAAGGGCAAGCCGCTCGACGACGCGGACGTGGTGGCGGTGATCGGATCGATGATCAAGCAGCGCAAGGATTCCGCCTCGCAGTACGCCGCCGGCGGGCGGCCCGAGCTGGCGGAGACCGAGAATGCCGAGATCGCCATCCTCGAGACCTACCTGCCGCGCCAGCTCACCGACGACGAGCTCGCCGCGCTGGTCAAGGAAGCGGTGGCGGCCTCGGGAGCGAAGGGCCCGAGGGACATGGGCGCGGTGATGAAGGCGCTGATGCCCAGGATCGCGGGCCAGGCCGAGGGCAAGCGCGTCAGCGACGCGGTGAAGGGCGCATTGTCGAAGCTCGGGACATGACGCTTCAATGGCTCTGGCGGCGAGACTTTTGGCGAGCATCTCTGACGAAAAACTCCAGGAACTGCGCGACCGCGTGGACGTGGTGGCGGTGGTGCAGCGGCGCGTGCCTCTCAAGAAGAGCGGGCGGGACTGGAAGGGCCTCTGCCCGTTCCATGGCGAGAAGACCCCCAGCTTCTACGTGGTCCCGGACAAGAAGCTGTTCCATTGCTTCGGGTGCGGCGTCTCAGGCGATGCGATCAAGTTCGTGATGCAGTCCGAGGGCAGGAGCTTTCGCGAGGCGGTCGAGCAGCTCGCCGCCGAGGCGGGCGTGGATCTCACCCCGCCCGATCCGGAGGAGGCGCGCCGGAGTGCCCGCCGGGCGTCGCTGGCGGAGGTGAACGAGAAGGCGTGCAGCTTCTATGAGCGCATCCTCTGGGAGCATCCCCGCGGCGAGATCGCCCGCGAGCACCTGCGCAAGCGCGGCGTTCTCGAGGAGACGGCCCGCGCCTGGCGCCTCGGCTACTCGCCGGACCTGTGGGACTCGCTGATGAAGTCGAAGGCGCTCAAGGGCGTGGACCCGCGCCTCGTCGAGGAGGCCGGGCTGGGCGTTCCGCGCAAGAAGGGCCAGGGCCTCTACGATCGGTTCCGCGGGCGCCTGATGATCCCCATCCGGGAGAGCGGGCGCATCGTCGGCTTCGGCGGGCGCCTTTTGGAGGGAAAGAGCGAGGCGAAGTACCTCAACTCGCCGGACACGCCGCTCTACCAGAAGGGCCTCACCCTCTTCGGCCTCGACCGCGCGCGGCAGCTGATCCGCGACCGCCGCGACGTCCTCTTCGTCGAGGGCTACTTCGACGTCATCGGGCTGCACCAGGGCGGCATCGCCAACGTGGTGGCCACGTGCGGCACCGCGCTCACGGCGACCCACCTCGAGCTGGTCCGCAAGGCGGGCGCGGAGTCGGTCATCTTCCTCTTCGACGGCGACGCCGCGGGGGCGCGCGCGGCGCAGCGCGCCTCGGAGATTGCGGTGGCCGGCTCGGTGGCGGCTCGCGTCCTGACCCCTCCCGAGGGCGAGGATCCCGACGAGCTGCTCGCGCGGGTGGCGCGGCAGGGCTTCGACGAGCTGATCCGCTGCTCGCAACCGTCGCTCGAGTTCCTGCTCGCAAGGGAGCTGTCGCGGGTAGGGAACGATGCTCCTCCGGAGGCGCGGGCGCGGGCCGTCCATGCGGTGGCGGGGCTGGTGAAGGCCGCGCCGGATGCGCTCACCCGCGACATCTACCTGGACACCATCGCGAAGCGGCTGGGGATTGCCGAGGATGCGGTCCGCCGCTCGCTCGCCGGCAAGGAGGCCGCGCCGCACGGTAGCCGCCCGGCGGCAGGGCAGCAGCCGGAGCCCGTTCCAGCGAGCGTCCTCAAGGTCGAGCTGGTGATCCTGGAGGCGATCATCCGCCATCCCGAGCTGCGGCCTGTGCTCGCGCAGAGCGGCGCGCTGAGCGAATTCCGCTCGGCGCCCCTGCGGGACGCGGCCGACGAGGTCTGCAGCGGCGGGGACGCGGAGACGGTCATCCGGCGCGTGGAGCCGGACTCGCTGCGCGAGCGCCTGACCGACGGCCTGTCGGAAATGGAGCAGGCCGGGAGCTTGTTTGACGCACGGCGTCTAAGCTACCTCCTGAAAAAACATTCGCAAACCGTGGCGTTGGAGCGGAAGCAGCGCCCTTCGCCGCGGGTTCCCAGAGACTGAAACGTTCCGAAAAAAAAGGGCGGTAAGCCCTTCTGTCGATTAGTCTCCACCGTCCCGTCGCCTCGCCCACGGAGTCACAAGAACATGGCCGACAAGAAGTCCGCAGCCGCGCGCAAGAAGCACGAGCCTCACAAGGCCGAGGCGAAGAAGGCGAAGCACGACAAGCACGAGAAGAAGGCGCCTGCGGAGACGAAGAAGGTCGCGAAGGCCAGGGCCGCCGCGGAGGCGCCGGCCGCCAGGGTGAAGCGCGGCGACAAGGAGAAGGCGCCGAAGCAGGCGAAGAAGGCGGCGAAGCCGGCGCCCGTGGACGAGGAAGGCGACGAGCCCGAGGTGGAGCTCGACGAGGCCGAGATCGAGGTCGCCGTCGTCGAGGTGGCCGACGAGGACGAGGCAGCGGTCGTCGAGGAGATCGACGACGACGAGGACGAAGACCTTCCCGCCAGCAAGAAGGGCAGCAAGGCCACCGAGCGCAAGGAAGTGAAGGACCTGCTCGCGCTCGGCCGCGACAAGGGCTTCCTCACCTACGACGAAGTCAACGACGCGCTTCCCTCCGACATCGTCAGCTCCGACCAGATCGACGACGTGATGTCGATGTTCGGCGACAACGACATCGCCATCGTCGACGAGGCGAACAAGGTCAAGCTGCCCGACACCAAGCCGCCGGCGGAGCCGGTCCACGCCAAGTCGGAGGAGGAGACCACCGAGGTGGGCGGCGCGCCCGCTCCCCGCGAGGAGGAGGACGACGCCTACTCCAAGTCCAACGATCCGGTGCGGATGTACCTGCGCAAGATGGGCTCGGTCTCCCTGCTCACCCGCGAGGGCGAGGTGGAGATCGCCAAGCGCATCGAGGACGGCGAGAAGGAAGTGCTGGAGGCCGTGCTGCACTCGTCCATCGCCATCAAGGAGATCATCCAGATCGGCGAGCGGCTGAAGAAGGGCAAGATGCGCGTGCGCGAGGTCATCCGCGACGCGCCCGACGAGGACGACGAGACCTTCGACGAGCAGGGGCGCACCGATCAGGTGGTGAAGCTGATCGACAAGATCCGCCGGCTGGACCGCGACAACGAGCACTTCACCGAGCTGATGACCTCCAAGACCCGCAAGGTCTCCGAGGGCAAGCGCAAGGAGTACCGCGACGCCATCGCCCGCAACGAGGCGGCCATGGCG
>DATDMU010000475.1:0-5826 GCA_036518615.1 Myxococcales bacterium
GGCCGCTATTCCGGCAAGCTCAGCTTCAACATGCCGGGCGAGTGGGAGACGAAGATCACCCTCACCAGGGGTGGACAGGCGCTCGGGAGCGTGACCATCAAGACGAGCTTCTGATCGCCGGCGAAGGCGCCTCGCATGGAGGGCGCGATGAAGAAGATGCTCGCATGGCTGGTTCCGTCGGGCCTTGCCGGAGGGCCGGCGGCCAAAGAGCCCGTCTTCACCCGCGACGCTCCCGCCGCCGGAGGCGCCTATTCGCAGGCGATCAAGGCCGGAGGGTTCGTCTTCGCCGCCGGCCAGCTCGCGCGCGACCCGGCGACCAACGCGCTGATCGAAGGCGGCATCAAGGCGCAGACCGAGCGCGTGCTGAAGAACCTTTCGGCGGTGCTCGCGGCTGCGGGAACGAGCATGGCTCGGGCGGTGAAGACGACCGTCTTCTTGCGGAACCTCGGCGACTTCGCGGAGATGAACGAGGTCTACGCGAAGTTCTTCGCCGGTGCCCCGCCCGCGCGAACCACCGTGCAGGCGGTGCTGCCGGGCGAGGCGCTGGTGGAGATCGACGTGGTGGCGCTGCAGTAGTTTCGCGGGGCGCGCGCGGGCGCGAAAGACCTGCGCCCGCGGACGAGAGGGAGCCGGAGGGCGACAAGTAGCGGCGGCGCGGCGGTGCGCTACAGTCCCCACGTGAGCCTCGAGCAACTGGTCGAAGACGGCGTCATCGACGAGGCGCTGGGACGGCTCAAGTCGGGCAAGGAGGCCGACGTGTGGCTGGTGCGGCACGGCGACCAGCTGCTCTGCGCCAAGGTCTACAAGGATCGGAGCTTCCGCAGCTTCAGGAACAACGCCGGCTACAAGGAAGGGCGCGCGGTGCGCAACACGCGCACGCAGCGCGCCATGGACCGCGGCAGCCGCTTCGGGCAGGCGGCGGCGGAAGAGGCGTGGCGGTCGGCGGAATCGGACGCGCTGCACAAGCTGCACGCGCAGGGCGTCCGCGTGCCGGAGCCGGTGCTCTTCTACCAGGGCATCCTGGTGATGCGCCTGGTGCTGGACGCCCAGGGCAATCCCGCGCCGCGGCTGGTCGACGCGCAGGTGACGCGCGAGCAGGCCGGCGCGCTCTACGGCGACCTCTTGCGGGAGGCGGTGAAGATGCTCTGCGCCGACCTCATCCACGGAGACCTCTCGCCCTACAACGTGCTGCTCGGGGCGGAGGGGCCGGTGATCATCGACTTCCCCCAGGTGATCTCCGCGGCGCACAACGGCGCGGCGCAGGCGTTCTTCCGGCGCGACATCGAGAACCTGCGCGCGTTCTTCGCCCGCCTGGAGCCGGCGCTGCACGCGCGGGCGGGCGACGCGGACGAGATCTGGCGCGCCTGGACGCGGCGCGAGCTCACACCCGATTTCGTTCCCCGCGGCAGGACGGCGAACGACCGGCGGCCGCCGCGCCACGGCGGGCCCCGGCATGCGGCCCAGCCGGAGCAGCGCCACGGACAGCAGCGCCCGCAGCGGCACGGCGCACGGCAAGAGGAGCGCAAGCAAGGCCACGAGCAGCGCCCGCAACCTTTGCGGCATGGCGGCCGACCGCAGGCACACGCGCCCTCCGCGCCCGCAACCCCAGGCGCAACCGGGCCTTCCGTGGAGCGCGTCCATCGCCGTCACACACGTCCCTACCTGCCTCCGCGCAAATGACGGCGAATGCGTTGCGCGTCGCCGGGGGGCATTGAATCTGTCCCGTGCGGGCTGACACGCGGGTAGTTACATTCGAAAGTCCGCTGTCCCCCCGGCGGACCGCTCCAGAGGGATGACGCACCATCCCCGCCACCATTCAGACGTTCATTCCTTGATGTGCGTCAAGGAATCAAGGAGTAAGCGATGACGAAGATGAACCGGATCCTTCCCGCTCTTGCCGCCTCCCTCATGGTCGCCGCATGCGGAGGGGGCTCGAACAACGCCGGGACCGTCCAGACCGTCGGCAGCGCCGGCGCCACGCTGACGGCCGGAGCCGCGACCCTCAGCATTCCCGCGGGCGCGCTGAGCTCCAACACGCAGGTGACGCTGCGCGAAGCGGAGCCGCACCACGCGGGCCGGGTCGCGCGCGTCGAGGTCGAACCGCACGGGCTCGCGCTGGCGCAGCCGGCGCGCATCTCCATCAAGGTGGACGACACCAACGCCAGGGTGAAGATGCACGACAGCAACGACGCCCTGGTCGACGTGGAGGTCGAGGACCGCAACCACGGCGAGTACAAGACGAGCATGAGCCAGCTCGGCGAGATCGAGGTGGAGCTGGAGCACGGCGCCGCCTGCAACCCGGCCTGTACCAGCACGCAGGAGTGCGACGACGGCGTCTGCAAGGCGCACTCGGAGAACAGCGCGGCCAGGAGCTGCACCCCGGTCTGCGCTTCCGGCCAGGAGTGCGACGACGGAACCTGCAAGGCGCACAGCGAGATGGAGCCCGGCGGCACGCCCGGCACCGCGGCCTGCACTCCCGCCTGCGCCAGCGGCCTCGAGTGCGACAACGGAATCTGCAAGGCCCACAAGGGCGGGTAGTCCCGCCGCGAGTCCCGGCCCACACGGCGGCCGCCCCCGCGTGACTGCGGTGGCGGCCGCGCCCGTTTTTTGCGGACCCGGTTCGACGAACGTCCGGCCGCACGGGCCGCGGGCACTCCCGCCCTCGGCCATCGCGGTGATCCGTCCGGCGCGCAGATTTTCATCCCATATCCTCTAAAGCGATCGCCGCGCGGGGCCGCGAATTGAGTCAATTCGCGATGGGAGCGGTTTGCCTCTTCCCCGGTTTCCGATTTAAGGGTCGCTCGCTCGACGTTCCACAAACCCGCGCCGGGGGTTCAAGGATGACGTCAGCACGCCACGCCCGCGAGGTCCCTTCCGTCCTGCGGTCCGGGCTCTCCCCGTTACACCCGCCCGGCCATCCGCCGGCGCTGCTCGAAGCCATCCGCACCATGCAGGAGGCGGCGGATCTCAAGACCGTCGCCGAACACGCGGCGGCGGGCGTGCTGCAGCTCACCGACGCGGTGGCCGCCACCGCGTACGTGGTCACCGCGTCCGGCGAGCGCGTCTTCGCCACCGCCGGCCAGATCTCGCTGGAGATGACCGAGAAGCGCGCCGCGGCGCTGATGAAGCTCGCCGCCGCGGGCGGTCCGCAGGCCGCTCCTCTCGCAGGCGAGGCGGGGACGCTCGCCGCCGCCTTCCAGGCGGAGACCGTGCGCGGGGCGGTGGTCGCCGAAGGGAACGGGCTCCTCTTCAGCGACGAGGACGCGCGCGTCGCGGCCGATTTCGCTGCGCAGGTGGGCGTGTCGGCGAGCGCCGTGGTGGTGGCGGAACGGCTCCGGCTCCTGCAGCGCATGGACGCAGCCGTGGTGGAGTCGGTCTGCGAAGGCGTGCTCGCCGTGAACGACCGCCGGATCACGCTGCTCAACGGCGCCGGCGCGAGGCTTCTGGCAATGAATCCAGCCGACGCGATCTGGCGGCCGGTGGAGGCGTTCTGGCCCGCGCTGGCGCGCGCGATGGAGTCGGGCAAGCCGCTCGACGGCGAGCCGATGAAGCTGCGCGGCAAGCCGTTCGTCGTCACCCTGCGCTCGTTCCCGGAGGGGCCCTGGGCAACCTGCGCCGTGGCCACCTTCACCGAGCCACCGCGCGCGGCGAGCCGGCCCCACGCGGCCGGCTCGACCTTCTCCACCCTGGTGGGCGTGAGCCGGGCCATCGGGCTCGTCCGCGAAGTGGCCGAGGTGGCGGCGCGAAGCGCTTCGGGCGTCCTCATCGAGGGAGAGTCGGGGGTGGGCAAGGAAGTGCTCGCCCAGGCCATCCACGCGAACGGCCCGCGCCGGCAGCGGCCCTTCGTGGCGGTGCTCTGCGCCGCGATCCCGCGCGAGCTGCTGGAGTCCGAGCTGTTCGGGTACGAGGCGGGCTCGTTCACCGGCGCCAGCCCGCGCGGGCGGGCGGGAAAGTTCGAGCTGGCGAACGGCGGAACGCTGCTGCTCGACGACATCGTCGACATGCCGCTGGAGATGCAGGCGAAGCTGCTCCGGGTGCTGCAGGAGCACACGGTGACGCGGCTGGGCGGCAGCCGGCCGCATCCCGTGGACGTGCGGATCATCGCCACCGCCAACCGCAACGTCTCCGAGGCGGTGCGGGCCGGCCTCTTCCGCGCCGATCTCTACTACCGCATCAACGTCCTCAGCATCGGCATCCCGCCGCTGGCGCAGCGGCGCGAGGACATCAAGCCGCTGGCGGAACATTTCCTGCGCAAGCACGCGCCCGCCCACCACAGCAACCTCATGACCGTGGGCGAGGACGCGCTGCGCGCGCTGCAGCAGTACCCGTGGCCCGGCAACGTGCGCGAGCTGGAGCACTGGATCGAGAGCGAGATCCATTTTGCCCCGCCGCGCGAGACCTGCCTGCGCAAGCTGACGCGCCAGCCGGCGGCGGGACCGCGGCAGACGCGGCCGCCGCGCTCGCTCCGCGACGTGGAGCGCGAGCTGTTCGCCACCGCCATGGTGGACGCGGCGGGCGACATCAGCCGCGCCGCGCGCGACCTGGGCATCTCGCGCGGCAAGCTCTACAGGAAGCTACGCATCTACGAGCTTCTACCGAAATGACCTGAAGCGAATTGCGCGCCGCATCGTGCTCCGGAATGGAGCAGGGGCTGCGCCGGAATGGCTCAGGCCAAAGGCTGCACGGGCTTGCCGCTGTCGCGCGGCATGCTGCCGCGACCACCCGACAAAGCCGCGCGCGCACATGGGCCGCGACCGCTGGCACCTCCCGTGCTCGGGGTCCCCACGCACGCGAACCGCAATCGGGCGCTCCCGCCGCGTGGCCGCGGCGGCGCTCCCAAGGAGAATCGCCTTGCATTGGACATCTGATTGGAAACCCCCGATCCATGAAGTCGTCCATACCGGACTCAGGCTGGCCGCCTCGGCGCTCATCGTCATCTCGGGGCTGGGAGGCTTCGCACCGGCGGCGCGGGCGGACAGCGTGCCGACGGGGCTGCCCCCCAGTCCTCTTTTCGGCGTACAGAAGTTCACCCAGCCCCTGCCGCGCTTCGACGTGCTGCCGCGCAATCCCGTCTCGACGCTCAATCCGGCGCCGACCGAGCAGTCGAACCAGACGCAGCACCCCGTCGATCCGGCGCTGGGCGGCGGCACCGGGCCCATCGAAGGCCGTCCGCCGGGGCCGGTGTGGGCGCACCAGGGCTTTGCCCGCTTCCCCCCGCAGGTCGCCGTCGAAGTGACGATGGAAGGGGCGAAGACCAACACCGTCTACAACCCCGGCGTCGCTCCGCAATTCAACTCCGGAATCAATCCGGCCAATCCCTTCCCCTTCAAGTTCCACCCCGGCCTCCCCACCCAGGGACCGCTCGCGATGTGGACCTTCAACGGGACGCTGCCGCCCAAGCTGATGATCGGGCGCTACGGCGAGCCGATCCTCTTCCGCGAGCACAACCTGCTGCCGGCCGACAAGAACGCGAACGGCGGGTTCGGGATTCATTCGATCTCGACGCACGAGCACAACGGCCACCACGGCGCCGAGAACGACGGCTTCACCGGCGCGTACTTCTGGCCCGGCGAGTTCTACGATTATCACTATCCAATCGTGCTCGCGGGCATCAATACCATCAACACCAACGCCACCGATCCGAACGCGTCGTCTCCCAACGATACCGGCGGCCGCGTCAACGTCCCCGGCGACTGGCACGAGACCATGAGCACGCACTGGTTCCATGACCACATGTTCAGCTTCACCTCGCAGAACGTGTACAAGGGCATGGCCGGCATGTTCAACATCTACTCCGGCAAGGATCGCGGCAACGAGGCGATCAAC
>DATDMU010000476.1:0-6786 GCA_036518615.1 Myxococcales bacterium
TTCTCGATGCTGCAGATGATCACCACGTTGTCGGCCTTGTCGCGCATCACCTCCAGCTCGAACTCCTTCCAGCCCAGCACCGACTCCTCGATCAGCACCTCGTGGGTGGGGCTGTAGGCGAGGGCGCGCGCCCCCAGCTCGCTCAGCTCCTCGCTGTTGTAGGCGATGCCGCCGCCCAGCCCGCCCAGGGTGAAGCTCGGCCTCAGGATCAGCGGAAAGCCCAGCTCCTGCCCGATGGCCATCACCTGGTCGAGGTCGTGGGCCACCCCGCTCTTCGGCACGTCGATGCCGATGGCGGTCATGCACTCCTTGAACCGCTGCCGGTCTTCGGCCTTCTCGATGGCGTCGAGCTGCGCGCCGATGAGCTGCGTCTTGTACTTCGCCAGGATGCCGCGCTTGGCGAGCTGCACGGCGAGGTTCAGCGCGGTCTGGCCGCCCATGGTGGGGAGCACCGCGTCCGGCCGCTCGGCGGCGAGGATGCGCTCGGCCGCCTCCACCGTGATGGGCTCGATGTAGGTGCGGTCGGCCCACTCCGGGTCGGTCATGATGGTGGCCGGGTTGGAATTGAGCAGGATGGTGCGATACCCCTCTTCCCGCAGCGCCTTGAGCGCCTGCACCCCGGAGTAGTCGAACTCGCAGGCCTGGCCGATGACGATGGGACCAGAGCCGAGCAGGAGGATGGACTTGAGGTCTTTTCGTCTCGGCATCGGCGCGCGGGTCTAACATGGACGCTTCCCGGTGACCACGGCCGAAGATGCGCTCCTGCGCAACGACCGCTACCTGCGCGAGTTCGTGGAAGCGCTGCGGCTCTGCCCCTACGCGAAGCGCTGCCGCGAAGAGGGAAAGCTCCACCGCCGCGTCCTGCGCGACCGCTCCGAGGCGCTGCCCGCCATCGCCGCCATCGAGGCACTGCCAGAGGATTCGGTGGAGGTGGCGCTGCTCATCTTCCCTGACGAGCCCGCGGAAGGCGTGGCCGCGGCGCGCGCCTTCGAGTCCTTCTGCGCGGAGCTGCGCCCGCGCGTGCACTCCTTCTTCTGCGTCGCCTTCCACCCCGCACTGCCCCGCGATCTGCAGGACGCGCACCGCGCGGTGCAGTTCATCCGGAGAAGCCCGGATCCGACCATCCAGCTCGTGCGCGCGTCCCTGCTGTCCTCGGTGCGCGGCGGCGAGGGCCAGGGCTCGCGCTACCTGGACCCGGCGGCGCTCTCGCTGGAGCAGCTCCTCGCGCTGCACAGCCCGGCGAGCCTGTCCGACCGCATCGCCGAGGCGAATCTGGAGACGCTGCGCCGCGAGGGTCCCGACCGCCTGGAGAAGCTCCTCGCCGGCCTTCGCCGCAGGTGAGCTATTGCGCCGGCGCGGGGGCCTGCGCGGGCTCGGCGTGCGCCCAGAGGGGGACGCTGGAGCGCTCGCGCTCGCGGATCTGGAAGATGCGGAAGTTGTCCACCTCGCGGAGGATGCCGGTGTTGGGCTCGTAGAGCTGCCACGACTCGCTGCGGCTGTCGGCGTTGCGGAACCAGATCAGGCTGCCGTCGCCCGACATCTCCGGGCGCACCACGCTGTTGCTGTCGATGCCGACCTGCGACCCGGGCTCCCATCCCGGCGGCCGCGAGAGGAAGACGCGCTCCCCGTCGGAGTACTTGATGGCCAGGGCGCCGCAGGACTCGTCGCCCGGCTGGAAGCACTCCACGTGCGCCATCTGCTTGCCGCCGCACTCGATCATGTTGGGGTCGGCGGCGCGGCAGGATCCCATGCCGCTGCGGAAGTGCGAGACGCGAGGCGAGGCGCACAGCGCGCCGAGCAAGAGGAACAACGACCATCTCATGACGTCACCTCCCCGAGGCGCCGCGAGACGCGGGCCGCCCATTCTTCCTCGATCTCGCTGCAACCCGCCCTTCTCTGCAAGCGCAAAGCGGCGGCGGGAATGCTGCCGCTGCCTGCGAAGGGATCGAGCACCAGATCTCCGGGCCGCGACCACTGCCGCAAGAGCGCCTCCAGGACGGTGAACGGCTTGTGGTTGGGATGGCTGCCCCAGCGCGCTGCCTCGCCGTCGTCGTCGTAGCCGGCGGCCACGCACCACACCCGCGGCGCATCGCCCGGCCGGAGCGGCGCGAGCGGCTCGCGGAGAAAGACCAGCGCAGTCTCGTAGACGCGCAGGAGCTGCTCGTTGCCGGCGTGCTCCGAGGTCCGCTTCGCCCAGGTGAACTCGCCCGCCTCCACGTAGCCAAGCCCGCGGGCCACCCCGCGGATGGGCTCCTTGCCGAGGAAGTTGCTCCAGATGACGGCGGGGCCGGCCACGTGCGCCGCGGCCTTGGGCAGCCACTCCTCGGTGAACTTGCGATAGCCGCGCACGTCCTCGAAGCGCACCACCGGGTCGCGGTCGATCTTCACGCCCGCCCGCCTGTCGCGCAGGTCGCCGCCCTTGCGGCGCCGCGTGAGCAGGCAATACGGCGGATCGGTGAAGAGGAGCGCGGCGCGCTCGCCGCCCAGCACCTTCCGGTACGTCTCCTCCTCGCGCGCATCGCCGCGCACGCAGGCGGTCACAGGCGAACGCGAATCTCGTAGCGCCGGTTCTTCGCCTTCTTCGCGGGAGTGTCGTCCTTCTTCACCAGCCGCTCCGAGGAGCCCTTGCCCACGGCGACGATCTCGTTCTCGGGGATGCCGCGCTTGACCAGCTCCTTCACGATGACCGCGGCGCGCTTCTCCGACAGCTCCTTGTTGTGCGCCTCGTTGCCGGAGGAGTCGGTGTGGCCGGAGACCTCGAACTTGAAGTTCTGCACGCCGGCGGCGTTGAGACGCTTCTTGGCGTCCACCAGGGCGTTGCCGAGGTTCTGCAGCTTCTTGTCGCAGTTCTTGTCGAACTGGTCGGAGTCGGTCTTGAAGGTGCACTGGTTCTTGCGGCCCTCCGCGAGGAGGCGCTGGTTCACCGACGTCTCCAGCTTCCTGGTGGCGGCGCCTCCCGCCACCTTCTTGGCGACGTCCCAGGGGGCCTGCGCGAGCAACACGGCGACGAGGACGAAAGTCATGGCCGCGCACCATAGACCCTGGCCGCGAGGCTTCCAAGGGCCCGCGGGGCCAACGGCCCCGATGGTGGCCCCGCCGCTTGCGCCGCGTGGTAGGCTTTGGCAAGAGAGCAGCGAACATCCGCCCCCCTCCAGGAGAGCCCATGGCGTTCGTCGTTGCCGAGCCTTGCATCGCCTGCAAATACACCGACTGCGTTGCCGTCTGCCCCGTCGACTGCTTCTACGAGGGCGCCAACTTCCTCGTCATCCACCCCGACGAGTGCATCGACTGCGGCGCCTGCGAACCGGTCTGCCCCACCAAGGCCATCTTCCCGGAGGACGACCTTCCCGAGAAGTGGAAGGAGTACACCGCGCTCAACGCCGACCTCGCGACCAAGTGGCCGAACATCAACAAGCAGAAGGATCCGCTGCCCACCGCCGAGGAGAACAAGGAGAAGGAAGGCAAGCGCGACATGCTCTCGATGGAGCCCTTCGCGGGTTGACCAAGGTGTCCGACCTCGCTCCCGGCCTGCTCATCGCCGTCCCCCAGCTCGACGATCCCAACTTCCACCGCTCGGTGGTGCTGCTGGTCGAGCACAACGAATCCGGCGCGATGGGCATCGTCTTCAACCGGCCGAGCGACATCGCGCTGCGCGAGATCGGCAAGGAGCACGGCATGGAGGTGCACGAAGGCGCGGGCAACGCCTACGTGGGCGGTCCGGTGCAGCGGGAACGCGGCTTCCTCGTGCACCGGCGCGCCGAGCTGGCCGACTCGGTGCAGTTGCAGGACGACGTCTACCTCTCCGTCTCCACCGACGCGCTGCGGACCTTGCTCGCCGGCGACCCGGCCGCCTATCGCCTCTGCCTCGGCTACGCGGGGTGGGGCCCGGGGCAACTGGAGAGCGAGATGGTGGCGGGCGGCTGGCTGAACTCCGCCATCTCCTCGAAACGCATCTTCGACACGCCGGTGGAGAAGATCTGGGACGCCGTCATCCGCGACCTGGGCATCGATCCCGCCTTCCTCATGCAGGGCGGGGGCAAGCAGTGACGTGAAGGACGAGCTGGACAAGAAGCCGGAGGGTCCGCTCGAGGCGCGGCCGGAGCCGCCGGTGGTGGCCCGCCTCATCATCGAAATCCGCTCCGACGGCACGAGGACGGTGGCCCGCGGCCTGGCGGAAGACGTCGCCCTGGGCGAGCGCATCCAGGTGCAGGCGGAGGGCAACAACCCGCTGCAACTGGCGCTCTCGCTGCTCAAGTCGCTCAAGGACGTGCCCGCGCTTGCGCGCAGCTTCAGCAGGGGCTTTCTGCCGGGCCGAAAGAAGCCGTAGACCGCAGCTTCTGCGGCAGCCGCTCTCCGCCCGCGAAAATCCTGCGGGCTGCCGGCGTGTGCCGCGTCCGTGATTACCCGGTGAGTCCCGCAGCTTTCAGCGGGTGGGCCCGTGTGGCACCCCTGCTGCACGCCTCGCCCCCCACGGGGAAATTCTCCTCGCCGGGGACACCCATGCCCAGAATTTCAATTCTTGCAGCGCTGCTCTGCGCCGCGGCAGCGGCGCAGGCCGTCCAGAGCCCGCAGATGCCGATCGCCGGGAGCGCGATTCCGCAGTTCGCGCAACCGCTCCCGCTTCTCTCCCTGCATTCGCAGGCCGTCGCACCCAACGTCATCGACACGCGCCTGGGCAGCCAGCCGCTGACCTTGACCATGTGCGAGTTCCGCTCGCACGTGCTGCCTCCAGGCACCTTCGTCAAAGGCCAGCAGCCGGAGACGTGGACCTGGGGTTACGTCGTCGGCGGCACCTGCCCGACCGGCGTCCAGGAGACCTATCTCGGACCGGTGCTGGTGAACACGCGCGGCGTGCCCACCGAGATCAACTTCGTCAACAGGCTCGGGACCACCGCGACCACCAACGTGCTCGCCTACAAGTTCTCCACCGACCAGACGCTCCACTGGGCCGACCCGCTCGCGCCGCAGCAGGACGGGGTGGTGAACATGTGCAACATGATGGGCGGCATCCCCGGATTCGGGTCGGTCTGCGCCGCGAACTACGACGGCCCCATCGCCGCGGTGCCGCACCTGCATGGCGGTGAAGTCCCGCCGGAGCTGGATGGCGGCCCCGACGCCTGGTACACGAGCGACGGGCTCTATCGCGGCCACGATTACTATTCCAAGGCGTCCTTCTCGGCGACCGGATTGCCGGTGGCCCCGAATGCCTCCATCTATCGTTATCCGAACGGGCAGCAGGCAGGCCCGCTCTGGTTCCATGACCACACGCTGGGCGCCACCCGCCTCAACGTCTTCGCCGGGCTCGCCGGCGGCTACTACATCGTCGATCCCGCGCAGCAGCTTCCCGCCAACTTCCTCGGCGTGGCCGACATCATCCCGCTCATCCTCCAGGACAGGATGTTCGACACCACCGGGCAGCTCTTCTTCCCCGGCGACAGCGCCGGCGGCCTGCTCACCAGCCCGAACCCGCAGCACCCCTACTGGGTGCCCGAGTTCGTCGGCGACACCATCGTGATCAACGGCAAGGCCTGGCCGTTCCTCGACGTGCAGCCCAAGCGGTATCGCTTCCTCTTCCTCAACGGCTCGAACGCGCGCACCTACGAGCTGTTCCTCGTCGGCCAGGGCAAGACCAACAAGTCCCCCATCATCTGGGTGATCGGCAACGACGACGGTTACCTCGACAAGCCGGTGGCGCTCGATCCGTCCGCGGGCCAGAAGCTGCTCATCCTTCCCGGCGAGCGATATGAAGCGATCATCGACTTCGGCGCGGTTCCGCCCGGCAGCGTCCTGACCCTCAAGAACACCGGCAAGACGCCCTACCCGGCCGGCACCTCCCCGCAGGGAACCACGCTCGGCCAGGTGATGCAGTTCCGGATCAACTGCCCGGTCACGGGCTGCCCCGTCGACACCAGCTACAACCCGGCAACGCTGGGGACCATCCGCCTCAACCAGCCCATCGCGCGGCTCACCAATCCGACCACCGGCACCATCGCGGCGGGCGTCACCATCAACAAGACTCGCCAGCTCACCCTCAACGAGATCGCCCTGCCCGCGCAGCTCGCCACCGATCCGGTGACGGGCGTGGCGAACACTCCGTATCCGGGTGGCCCGGTCGAGATCCTGGTCAACAACACCAAGTGGTCCGGCGCCTCGCCGCGCGCCTACGGCGACTTCGTGCCCATCACGCTGAACGGGATCACGACGGGATACTCGGAGACGCCGAAGGAGGGCGACGTCGAGCTGTGGGAGATCGTGAACCTCACCGCCGACGCCCACCCCATCCACACGCACCTCGCCTCGTTCCAGGTGCTCAACCGGCAGGCGTACCAGCAGAGCAAGTACGTGCCGGCGTATGCGGCGGCGTTCCCGGCCGCGCCCACGCTGGGATGCCTGGCGGGCACCTTCTGCCCCGGCTTCGGCCCACCCCTGAACTACAACACCGGCAACCCGCGCGCGCTCGGCGGCAACCCGGACATCACGCCCTTCCTGCAGGGACCCATCCTGCCGCCCTCCACCCAGGAAGTCGGCTGGAAGGACACGGTCATGGTGCTGCCCGGATTCGTCACCCGCTTCGTGGTGCGCTGGGCGCCGGCGAACGAGCCGCAGACCGCCTTCCCGTTCGCGCCGGGCGACTGCTCGTCGTTTCCCTGCAACGTGGCGACGCGCGGCTACGTCTGGCACTGCCACATCATCGACCACGAGGACAACGAGATGATGCGGCCCGACGTGATCCAGATCAACCAGGCGGCGACCCGCACCTACGTGCGCGGCGTCGACTTCTAGGTC
>DATDMU010000477.1:0-3232 GCA_036518615.1 Myxococcales bacterium
AGAGCATGAAGGACAACGCGCAGTCGCTGGTGGACTTCGCCAGCAGCATCCCGCTGCCCTCCTTCCACTTCCGCCTCGGCTGGCAGTACTGACCTTCGTCATCGACGCAGCGCAGTTCAACCGGTTGAACCTTCCGCCGGGACGCTCGGGCAGGCCCGCGGCTTTCACGCTCGGACCGCGGATTGAATCGCCCCCGGCGCCGGGCAGAGACCCGGTACGATGCGGCTTCACACACCCCAGCATCGCGCCCGACCGGCGCGCATCGCCATCGGGGGTGGACGGACGAGTGCCCCCCCCCGGCCTGCCCGATGCGAGCAGCGTGCCACAGCCCTTTCAGAGCGGAGCTCGAGCCCGCCATGACCGAATCGACCCTCCGATTCCGGTCACCCCTCTCCTGAAACGCTCCGAAAATTTTTTTTTCTTTTTCTGCGCGAGCTCAGCACCGGTTGCGGGGGCGTGGGGCCGATGACGCATGTCGGCGCGGAGCGGTGAGCTGCTGGGCCGCTGGGGCTGGTCGGAAGTGGATTCTCCGCGCAACAGCGCGGACGAGGCGAGCGAATTATCCCGACAGCCGCGAGGTGAAGACTCAGGCGCGGAGCAGGGCGAGGTTCTCCTCCGCGCGCTCGCGGAACTGCGCGGTCGTTCCCGAGAAGGCGACGCGACCCTTGACCAGGATGAGGTGCCGGTCGCCGATGTCGAGAAGGCGCCGCACCTCCTTGTCCACCACCAGCGCCGACATCCCCTCGCCGCGCAGCGTGCGCAGCGCGGCCCAGATCTCCTGCCGCACCAGCGGCGCCAGTCCCTCCGTCGCGCCGTCGAGGACGATCAGCTCCGGATTGGTGAGGAGCGCCCGCGCGATGCTGAGCATCTGCTGCTCGCCGCCGGAGAGCTGCGCGCCCAGGTGCCGGAGGCGCTGGCCCACACGCGGGAAGAGCTCCAGCGCGCGCGACAGCGTCCAGCGTCCCGGGCGCGCCGCCATGACCAGGTTCTCGCGCACGGTCAGGGCGGCGAAGATGCCGCGGCCCTCGGGAACCAGCGCCACTCCCTGCCGCGCGATGCGGTGCGCGGCCCAGCCGGTGACGTCCGTGCCGCGGAGCGTGACGCTGCCCGAGCGCGACGGGGTGAGCCCGAGCACGCTGCGGATGGTGGTGGTCTTGCCCATGCCGTTGCGGCCCATCAGCGTGACGGTCTCGCCGCGGCCCACGCTGAAGCTCACCCCGTGGAGCACGTGGCTCGCGCCGTAGAAGGTGTGCAGCTCGCGCGCTTCCAGGAGCGGAGTCACGCGTCCTCCTCGCCCAGGTACGCCTCGCGCACCCGCGCGCTCGAGCGCACCGCCTGCGGGGTTCCGGTCTCCAGCATGCGGCCGTCCACCATCACCGTCACTTCGGTGGCGATGGAGAAGACCGCGTCCATGTCGTGCTCCACCAGGACCAGCGTGCGGTTGCGCGCCACCTCGCGCAGCAGCGCCATGATCCGCAGCGCCTCGTCGTGGCCGAGGCCCGCGAGCGGCTCGTCGAGGAGCAGGAGCTGCGGCGCCGTGGCCAGCACCATGGCGATCTCCAGCTGCCGCTGCTCGCCGTAGCTCAGCTCTCCCGCGAGCGTGAGCCTGCGCTGCGAGAGCCCGCACGCCTCCAGCGCCTGCGCCGCGCGCACCGCCGCCTGCGCGTCCGTCTTCGCCGAGCGGAAGAACACCATCGAGCTGCGCGCCCGCGACCGGGCCGCGAGCCAGACGCAGTCGGCGCAGGTGAGCGCGCCGAACACGTTCGCCGTCTGGTAGCTGCGGCCCATTCCCCGCTGCGAGAGCGCCTCCGGCGGCGCGCGGGTCACGTCGGCGCCGCGGAAATGGATGCTGCCGGAGGTGGCGCGCAGCTCGCCTGCGAGGAGGCGCAAGAGCGTGGACTTGCCCGCGCCGTTGGGTCCGATGATGGCGTGCACGGTGCCGGGCTCCACCGAGAGCGAGACGCCGTCCACCGCGGCGATGGCGCCGAAGCGGCGGGTGAGCGCGGACGTCTGCAGCAGCGGCTCAGCCACTCTTGCCTCGCAGAAGCCCGGCGAGTCCGGAGGGCACGAAGAGCACCGCCGCCACGGCGACCGCGCCGATGGCCGCGCTCCAGTAGGCGGTCACCCGCTCCGCGAAGTGCTCGAGGAGCGCGAGCAGGAGCGCCCCGAGCATGGGGCCGTAGAGCGTGGCCTTGCCGCCGAGCAGCACCGTCACCAGCACCAGGCCCGACTGCTTCCAGCCCAGCTCGGCGGGATTGACGAATCCGTACAGCGCCGCGTCCAGATAGCCGGAAAGGCCGGCGATGGCGCCGCCGATGACGAAGGCGGCGAGCTTGTAGCGGCGGGTGCGGTACCCCAGCGTGCGCATGCGCGGCTCGTTGATGCGGATTCCCACCAGGACGCGCCCGAAGGGCGCCTGCACCGCGCGCTGCAAGAAGAGAAACACCAGCACCAGCGCGATCCAGATGGCGAAGTAGGGCGCGGTGCGGCCGGCGAAGGGCCGCGACGAGACGTAGATGCCGTCGGACCCGCCGAGCCCGGGCGCCTCGTTGAAGACGTGGAAGAGCATCTCGGTGAAGGCCAGCGTCACCATGACGAAATAGGCGCCGCTCGTGCGCAGGCTCAGCCACCCGATGGCCAGCGCACAGAGCGCGACGCCCGCGAGGCAGAGCGGCAGCGTGGCGAAGAAGCTGGAGATGCCGAGGCCGTTGGTGAGGCCCGCGAGCAGGTAGCCGGCGAGGCCGAAGAAGGCGGCGTGGGCGAGGCTCACCATGCCGCCGTACCCGACCAATAGATCCAGGCTGACCGCGAAGATGCAGGAGATCATCGTCTTGCCCGCGAACTGCACCCAGAAGCGATCGCCGGAGAGGGGCAACAGCGCCAATGCCGCAGCCGCCGCGAAGAGCGCGACGCGCACCCGCAGCGGCAGGCTCATCGCGCCTCCGCCGGCTCTCCGAAGAGCCCGCGCGGCCGCCAGAGCAGCACCGCCGCCATGACCGCGTAGACCATGGCGCTGGAGAGGCTGGGCAGGAGCACCTTGCCGAAGGTGTCGGCGAGCGCCACCAGCATGGCCCCGAGGAACGCCCCCTTCACCGAGCCGATGCCGCCGATCACCACCACCACGAAGGAGACGATGAGGACGCCGTCGCCCAGGCCCGGGTACACGGTGCTGAGCGGCGAGGCGAGCATTCCCGCGAAGGCGGCGAGCGCGGTGCCGGCGGCGAAGAGGATG
>DATDMU010000478.1:0-4982 GCA_036518615.1 Myxococcales bacterium
GCCTGCACCATCTCCAGATTCTGCAGGGCCACGTTGTAGACGTGCCAGTCGGTGATGAACGCCGGGAAGGTGTACATGGCGCCCGGCGGATAGGTCTCCTGCTGCACGCCGGTCTTGCCGAAGAGCCCGATCTTCCGCGTCAGCACGCCCACCTCGGTGGAGTCGGTGCTGTGGAAGGTGCAGCCGGTGGCGAGCAGCAGCGTCAGCGCGAGCTTGCGCATCGGTTACTCCTTCACGTCGAAGCGCTTGAGCAGCGCGCGCAGGTCGAGGGGGTTCATGCCGCCTTCGCCGTCGCTCGGGAGCACGATCACCTGCGTGCCCCGGAGCGCGTCGGCCATGCGCAGCCCCACCATGTTCTCGCTGCCCACGCCGCGCAGCGCCTGGTTCTCCAGCTCGGTGCCCTGCGCCTCGGCGAGCTTGACCAGCAGATCTCCGTCGGCCGCCTTCTTGCGCCGGTAGAGGTCGGCCTCCGCCTCCAGCTTCTTGACCTCCGCCTCTCCGCGCGCCAGCTCCACCTGCACCGCCGCCGCGCCCTCCGCCACGATCTTGTTCTTGGCCGCGTTGGCGGAGGCGGACTTCGCCTCGGCCTCGTTCTTGTAGACGGTCTGGTCCTGGATCTTCCGCTGCTCGATGGCCTGCTGGTAGCGCTGGTCGTAGGTGTAGCGGCGGACCAGTACTTGAAGCACCTCGATGCCCTTGTCCTTCAGCTCCGCCTCCAGCGACACCTGCGCCGCGGCGGACTTCTGCACCCGCTTGTCGCCCCGGTAGAAGTCCTCCGCGTCCAGCTCGCCGAGCGCGCGGCGCAGGTCCTGCTGCGCCCGCGGGATCACCGCGCTGTCCTCGAACAGCCGCCCCGGCCCGATGGTGGTCATCACCTTGAGGGGATCGGCGATGCGGTAGAGGACGGTCACGTCCACCTGCACCGTGTACCCCTCGCTGGTCTGGATGTTCACGCCCGGCGCGACGCGGTGGCCTTCCAGGTCCTCGCTGGCCTCGCTGCGCGAGTTGGACAGCTCCAGCACCTGCACCCGCAGCGGAAAGCGGTGCATCGTCTCGCCCGGGCCCACGTAGTGCAGCCCGGTGCCGTACACGGTGGGGTCGATGCCCTTGCCCATGCCGAACTTGATCTGCTTCACGCCCGCCTCGCCCGGCTTCACGTAGGTGGTGAAGGAGGTGTAGCCCAGCAGCACGACCACGACTGCCGCGCCGAGGAGCCACAACACGCGCGGCCGCTTTCCGGTGGGCACGCGGACGCGCGGAATGGAGAATGCCATCTCTAGCCCCTCTCTCGCGCCCGGACGGGCGGCGCTTCGAACGCGGCTTCTTCGGGCAGCTCCAGGGCGCGGGTCAGCTCGGACAGCGGCCGGTAGGTTTCCAGCGTCTCGCTGGCGCGGCCCAGGTCGGCCACCAGCGCGTCCAGCCTGCGCTGCCAGCGGCGGCGGTGCAGCCACATCACCGCGTCGGGAAAGAGCGGCCCCAGCACCAGGAGCAGCGCGGGGAACCACCTCGCCTGGATGGGAATGTAGGGCACTTCGACGCAGACGATGCCGATGACGAACCCGGCCAGCGCGAAGGTCGCGCGCGCCACCAGATCGCCGCCGCGCCAGATGCCGAAGTCGCGCGCCGCCAGCGCGATCTCCTGCGTGGCCAGGGCGCCGTAGCGCGGCAGGAGGATCTGGTCGAGCGCGCGGCGCACCCGCTGCCAGTACTGCGCGTCGTCCATGCCCAGCTCGCGAAGCTGCTTCTCCATCAGGAGCAGCTCGCCTTCGGCCTGCTGGCGGAAGGATTCTTCCGTCTCCTTGCTCCACTGGCGCAGCCCGGGCCGCCGCAGCTCGAACTGCTCGAGCAGGTAGCGGCCCACCGCGGCAAGCCGGTATTTGTCCGGAACCATTGTGGGAATGCTAACACGGGGGGCCCTGTAGCGGCCCGGCTCACCGTCCTGTGGTCTCGTCTGCGGTGATGTAGGCGCGCTCGCCTCCTTCGGCGAGGTCCATGCCGGAGTGCTCGTCTTCGGCGTCGGCGCGAAGCGGGGTGACCGCGGACACCAGCTTGATCAGCAGGAACGACAGCCCGCCCGACCAGGCATACGTCGCGAGGATGCCGACGGCCTGCACTCCCACCAGCCGCAGGCTGCCGTCGGCGCCGTCGGGGTTCACCGCCTTCGTGGCCAGCGCGCCGGTGAGCAATGCGCCGATCGTCGCCGCGACGCCGTGGACGGCGAAGACGTCGAGCGAGTCGTCGATGCCCAGCCGCGGCCGGTAGCGGACCGCGGTGAGCGAGGCGAGCGCGGCGATGGCGCCCAGCGCGATGGCCCCGAGCGGCGTCACGAAGCCCGCGGCGGGCGTCACCGCCACCATCCCGGCGACCGCGCCGGAAGCGAGGCCGATGCCGGACATCTTGCCGTGGAAGAAGAACAGCTCGGCCATGCCCCAGGCGAGCGCCGCCGCGGCGGGCGCGAAGAAGGTGTTGGCGAATGCGTACGCGGCGAGGCCGTTGGCGGCGAGCGCGCTGCCGCCGTTGAAGCCGAGCCACCCGAACCAGAGCAGCCCCGCGCCGAGGATGGCGAAGGGCACGTTGTGCGGGAGCACGGTGGGCGCGCGCAGTCCCCGGCGCTTGCCGAGCACCACCGCGAAGACCAGGGCCGCCGCCGCCGCGTTGATGTGCACGACGGTGCCGCCGGCGAAGTCCAGGCAACCGAGCGCGCGCAGCCAGCCGCCGGGAGCCCACACCCAGTGCGCCACCGGCGTGTAGACGACGACGCTCCAGAGCGCGACGAAGAGGATGTACGCCTTCACTCGCACGCGCTCCACGATGGCGCCGGAGATGAGCGCCGGCGTGATCACCGCGAACATGGCCTGGAAGAGCATGAACGCCGCGTGCGGGATGGTGGGCGCCAGCTCCTGGGCCACCTCCGCGCCCACCCCGCCCAGGCCCGCCCAGGAGAGGCCGCCGATGAAGCGATCCACCGCGCCTCCCGGCGAGAAGGCGAGGCTGTACGAGAAGAGCGCCCAGAGCACGCCGACGAGGGCCATGCACACGAGGGAGAGCACCATCGTGTGCACCACGTTCTTGGCGCGGACGAGGCCGCCGTAGAAAAAAGCGAGACCCGGCGTCATCAAAAGCACGAGCCCTGCGCTCACCAGCACCAGCGCGGTGTCGCCAGGGTCGATTCGTCCAGCAGGGGCGGAGAGGAGCATGCGGCACTCTACAAGGGCGCTCGCGGCTTTCACAACGCAATCGCGCCCGGCGGCGTCTCCGCCCCGGGCTCGCCCGCGTTGAATCAACATGCGTTTCATTCCTGCCGCATTGGATCCCGGCCTCGCCGCAATCGTACCGCGGGACGAAAAACGCCGACGCGGAGCGGAGTTGACAGGCTATTCAGGCTGCGACAAACCGACGCTCAGTATTACCCCGCACAATCAGGAGGAGACATGATCTCCGTACGCTTCGTCACTCCGGCGCGTCTCTGCGCTGTACTGGTTCTCTGCGGCACCTCCGCCCTGGCACAGACGCGCGGCAACGACGCCTGTCCCGGCGAGGACGTCTTCTTCGATCCGGGCAACGGCCAGGACATCGCCGTGCCCCGCGGCTACCGCGTCTCCGTCTTCGCCAAGGGCCTCAACTTCCCCACCGGCATCGCCTTCCGCGGATCGAAGAACAACTTCCAGGTGCTGGTGATCGAATCGGGCACCGGCCTGCCCAGCCGCTGCAACAACAACGCGCTGCCGCCGTTCGGCGGGAAGTTCTCCCCCACCAACCCCTTCACTCCCGACCTCCTCATCTTCGACCAGAACGGCCACAAGATCGCCGGCCCCCTGGGCAAGCCCACCGCATCCGGCGGCGGCTTCCAGCCGGACGGCCCGGCCATCGGACTCGCCTTCGAGCACGGCACCTCCGGAGGCACGCTGTTCGCCACCGACTCCAACCAGGGCGTGCGCGGCGCGCCGGGAAGCGCGAACAACACCTCGCGCGTGCTCAGCATCGATCCGTCCACCGGCGCGGTGACGACCGTCATCCCCGGACTTCCCACCGGCGATCACCCGACCGAGCTGATCATCGTCAAGGACGGCTTCCTCTACTGGGCGCAGGGATCCGCCACCAACGCCGGCGTCACCGGACACGACAACGGCGGCGGCGGCAACCAGCATGACATCGCCTGCGAGGACATCACGCTGAGCGACAACGTCTGGTCCTCGGGCGACGGGCACATGACCAGCGGCTACTCCAACCACGGCGTGGTCCGCATGGGCGCGCACGTCCCGGCGTTCGAGGACGCCACCGCGCGCGGCATGTGCACCGGCGCCATCCTCCGCGCGCGCATCCGCCACGACGGCAAGACTCCGACGGTGGAGCCGTTCTCCTGGGGCTACCGCAATCCGTTCGGGCTGCGCTTCGCGCCCCAGGACCACGCGCTGCAGGGCGGCCTGTTCGTGACCGAGAACGGCGAGGACGAGCGCGGCGCGCGGCCCACCAACAACGCTCCCGACCGGCTCCAGCTCGCGCGGCAGGTCTCGAACGGGCGGCCCGACTACCACGGGTGGCCCGACCGGTTCGGTTTCCTCGACTCCACCCAGGCCGTCTTCAACCCGGTGGGCGGCCCCGGCGACGACCTGCCCACGCCGCTGGTGCTGGCCATGGACGTGCCGGTGCGCCACGTGCTCGCGTTCCCGCCGCAGCCGCCGGTGGCGCCGCTCGCGATCGAGCCCACCGACGTGGCGGTGGTGGGCCCGGACTTCGCGCCGAACTCCTTCACCAGCCAGACCGTGAAGCGGGGCGCCGCGCTGGTCGCGCGCGAGGGCGACTTCGGGTTCTCCAAGGGGAACGGCGAGCCCGAGGAAGGACATGACATCCAGCTGGTCAACTTCAGCGCGCCGGGAGAGGCGCTGCGCCTCGAGCTGTCGCGCTTCGCCTTCAACTGCAGGCAGGCCAACCAGGGCTTCGGCCCCGACGGCAGCGCCACCTGCACCGACCCCGCGGACCAG
>DATDMU010000479.1:0-2956 GCA_036518615.1 Myxococcales bacterium
CGACCCCTCGACCTTCACCTACCTCAAGGACTCGGGCGACGTGCAGCCGGGCAGCTACGGCGGCCGCAACATCCACTTCGGCGTGCGCGAGCACGGCATGGGCGCGGTGGTGAACGGCTTCGCCTACGACGGCTTCTTCACTCCCTACAGCGCCACCTTCCTGCTCTTCGCCGACTACATGCGGCCGCCCATCCGCCTCGCCGCGCTGAGCAAGCTCTCCAGCATCTTCGTCTTCACCCACGACTCCATCTTCCTCGGAGAGGACGGACCGACCCACCAGCCCATCGAGCAGCTCTGCTCCTTGCGCTGCATTCCCAACCTGGAAGTCTGGCGCCCCGCAGACGGACTCGAGACCGCCGCGGCGTGGGCTGCGGCCATCGCCCGCAAGGAGGGGCCCAGCGCCTTTGCCTTCAGCCGGCAGAAGATTCCGCCCTTGCGCAGGAGCGGCCCGGCCGACGTGCGCCAGGCGCTGCGCGGCGCCTATGCGCTCAACGACGTGCCCGATCCCGACGTGGTCGTGGTCGCCACGGGCAGCGAGGTGGCGCTGGTCCAGGCGGCGCTCCCCGATCTTCCCGGCAAGGTCCGGCTCGTCTCCATGCCCTGCGTGGAGCGCTTCCTGAAATGGCCGGGAGACGAGCAGCGCAAGCTCATCCCGCACGGCAGGGCCCGGCTGGTGGCCGTCGAGGCGTCCGGCGGCCTCGACTGGTACCGCATCGTCGGCGATGGCCTGGTGGTCGGCATCGACCGCTTCGGCGCCAGCGCGCCGGAAAAGGCGCTCGCCGATGCTTACGATCTCACGCCGTCCAAGGTGGCCGCCCGCATCGGCAAGTGGCTGGCCGAAGGCGCGCGCGCCAACACCAAGTGAGGAGGACGCGATGAAGCCCGCAGCAAGGTTGAACGAGTTCGGGCAGAGCGCATGGCTCGACCTGATCGGCCGCAAGTTGATCCACGACGGCGGCCTGCTCCGCATGTCCGAGGAGGACGGCATCCGCGGCGTCACGGCGAATCCGTCGATCTTCGAGAAGGCCATCGTCGAGTCGGACGACTACGACGACGAGCTGGCCAACCTGATCGCCCGCGGCAAGAAGCCGATGGAGATCTACGAGGCCCTGGCCGTCGCCGACGTGCGCGCCGCCTGCGACGTGCTGCGGCCCATGTTCGATCGCCTCCACGGCGCCGACGGCTTCGTCTCGCTGGAGGTCTCGCCCTACATCGCCCGCGACACCCGGGCCACGGTGGAGGAGGCGAAGCGCTTCTGGAAGGCGGTGGACCGGCCCAACCTCTTCATCAAGATTCCCGCCAACCCCGAAGGAATCCCCGCCATCCGCGAGGCCACCGCGGCGGGCCTCAGCATCAACATCACGCTCATCTTCAGCGTGAAGGTCTACGCGCAGGTGATCGAGGCGTACATCTCCGGCCTCGAGGAGCGCGCCACGAAGGGCCTGCCCATCTCCCAGATCCACAGCGTGGCCTCGTTCTTCGTGAGCCGCGTGGACACCGCGGTGGACAAGCTGCTCGAAGGGAAGGGCAACAAGGAGCTGTTGGGGAAGATCGCCGTCGCCAACGCCAAGGTCGCCTACCAGCTCTACCTGGAATCGATCGCGTCTCCGCGCTGGAAGGCGCTGGAGGCGAAGGGCGCCACCCGGCAGCGGCCGCTCTGGGCCAGCACCGGCACCAAGAACAAGGCGTACAGCGACGTGATGTACGTGGAGCCGCTCATCGGCAAGGACACCGTCAACACCATCCCGCTGGCCACGCTCCACGCCTTCAACGACCACGGCAAGGTCGCCGACACGGTGGGGAAGGGCGTCGCGGAGGCGCGCGCCCAGCTCGAGAGCCTCTCCCGGCTGGGCATCGATCTGGAGAAGGTGTGCTCGGACCTGACGGCGCAGGGGCTGGAGCTGTTCTCCAAGGCGCTCGATGCGCTGCTCCACGCCATCGAGGCGCGCGCCGCGGCGCAGGGGTTCGCGAAGAAATCGCAGCTCCGCGAGAGCCTCGGCAAGCGCAAGGACGACGCGCAGAAGGGCCTGGACGCGGCGAAGGAGAAGAAGATCGGCGCGCGCCTGTGGCAGCGCGACGCCGCGCTCTTCGGCGCCCAGAACGTGGCGAAGACGCGGCTCGGCTGGCTGGACGCGCCCAAGTTCGGCAAGGAGCACCAGGAGGAGCTGAAGGCGTTCGCAAAAGAGGCGCAGCAGAGGTTCCGGCACTGCGTGCTTCTGGGCATGGGAGGCTCGTCGCTCGCGCCCGACGTGCTCGCGCGGGTATTCGGCAAGCGCGAGGGCGGGCTGGACCTGCGCGTGCTCGACTCCACCGCGCCCGATTCGGTGCGCAAGGTGATGCAGGGGTTCGACCCGAAGAAGACGCTCTTCGTGGTCAGCTCCAAGAGCGGCACCACCACCGAGGTGGACGCCTTCTACCGCTACTTCCGCAGCCGCATCGACGACGGCAAGCAGTACGTGGCCATCACCGATCCGGGCACTCCGCTGGCGAAGCGCGCCGCGGAGGAGGGCTTCCTGCGCACCTTCGTGAACCCGCCCGACATCGGCGGGCGCTACAGCGCGCTCAGCTTCTTCGGCCTTCTTCCGGCGGCGCTCCTCGGCCTCGACGTGGGCAAGGCGGTCGCCGAGGCGGAGCGGGTGGCGCTGGAGTCGTACGCCCAGGTGCCGCTCAAGGAGAACCTCGCCGTCCGCCTGGGCGGCATCGCGGGCGGCCTCGCCCGGGCGGGCGCGGACAAGCTGACCTTCCTCTTCAGCGACAACCTCATGCCCTTCGGCGCGTGGCTGGAGCAGCTCGTCGCGGAGAGCACGGGAAAGCGCGGCCGCGGCATCGTGCCGGTGCAGGGCGAGCCGCACGGCAAGAAGGACGCCTACGGGAACGACCGCCTCTTCGTCTCGCTCGCCCTCGCCAGCGAGGCGCACGACATGAGCTACCTCGCCGAGGCGGGGCATCCGCTGGT
>DATDMU010000480.1:0-6081 GCA_036518615.1 Myxococcales bacterium
CGCCTGCGCGCGCAACTCCGCCAGCTCGCGCGCGGAGAAGGGATGGTGGTCGCGAAACCAGCGCGTGCCGGCGATCTGCGCGCCGAGACCGCGCACCGTCTCGACGAAGCTGTCCGGCCGCGCGATGCCGGCGAAGAGGAACACGCGCCGGCCCCGCAGGTCCGCGCGCGCCTGGTAGGCGCTCTCCACCAGCGGAAACGCGCGCAGCGTTGCGGCGCGGGGATCGAGAGGGAGATCGCAGCGCGTCAGCCAGAGGAGGCCGTTGCGCACGCGCGACAGCGCCGAGGGCGGCTCGCGCAGCGGCCCGCGCGGGAGGAGCGCGCCGTTGCCGAAGAGGTTCGACGCGTCGGCGGCGATGACGTCCAGGTCGCGTGCCAGCGCGTGGTGCTGCAGGCCGTCGTCGAGGAGGAGCACGTCGGCGCCCTCTTCCACCGCCCGCGCCGCGAGCGCAGCCCGCCGTGGCCCCACCCAGACGGTCAGGCCGCGCCGGGCCATCAAGAGCGGCTCGTCGCCGACCTCGAGGGCGCGCGCATCCGCACGCACCATGACCGCGGCCCGCGACCTGCGACCGTATCCGCGGCTGAGCACGGCCGGCCTGCGGCCGCGGCGCGAGAGGCGCGACGCCAGCTCCAGCGCGATGGGCGTCTTTCCCGCACCGCCCACGGTGAGATTTCCCACCGAGATCACCGGCACCCTGGCCTTCACCGGCCGCGAGGCCAGCCGATGCAGCGCCGCGCCCGCGCGCCAGGCGGCCTCTGCGGGCGCGAGCAGCAGCGACCACGCGGGCGGCTCTCGCTCCCACCAGAACCTCACGGGATCAGCTCCGCGATCAGGCGCGCGTCGCGGGCGGAGGCGCCGCGCACCGAGGAAACCGCCTCGCGCGCCAGCTCTCCCAGCTTGCGCAGCTCGCCGGGGCGCGCGAGCAGGTCGCGCAGCAGCCGCAGGAGCGCGACCGGGTTCTTGACTTGAAGACCGCCCCGCCCCACCAGGACCTGCACGCTGTCCTGGAAGTTCTCCATGCGCGGCCCGAAGAGGACCGGCTTGCCGCACGCCGCCGGCTCGAGGATGTTCTGGCCGCCGCGCCTGCCGAAGCTGCCGCCGACGAACACCACGGTGGCGAGCTGGTAGGCGCGCACCAGCTCGCCGATGGTGTCGAGCACGATCACCGGCTCCGCGCCGCCGCGCTCCGAGCGCAGGCGCGCGCCCAGCCCCATGGACCGCGCCAGCGAGAGCACGCGCTGGGCGCGCTCGATGTACCGGGGCGCGATGAGCAGGCGCAGGTCGGGATGGTCGCGGCGCAGGAGCGCGAACACCCGCAAGAGGCCTCCCTCCTCGCCTTCGTGGGTGGAGCCGCACACCCAGAGCCGCTCGCCGGACAGCGACAGCGCCTCGCGCAGCGACGCGTCCTCCGCCGGGGGAACGCTCACCGCCAGCGCGTCGAACTTGGTGTTGCCGGTGACGTGCACGCGGTCGGACGGAGCGCCGAGCAGGAGCGCGCGCTCGGCCTCGTCCTCGGCGCGCATCATCAGGACGTCGAACTCCTGGAGGAGGTTTCCCGCGAGCCGGAAGAGCAGCCGGTAGCGCGGCACGTTGCGCGGGCGCAGGCGGCCGTTGGTGAGCGCGAGCTTGACGCCGGCGCGCGCCGCCCGGTCCACCAGCTGCGGCCACAGCTCGGTGTATTCGAGCACCAGCACGTCGGGCCGCAGCGCCGCGAGCGCGCGCCGGCAGGCGCCGGGAAGATCGTAGGGCAGGAAGGTCACGACGTCCGCGAGGCCCTGCGCCACCAGGCGCTGCCGCGCCATCGAGGCGCCCGAGTCGGTGATGGAGGAGACGATCACCCGCACTTCGGGCCGCAGCGCCTTCAGCTCGCGGACGATGGGGACGAGGCCAAGCACGTCGCCGGCGGAGGCGCCGTGGAGCCAGACCCGCGGGCCGGGCGGCGGCATCGCCACGCCGTCGTAGAGGCCCAGGCGCAGGCGGATGCCCTGGCGCACGCGCGGGTGCAGGAGCAGGAAGGGCGAGAGCAGCCAGAAGAGCAGGTACTCGACGGCGGTGGCCACCCAGGTCAAAAGCGCGCCCCCACCGAGATCCCGGGCTCGAAGATGAAATGGGTCACCGCGCTCGGGCCGGGCTTGGTCACCAGCTCGACGGCGATTCCGGGCGACAGCTCCACCGGACCCAGATCGAACGCCGCCGCCGTGCCCAGCCCGCCGGAGAGCACCGGCGACCACTGCAGCGCCGCCTGGGATCTGGTGATCGGCTCGGTCTGTGGCGGCTGGAAGAGCGTGATGGTGTGGAAGGCGCGAATCCAGTACGCGCGGACGAAGGGCGAGGCGGTCACCGCGAAGAGCGCGTTGACCCGGTAGGTGGCCACGAGCGGAACCTCCACGCCGAGCGCGCGGTAATCCCAGGTGTCGGTCTGCGTCCGCCCGCTGGCGCTGCGCTCGATGCGCTGCTGGACGCTGACTCCCACGGCGCGGAAGCCGACTTCCAGCGCGACTCCTCCGGCGGCGGGCCTTTCCTGCAGCCGCACCCGCATTCCGACGGCGCCGCCCACCAGCGCCGGCGTGAAGGGCACCACCGGGTCGGTGAGCTTGAGCTGCCCCTCGACTGCGATGACCTTGCTGGCCTGGTAGCGGAGCGATGCGTCCGAGGCCACCCAGGTGGAGACGTCGTACTGCTGCGCGTCCGGCGGCGTGGCGGGCAGGTCGCGCACGTCGGCGGGTCCTGCCAGCACGCGCCCCGCCTCCAGGGAAGCGCTGGCGTGGAACTGCCCGGGCTCCAGATCGCCTGCGGGCAGGAAGGTGCCCGCGCTCACCACCGGCAGCGCGCAGCCGGAGCAGAGCAGCAACAGGAGCGCGCGGCTCACCCGCCGAGCCCCGGGAAGGTGTCGCGCAGCCCGTCGAACATGAACTGCACCGCGATGGCGCCGATGATCAGGCCGATGACGCGGTTCATGACGGAAAGGCCGGTGACGCCGAGCACCCGCGCGATGCGGTCGGCCGCGACCAGCATGGCGTAGCTCGCGGCGCAGGTCACGGCGATGGAGAGCACCACCGGCACGGCGAAAAGGATGCGGCCGGCGCGACCCATCAGCGCGGTGACGGTGGCGATGGAGCCGGGGCCGGCGAGCAGCGGGATGGCGAGCGGAAAGATGGCCACGTCCTCCTTCTCCGCTCCTTCCTGCTCCTCTTCCGGCGTCACCCGCGTGCGCTGCTGCTGGGCGCGGAGCATCTCGATGGAGGTCAGCAGGAGCAGAACGCCGCCCGCCACCTTGAAGGCGCCCAGCGTCACGCCGAAGACCTTGAAGATGAGCGTGCCGGCCACGGCGAAGGTGGTGAGGATGAAGAATGCCGCGATCGACGCACGCCGCGCCATGGCCCTTCGCTTCTCGGGCGTGTCGTTGCGCGTCATGGCGATGAACACCGGGATCACGCCCATGGGGTCCACCACGAAGAAGATGGCGGAGAGCGACAGCAGGCTGAAGCCGAGCCAGTCCTTCAACATCCGGGGCGTTCTCCACGCGGCGCGCAACGCCGCCGTCCCGGCAGGCGAGGGACCGCTTCCCGCAGGACAGCGTGGTTCACTTTCAGCGCTCTCTACCATCCTTTCCTTTCCAGCGCGCATCCGGGTCGCTACCATTCGTACCTGGTGGAGGACACGACCTGCCGCGAGCTGGTGGAAAACGCCAGCGACATCGTCTACGCGCACGACCTCGACGGCCGGTTCACCTGGGTGAACCGCGCCTGCGAGCGCATCACCGGCTACTCGCGGGACGAAGTGCTGCGGATGCGCATCTGGGACCTGGTGGCCCCGGAGTACCGCGCCACGCTGGAGAAGAACCTCACCGGCGACATGCAGACCTTCGAGGTGGAGGTGGTCACCCGGGACGGGCGCCGGGTGCCGCTGGAGCTGAAGAGCCGGCTGGTGCACCGCGGCCACATGCCGGTCGGCGTGCAGGGCATCGCCCGCGACGTCACCGAGCGGCAGAAGACCGCCCAGGCGCTGCGCGAGAGCGAGGAGCGGTACGCGCTCGCGGCCCAGGGCAGCAACGACGGGCTCTGGGACTGGGACCTGCGCGAGAACCGCATCTTCTTCTCTCCGCGCTGGAAGGAGCAGCTCGGCATCAGCGACGGCGAGATCGACGGCTCTCCCGACGGCTGGTTCGTCCGCGTCCACCCCGACGACCGGGCGCGGCTGCGCGGCGATCTGGTGCAGCACCTGGAGGGGCGCACGCCGCATCTGGAGACCGAGCACCGGGTCCGCCACGTGGACGGAAGCTGGCGCTGGATGCTGGTGCGCGGCGCGGCGGTGCGCGACCAGAGCGGCAAGGCGTACCGGCTGGCGGGGTCGCAGACCGACATCACCGACCGCAAGTTCGCCGAGGAGAAGCTGCTCCACGACGCCCTCCACGACGGGCTCACCGGGCTGCCCAACCGCTCGCTCTTCCTCGACCGGCTGGGCCAGGCCATGGCCTTCTCGCAGCGGCGCGAGGACTACCGCTTCGCGGTGCTCTTCCTCGATCTGGACCGCTTCAAGACGGTCAACGACAGCCTCGGCCACACCCGCGGAGACGGGCTGCTCGTCCAGGTGGCGCGCAGGCTGCGCGCCCAGGCGCGCCCCGGAGACACGGTGGCGCGGCTGGGCGGCGACGAGTTCGCCGTGCTGCTCGAGGATTACGCCGACCCCGACGAGCCGGTGCGCATCGCCAACAGCGTGCAGGAGGCACTCGCCGCTCCCTACGACCTCGACGGCACCGAGGTGTTCGTCAGCGCTTCCATCGGGGTGGCGGTGGGCTCCGCTTCCTACGAGTCGCCGGAGGAGGTCCTGCGCGACGCCGACACCGCCATGTACCGCGCCAAGGACCTGGGGCGGGCGCGGCACGCGGTCTTCCAGCCGGCGATGCATGCGCATGCCCGGGCCCGCCTGCAGCTGGAGACCGACCTGCGCCGCGGCCTGGAGCGCGGGGAGCTGCGCCTGCGCTACCAGCCCATCGTCTCGCTCTACTCGGGGCAGATCACCGGCTGCGAGGCGCTGATCGTCTGGGACCACCCCACCCGCGGCACCATTCCGCCCAACGACTTCATCCCCAGCGCAGAGGAGACGGGCCTCATCGTCCCCATCGGGAGCTGGGCGCTCTCGCGCGCCTGCGCCGACGCCAAGGCGTGGAACGACGCCATCCCCCGCGGGCAGCCGGGCGTCTCGGTGAGCGTGAACCTGTCCGCGCGGCAGCTCCTGCGCCCGGAGCTGCTCGACGAGGTGCGCACCGCGCTGGCCGAGAGCGGCCTGCCCGCGCCGCGGCTGCGGCTGGAGGTCACCGAGAGCGTGATCATGGAGCACGCCGGCCCGGCCGCGGTGCTGCTCTCGCAGCTCAAGGGCCTCTCGGTGCACCTGCTCCTGGACGACTTCGGCACCGGCTACTCCTCGCTCAGCTACCTGCACAACTTCCGCTTCGACACGCTGAAGATCGACCGCAGCTTCGTCATGCGCATCGAGCAGTCCTCCAAGCAGGCGGAGATCGTCCGCACCATCGTGAGCCTCGCGCACGCGCTCTCGATGGAGGTGATCGCCGAGGGCGTGGAGAATCCGGCGCAGGTGCAGCAGCTGCAGGCGCTGCACGTGCAGTCGGCGCAGGGATACTGGTTCTCGCGGCCGCTCGCGGCCGACGCCTTCCGCGATCTGCTCATGCTGCGCAAGACGTACGCGCTGCCGCTCTCCCCGAGCGTGCAGCTGGCGCATTAGCGCAGCGTGAACCAGAGCATCAGCACCGTCAGCACCACCAGCACGACCGCCGTGGCCCAGGAGAGCGCGCTCAGCCAGCGGCCGTTGCGGTAGCGGCCCATCAGCCGCTCGTCCTGGGCGAGCAGGAGCATGAAGACGAGGATGAAGGGCAACAGCACGCCGTTCGCGGTCTGCGAGAGCAGCATGATCTTCAAGAGCGGCACGCCGGGCAGGAGCACCAGCCCGGCGCCGAGCACGATCATCGCCTCGTACAGCACGTAGAACTGCGGCGCGTCGTGGCGGCGCTTGTCGATGCCGCTCTCCCAGCCGAAGGCCTCGCAGACGTAGTAGCTGGTGGAG
>DATDMU010000481.1:0-2617 GCA_036518615.1 Myxococcales bacterium
CCTTGCCGAAGAAGGGCTGCCCTTCGGCGCAGAGCTGCGCGACCACGTCCTTCTTGATCTGCGAGAGCTGGCCGTAGCGCTCGTGCTTGTCGTGCAGGTCGTAGGCGGCGCGGATCTTCTCGTAGGCCACCTCGCGCACCCGGGCCGCGGCGCCCTCCGCCAGCGGCACCTTCTCGAAGCTCCGCTTCTGCGCGTTCACCGAGCTGGCCAGCTTCTCCTGCGCCGCGAGCAGCGGCTCGATGGCGCGCTGGCCGAAGAGCAGCGCCTCGATCATGTCGTTCTCGCTGACCTCCTTGCCGCCGCCCTCGACCATGAAGATGGACTCGCGGTTCGCGGCCATGATCACGTCGATGTCCGACTGGGCCCGCTCCTCCTCGCTGGGATTGGCGACGAACTGGCCGCCCACCCGGCCCACCCGCACGCCGGCGAACTGGAAGGGGAAGGGAATGTCGCTGACCGCCATGGCGAAGGAGGCGCCGGTGAGCGCGAGCACGTCGGTGTCGTGGGTGGGATCGGCCGAGAACACCGTGGCGATCACCTGGGTGTCGTTCTGGTAGCCCTCGGGGAAGAGCGGCCGCAACGAGCGGTCGATGAGCCGCGAGATCAGCGTCTCGCGCTCGGTCAGCCGGCCCTCCCGGCGGAAGAAGCTCCCGGGGATGCGGCCCGCCGCGGAGAGGCGCTCCTGGTAGTCGACGGTGAGGGGGAAGAAGTCGAAGCCCGGCTTCGGCTCCTTCGCCGAGACCGCCGTCACCAGCACCATGCTGTCACCGCTGCGCATCACCACCGAGCCGTCCGCCTGCTTGGCCAGCCTCCCGGTGTCGATGGAGATGGTCTGCGAGCCGACCTGCGCCGTGACCGTGATTCCTTCTGCCATGTGGAACGTCCTTTCGCGCGGGCCCTCGCCCGCGCTTCTTTCTTGCCTGGGTTGTCGGGGATCGGACCCGGAGACCGTATGGATCCTGATCGCAAGCGCGAAATGGTTTTCGCGGTTCCGATGAGGGTCCGGGCGGTTCCCGGAAAACGCCCCCGTCCTGTGAAACAAGCGGGGGGCATCCTTCGATACCCCCCGCGGAAAGCTTCTCCTACTTCCGGATGCCCAGCCCGTCGATCAGCCTGCGATAACGGCTCGCATCCCTGGTCTTGAGGTAGTCGAGCAGGCGGCGCCGCTGGCCGACCAGCTTGAGCAGGCCGCGGCGGGAATGGTGGTCCTTCTTGTGCGTCTTGAAGTGCTCGGTCAGGTAGTGGATGCGCTCGGTGAGCAGAGCGACCTGGACCTCGGGCGAGCCGGTGTCGCGGTCGTGCGTGCGAAACTTCTCCACGACGGAAGGTTTGCGGTTCTCGTAATGCAGCGGGCCTTGAGACATCGTTCCAGTTCCTTCGGACCCCCCGGCCCTGCGCCGGCCACGGCGGCAAGGCGAGCAGGCGCTTCCCCGGCGCGGGATTGCACCAAGGGCGCGGGAACTTACAGGCCGGGTCGCGCAAGGTCAAGGCGGAGCGACCCGCCAGCCTGGAAGCGTGTTGGCGTTTTCACGCCAACACGCAGCAACAGCGCAGGCGCTAACCGCCTTCGGCGGCGCGCCTAGTGGAAGAGCGCGAGGCTCTTCTTGAACGTCTCCAGCACCCCCCACAGGAGCGGGACGCCGACGACGATCCAGGCGATGGCGAGCTGTGCGGGCGAGGTCTTCGCAGCGGTCTGGGTGGTCATGATGTCTCCTTAGTTCGTGGCCAGGCGGGTTCCGCCGGTGGAGGGCACGCCCTGGCGCTGGTGGTAGCGCTCGTGGACCGGGCTCACCGCCAGGTTGCAGAGGAGGCCCACGAGGAGGAAGCCGACCAGGATGTACATGGTGAAGTTGTACGACTGCGCGAGCGCCACCCCGTGGGTGACCTGGTAGTCGCGCATGAAGTTGATCAGGAGCGGCCCGACGATGCCCGCCGCCGACCAGGCGGTGAGCAGGCGGCCGTGGATGGCGCCGACCTGGAGCGTGCCGAAGAGGTCCTTCAGGTACGCGGGCACCGTGGAGAAGCCGCCGCCGTACATGGAGATGATCACGCAGACGATCAGCACGAAGAGCGGGACGTTGTGCATCTTCGCCGCGGTGGGGACCAGCGCGTAGAGGATGCCGCCGAGGATGAAGTAGACGTTGTAGGTGGTCTTGCGGCCCAGCTTGTCGCTGAAGGTGGACCAGAAGAACCGGCCTCCCATGTTGAAGAGCGAGAGCAGGCCGACGAAGCCCGCGGCGGAGGCGACGGAGACGCCCAGCGTCTGCTGGATGATGGGCGAGGCGGTCTGCAGCACGCCGATGCCGGCGCTGACGTTGAGGAAGAGCACCGCCCAGACGAGCCAGAACTGCCGCGTCTTGATCGCGTCCGCTGCCGTGACGTCGGCGCTGGTGACGAGCTTCTGCTGGCCGGCGGGCTTCGGCTGCCAGCCCTCGGGCTTCCAGCCGGGCTGCGGCACGCGGACGGTGAAGACGCCGAACATCATCACCACGAAGTAGATGACGCCCATGGCCACCATGGTCTGTCCGACGCCGGTGGTGGTGGGCCCGGCGAAGAACTTCATCAGATTCACCGCCAGCGGCGAGCCGATCATCGCGCCGCCGCCGAAGCCCATGAT
>DATDMU010000482.1:0-2422 GCA_036518615.1 Myxococcales bacterium
AGGCCATCATGTTCATCTGGCATTCCATGCCGGTGATGTGGAACCAGGGCAAGACGCCCAGCGCCACGTCGTTGTCGCCGGAGCCGATGTAGGCGCGCTGCAGCTCGCAGCAGGAGACGAGATTGCCGTGGGTGATCTCGGCGGCCTTGGCGGTGCCGGTGGTGCCGGAGGTGTATTGGAGGAGCGCGGTGTCGGAGAGCGAGCGCGGCACCTGCGCCTTCAGCTCGGGAGCGGTGCGAAGGACGTCGAGCAGCGCGTGCGTGCCGGCCGGCGGCGGGCCGCTGCGCGCTTCCAGGAACGAAGGCGGCGGCGGGAGCGTGGGGTTCTCGGGGAGGAAGTCCTTGTAGGCGGTCAGCACCACCGTCTCGAGCTTCGTCTGCGCGCGGATGGGCTCCACCACTGCATAGGCCAGGTCGGAAGTGACCAGCGCGCGGGCGCCGGAATCGTCGAACTCGTGCTGAAGCTCCACCGCCTTGTGCATGGGGTTCAGGCAGACCGCGATGCCGCCCGCGCGGAGCGTGCCGTAGTAGGCGATGGGGAACTGCGGGCAGTTCTCCAGGAAGATGGCGACGCGGTCTCCGGCGGCGATGCCGCGCGACTTCAGGAAGCCGGCGAAGCGATCGACCGCGGAGTCCAGCTCCTTGAAGGTGATGGCGCGGCCGTAGAACTGGATGGCGGTGCGGCCGGGCACGCGCTTCGCCTGGCGCGCGAGGATGACGGGCAGGACCTCCTCGGGCAGGCGGATCGCCTTCTCGTCCACGCTCTCGGGCCAGTGCTTCTTCCAGATGGGCTCCATCGGGCTCCTCCGCGCCTTCGGGGAGGTTATGCTTACACCTGCCCGCGCCGGGCGGACAGGCGGCGCCCGGTCGCGTTTCGCGCATCGGAACGGGAGGTCGATATGTCGCAGCACATCGTCACCGAGCTTCACGACCGCGTCCTTCGCATCGAGCTGGCCCGGCCGGAGAAGAAGAACGCGCTCACGCTGGAGATGTACGCGGCGCTCTCGGAGGCGCTGGGCCGCGCCGACTCCGACGCGCAGGTGCGGGCGGTGCTGATCCACGGCAGGCCCGACTGCTTCTCCGCCGGCAACGATCTCGCCGACTTCCTGCACCCGCCCACGGATGGAGGCGAGCCGGCGCCGCTGGTCTTCCTCTCGCGCATCGCGAGCGCGAAGAAGCCGCTGGTCGCCGCGGTGGGCGGCCCGGCGGTGGGCATCGGGACGACCATGCTGCTCCACTGCGACTTCGTCTATGCCGCGCCGAACACGCGCTTCCAGCTTCCGTTCGTGCCGCTCGGCATCGTGCCGGAGGCGGGGTCCAGCCTGCTGCTGCCGATGATGGCCGGGCAGCGCCGTGCGGCGGAGTTGCTGCTGTTGGGTCAGCCGTTCGATGCGGCCAAGGCGGTGGCGGCGGGCATCGTCACGGCGGTGGTTCCGGAGGCCGACCTGCTCGAGCATGCGCGCGGCGTGGCGCGGGCGCTGTGCGCGCTGCCGCCCGCCTCGGTGCGGCTCACCAAGGAATTGATGAAGCGCGGAGTCGCGGAGGCGGTAGCGGTGCGGATGGAAGTGGAAGGCCAGCTCTTCCACGAGCGGCTCTCGTCTCCGGAGGCCGTCGAGGCGTTCACGGCATTCTTCGAGAAGCGCAAGCCGGATTTCTCGCGGTTCGAGTGAGTGCATGAGCCCAGTGGTTCCGGATGAGGGATCGCTCAGGCTGCGAACCCTTCCCGCCTAATTACTTCCTGCCATCAGCATCAACGAACAAGGGCGACCGCATCGCAAGGCAGAAGGAGCCTCCCGATATCAGAACCGCCAAAGCGATCATGATCCATCGAAGGCTCTTGCGCTGCACTCGTAGGGCACCCCAACCAAGAATGACCGCCGAGAGTTCGGCGAGAAAGAATAGTGTGATCATCACTGACCTTATACTTGCGCGGAAAGCGGCAGGGCGCGCGCTCCGCGTCGCGCTTCCTCTTCCAGCGCGGCGGCGCGCTCGTGGAAGCGGGCGACATTGCCCAACTTGATGGATTCGTACCCGCGGATCAGGTCGGGCAGCTCGGCGAGTTGGACTGCGAGGTCGTAAGTCGCGGGCGAGAGCGGCTGCAACGCGCGCTGCACCATGCCGCGGTATTCGTCGATGAGCGCCCGCTCCACCTTGCGCACCTCGGCATGGCGGAAGGGGTCGAGCGCGGTTCCGCGCAGCTTGCGCATGGCGCGCAGCGCGACCAGCAGCGGGCGCGCCCAGGGGCCGAGCTTCAGCTTTCGCCGCAGCCCCAGAGCGCGCAGCATGGGCGGGTGCAGGTTCCAGTGGACGCGCGCCCCGCCGGGGAACTGCTTGCGGATCTCGTCCGCGGCGGCGCCGCGCAAGAGCAGCCGCGCCACCTCGTACTCGTCCTTGTACGCCATCAGCTTGTAGAGGTTGCGCGC
>DATDMU010000483.1:0-2839 GCA_036518615.1 Myxococcales bacterium
ATCCCGACGAAGTGGACCTTGACCTTCTTGTTGCGGAACACGCCCGATGCCTCCGGTTCGATCGATGTGGAGTGTACGCGATTCGATCTACGATAATCAATAGCGGAGCTTGACTGGATTTCTGTTCGGAACCAACCCCATCAGCGGGGCTCCCGCGGCGGTGGAAGATGCCGGCCCTCCCGGACCAGCCGCCGCGAGCAGAGTGAAACGCACACGTCCGCGATCTCGCGGGCCGCCTCCGGCCTGCCCAGCACCCCGCTCGCCCGCGACATGCGCAAGAGGCGCGGCCGGTCCGCCTCCAGCCCCCGCAGCTCGGAGGCGAGCTTCTCGCGGGAGAGCTCGCTCTCGGGGACGAGGATCGCCGCCCCCGCCTGGACCATGCTGTTGGCGTTGACCGTCTGGTGATCGTCCGCGGCAAAGGGAAAGGGCACCAGGATCGCCGGCTTCTTGCAGACGGTCAGCTCTGCGATGGTGGTGGCGCCTGCGCGGCAGACCAGCAGATCGGCGCCCGCGTAGGCGCGCGGCATGTCGTCGATGAACGCCACCGCCTCCGCGATCAGGCCGTGGGGCGCGAGCTTCTGGTAGCGGGCCGCGATCTCCGGCTGGTCCTTCACCCCGGTCTGGTGCAAGAGCGCGAGCCGGCGACCGAGCGCGGGCGCAAGCTGCTCCATCGCCTCGGCGACCTTGAGGTTCAAGGCGTGCGCTCCCTGCGAGCCGCCGGTGACGAAGATGCTCAGGCGGTCGGTCGCGGCCTTGGTGTGCAGGTAGTTGTCGAGGAAGGCGCGGCGGATGGGGTTGCCGAGCAGGTACGTCTTGCGCCGCGGGAAGCTCGCCTGCGCCTCGGGAAAGGCGGTGAACACGGCGTCCACGAACCTGCCCAGGGTGCGGTTGGTGAAGCCCGGCAGCGCGTTCTGTTCCTGCACGGCGGTGGGAATGCGCATCATCCAGGCCGCCATCACCACCGGACCGCTCGAGTATCCGCCCACGCCCACCACCACGTCGGGATCGAACCTGCGCAGGATGCGCATCGACTGGCCGAGCGCGCGCGGAACCCGGAAGATTCCGCGCAGCGTTCCCAGGACGCCCATGCGCTTGATCGGCCCCACGTCGATGATCTCCAGCGGATAGCCGGCGCGGGGCACCTCGCGCGCCTCGATGCCGCGCGCCGATCCGACGAAGAGGACGTCGTTGCGCGGGTGGCGCGTCTTCACCTCCTCGCCCAGGGCGATGCCGGGAAAGAGGTGGCCTCCGGTGCCGCCGCCGGCGACGAGCAGCCTCATCGCTGCGCTCCCACCGAGCGCCTGAGGAACCCGCCGCCGCCGCCGCTCACCGAGAGGACGATGCCGGCGGCCACGCAGGAAGCGATCACCGAGGTCATTCCGTAGGAGAGGAAGGGGAGCGCCATGCCCTTGGTGGGCAAGAGCGCCAGCGCCATGCCGGCGTTGACCAGCGCCTCGAGCCCGAGCAGCAGGGTGAGGCCGAGCGCGGCCCAGCAGCCGAAGGCGTCGGGCGCGGCGTGCGCCGCCTTGACGCCGCGCCAGACCACCACGGCGAAGAGGAGCAGGACCGCGGCGACGCCCGCGAACCCCAGCTCCTCGCCCACGATGCTGAGGATGAAGTCGGTATGCGCCGCGGGCAGGAAGAACAGCTTCTGGTGGCTTTCGCCCAGGCCCACGCCGAACGAGCCGCCCGCGCCGAACCCGAGCAGGGACTCCACCGTCTGGTAGCCGTGGCCGCGCGGATCCTTCCAGGGATCGAGGAAGGTGAGCACCCGCTGGATGCGGTAGGGCGATCTCCAGATCAGGAAGGCGGCCAGCGGCGCCGCCGCTCCCAGCATCGCGAGCAGCCAGGCGAGGCGCGCTCCGGCCACGAAGAGCAGCGCGAAGGTGACCGCCGCCAGCACCACCGCGGTGCCGAAGTCGGGCTGGAGCATGAGGAGCCCGGCAAAGAGCCCGAGCATGAAGAGGTGGGGCAAGAAGCCCACCGAGAAGACGCGGATGCGCTCCTGCTTGTTGGCGAGCGACCGCGAGAGCCACAGGACCAGCGCGATCTTCGCCATCTCGCTGGGCTGGAAGGTCAGCGGACCGAGCTGCATCCAGCGCCGCGCGCCGCCGGCCGCGTGGCCCAGCCCGGGCAGGTGCAGGAGCGCGAGCAGGAGCAGCGCCACGAGCAAGAGCGGCACCGCCAGCGCCTCGAGCCTCCGGTAGCCGAGCTTGAGGGTCGCGAGCAGGGCCAGGAGCCCGAGGCCCGCGCCCAGCGCCTGCCGCTTGAAGAACCAGAGCCCGTCGCCCAGGCGCGCGCCGGCGTACACCGCGCTCGCGCTGTAGACCATCACCACGCCCAGGGAGAGCAGGAGCAGCACCGCGCCGAGCAGCACCGGGTCGTAGCGCAACGCCGCCCGCTGCTCCGAGCGCTGCCGCAGCACGCGCGCTCCGGCCACCGCGGAGGCGCTCATGACAGCCCCCGCACCAGCGCCTTGAACTGGTCGCCGCGGTCCTCGAAGTTCTTGAACTGATCGTAGGAGGCGCAGGCGGGCGAGAGCAGCACCACGTCGCCGCGCCGGGCGCGCTCGCGGGCGCGGAACACCGCGGTTGCGAGCACACCGCAGGCTTCGAGCTCCGCGACCCCCGCCAGCTCGGAGGCGATGGCGGGCGCATCTTCACCGATGGTGAGGATGGTCTTGACCCGGCCCCGCATCAGCTCGCGCAGCGGCGCGTAGGGCGCGCCCTTGCCGCGGCCGCCCATGATGATGTGCACGTTGCCGGGGAAGGCGGTGAGCGACTTCTCCACGCTGTCCACGTTGGTGGCCTTGGAGTCGTTCACCCACTCCACGCCGTCG
>DATDMU010000484.1:0-11521 GCA_036518615.1 Myxococcales bacterium
TGACCGGGTGCTTGTCGGTCGAGTCCTCGAGGTCCGCCGCCGAGCGCAGCAGCGCCACCGCCTCCTCGTTCTTCATCCCGGCGCGCAGCAGCCATGCCGCCGCGGCCCGGCGCTGCACCTCCACCTGCGTCGCCCAGTCGAATCCCTTCTGCCCCTGGAGCGAGGCCTGCAGGTCGGCCAGCCTCGCCACGTCCCTTGCTGCCTCGTCCAGGTTGCCGATGCGGGAGTGGCCCATGGCCCGCGCGAAATGGACGATGGCTTCCGCATACGGGTACTTCTCCCAGGGGAACGTCGCCGGCTGCGGAGTGAACGCCGCCGCCTCCTTCCAGTCGCGCCGCTCCAGGGCATGCCGGGCCGGGACGGCGGCGAGCGCGTAGGCGGCGGCGAACTGCGGCACGTCGAGGCGGGTCACCCCGGCCACCGTCTCCGCGACGTCCCGCGCCTTCGCGTCCTGGCCGGTCTGTAGATATGCGTACTCGAGGTAGTCCATCGCGTGCATGGCGTCGAACGCGGTCGCGCCCGGATGCGTCTTCGCCACCCACTGCTGCGCCGTTCGCGCCGAGGCCAGGTTCGAGGCGATCGACTCCTTCCACATGCCCAGGCGCGTGAAGATGTGCGAGGGCATGTGCAGCGCGTGGGGCGCGGCTGGCGCGATCTTCGCGTACGCGCGCGCCGCCTGCAGCGCCAGCGGCGCGAGCTCGGGATAGTCGAGCGAATGGATCATGTAATGGGCAATCCCCGGGTGGCGCGGCTCGAGCGCGAGCATGCGGTTGAGGATCTTCGCGGCCTCCTTCTGCCGCGCATAGGTCTTGTCGGGGGGCGAGTTGTAGGCGACGCCGAGGATGGCGAGGGCGTGGAAGATGAGGGCCTCGTGGTCGTCGGGATGGCGCTCCGCCACCTGTGCCATCGCCTTCTCGAAGGCGACGACCCGCGCCGCGTGCGGGCCCTCGGCCCGGTAGTAGGCGGAGATGGCCTCGATGTAGTCGCCCTCGCGGTCGGTCGAGGCGGGGGCCTCCATCGCGTTGTGCGCCGCCGCGCTTCCCGCGGCGAATTCCTCCTCGGTGGGAGGGCCCCAGATGACGTGGAAATAGGTCATCGCCACGCCCCACTGCGCGATGCTGCAGTCGGGGTCCCTTGCAGACACCTCCTCGAACGCCGCGGCGGACTTCGCGTAGGCGAAGGAGTGCAGCATCGCCAGCGCGCGGTCGAAGGCCGGCTGCACCTCCGGGTTGCACGAGATGGGGAAGTGCACCTTGCCGTAGCTCTCCGCCGCCGCCTGCTCGTGATCGCCGTGGTCGTGCGCGAGCGCCCACGCCGGCATCAACGCCACCGCCAGCGCTACAGCCTTGCTGCCTCGGTACGTCATCGCTCCCCCCTTTTTGCTCAGGAGCGGCGCCCGCACTGGCAGAAAGCGATTGGGGCCGATACCGGGCCGCTGCGTAGATCGCCGTAAACCGGACACTCTGGCAGACTGGCAGCCGTGCGGGAGCTGCTCGACAGCTTGATCCTGCTCGGAGCCGCGCAGGGCGGCGTGCTGGCCACGGCGCTGGCGAGGCGGAAGAAGGACCCGGTGGCGAACCGGCTCCTCGCCGCGCTCGTCGGCGCGCTCTCTTTGATGCTCCTGCTCGGTGCCCTCGACGTTCGCTGGGGCTTCGCCGGCCACCCGCACCTGATCGCGCTCGGCAGCCCGCTCCCCTTCCTCTTCGGCCCGCTCCTCTACCTGTACGTCGCGGCGCTGACGCGGCCGGCCTCGCGGTTCGAGGCCCGCTGGCTGGTCCACGGCCTGCCCTTCGCGCTCGACGTGCTCGTGCTGATCCAGGGCTTCTATCTGAAGAGCGGCGCGGAAAAGCTCTCCATCGCCCAGGCGTTCGTCGCGGGCCGGATCCCTCCGGTGATGGAGTTCTTCGAGGCCCTCCTTCTCGTGCAGGCGATGGGCTACCTGTTCGCGAGCTGGCTCGCTCTGCGCCGCTACGCCCGCAAGATGGAGAGCTACTTCAGCGACCTTGCGCGCATCGACCTGCGCTGGCTGAAGGCGATGGTGCTGGCGCACGCCGCGGTCTGGAGCATCGTCGTCTTCAGCGGGCTCCTCAGGATCGCGGGCTTCGCGCCGGCCGCGCTCCAGGGGTTCTCGAATGCCATCCAGGTGGGATCCGCGCTGGTCGTCTTCGCCACCGGCTACGTGAGCCTCTGGCAGCCCGCGCTCTTCGACAAGGCGCAGGCAGCCCGGGTTTCGGAGCCGGTCCGGCGCCTGTTGCCGAAATACCAGCGCAACCGCCTCGACGACGCGGACGCCGCGGAGCTCGCCCGGAAGGTCACCGCGAAGATGACCGACGACGAGCTGTATCGCGACGGCGCGCTCACCCTGCAAGCGCTGGCCGACGCCGTCGGAGCCACGCCCCACATGGTCAGCCAGGTGCTCAACCTGCACCTGCGCAAGAGCTTCTTCGTCTTCGTCAACTCCTACCGGGTGGAAGCGCTGATGGCGGCGCTGGCCGACCCGGCGCAGCGCCAGCGCGGGGTGCTCGATCTGGCGCTGGAGGCCGGGTTCAACTCCAAGTCCACCCTGAACAGCTTCTTCAAGCGCCATACGGGCCTCACCCCGAGCGAATTCCGCCGGCTGCAGTCGCAGGCGAAAATCCGCCAGGTTTCAACAGGCTAGGAAAGTCGGACGCCCGGATGCCCCGGCCGCGGTCCGTGTTCATGGGCACCGGCGCTGCGGGGCGCGCCTGCCCGTAGATGTCCTCCGAAGCACCAAACCCGGAGGACAAAATGCCGAAGCTTCTTCTCGCAGCCGCCATCCTTTCATTCACTGCCTGCCTCGATCCGGCCGCCGACGGGAACCTGGTTCCCCGCACCGCGGACGAGGATCCGTCGATCCCCCAGCTCTCCTTCAACGGCTCGACCTTCCACGTCGAGACCTTCGGAGATCCGTCCGCGCCCGTCATCGTCATGCTGCACGGCGGGCCGGGCGGCGATTACCGCGGCCTCCTGCGGCTGCGCGATCCGGTGAACGGCGTCCGGCTCGAGGACCATCACCTGCTGGTCTTCTGGGACCAGCGGGGGTGCGGATTGAGCCGCCGCCATCCCGCGAACGAGATCACGCCCGAGGCGTACGACCTCGACCTCACCTGGATCATCGACCACTTCTCCCCGGGGCGCCCGGTCGTCCTGCTCGGCCATAGCTGGGGCGGCATGTACGCCACCCGCTACATCTCCATGCACCCGGACAAGGTGGCGGGAGCGGTGCTGATGGAGCCGGGCCCGCTCACCGGCGCGCTCTTCGACGAGCTCAAGCCCGAGATGTTCGACCTGGACCCCACCGCCGAGTGGCTCAACGACTACGCCTGGGCGCAGACCATCGTGAGCCCCGACGGGCACGCGCGCGCCGACTACCTGCGCGGCATCGGCCTCTTCGGCGCGCTGCAACCCAACTACCACCAGTCCACCACCGACCGCGAGCCGTTCTGGCGGATGGGAGCGGTGGCCGCCGCCGCCATCCCCGAGGCCGACCCGCACTGGGACTTCACCCGCGGCCTCGATCGCTTCGGCGCGCCGGTGCTCTTCGAGGCCAGCGAGGAGAACACCGTCATCGGCAGAGCCTTCCAGGAGCGGCAGATGCGCTTCTTCCCGAGCGCGAGGCTGCTGGTGATCGCCGGCGCCGGCCACGACTTTCCCTGGACGCGGGCGCCGCAGAGCGTAGCCGGCGTCCTCTCCTACCTCGACTCGATCGCTTACTGAACGGAGAATTCCAATGACGCACAAGACCTGGTTCGTTTCCCTGTTCGCTGCCCTTGCCATCGCCTTGCCGGCGGCCGCCCAGGAAGTGACCAACCTCCCTGACGGCGCCCGGCAATCGGTCCGCTTCGACCTGGGCCTGCAGTCCGCCCTCGTCTACCGCGCCAGCTATTCGCGGCAGATCGGTTCCGGCATGCTCTATGGCCGTTTCACCCTGCCGGCCGCCGGCCTGGACTTCCGCGACTTCGCCGTCGAGGCCGGCGGGCAAGCCACGGCGCTCGCGTCCGGAGACTGGAAGCTGAACGTCGCCTTCGCGCCGGTCCTGCGCATGACCGACAACAACCTCTTCTCCGCGACCGCTCTCGGCGTCCGCGGCACCGTCTTGCCCGGCTATCAAAGCAGCCGGTGGGGCCTGATGGCGGAGTTGGGCTACGAGAAGATCCTCGCCACGCGCCTGAAGCATTCGGCGAAGTATCGCAGCGCGGGCTACGCCCTGGCGAAGGACGGGTGGTACTCGCTGAGCGGCGGCACGCTCCAGGCCGGCCTGCGCGGCGGCTACCGATTCGGACGCGTGGAATTGTCGGCAGCCGCGGGCGTGCTCGCCAGCGAGGGCCTGAACGCGGTGGTGCCTCCGTTCTATGGAACCCTGGGCACGGCGTACGCCTTCTGATCGACGGCGGGCCTCGAAGCGCGCTCTAGAAGCAGATGCTGGCGAAGAGCGCGCTGTTCGAGGTCTGCAGGCCGAGGCTGGTATCGATTCCGGCCGGCGCGCCGAGGTTGCCGATCACGAGGCCCAGGCCGAGCACGCCGCCGGCGGAGAAATGATCCCTTCGCGGTGGCGTCGAACCCGCGTTCGGTTGGCGCGGCCAGCAGGGCAAGGGCGAGCAGGAACAGGGGACCTCCTGCCGCGCGCGGTTCTATGCAGCCGCCTCGCGCGCGGCATTCCTGCGGCGGATGCTGAGCACCTTGCGGATGCGCGCCACCGCATCGCCGCCGGCGTCCACCACCGTGACTTCGAAGGCGGGATTGATCTTTCCCTTCTCCTCCGTCTCCCTGCGCAGCTCCTCCACCCGCGCCCGCGGCAGCTCGAAGCGCGCCTTCACCTTGCCGCGGCCGGGGCGGAGGAACTCCACCGAGGCGCTCTTGTCCCAGACCACGTATCCGTCCCCGAGCTGCATCATCAGCATCAGCATGAAGAACGGATCGCACATCGAATAGAGCGATCCGCCGAACTGGGTGCCGACGAAGTTCTGGTTCCAGGCGGAGAGCTTCATCTCCACTTCCAGCACGCTCAGGTCGGGAGCGACGAAGGCCACCGACACGCCGGCGCCCAGGTAGGGCGGGTAGAAGCGCAGCATCTTCAGGAAGCGATCGTTGCCGAGCCGCCGCGCGACGGTTTGCAGGAATGCCATGCCCGGAGGATGCCGGCGAGCTCGCCCGGTTGCGCCGGGGTCAGCCGCCTTCGCGCAGCCAGGTCGGGTCGGAGGCGACGACCTCGTCCGGCTCGACCTCGGGACGGAACTGCCGCTGCTTCGCCCCGGCGACGGGTCCATCCGTCACCAGCCGCTCCGTGAAACCGAACGGCAGCCAGCCGTCCTCGGTCGCGAGCTGGGGAAAGCAGAACAGGTGGTAGTAGTTCGAGTTGTCGACCACCCGCTCCTCGGACGGATAGACCTCGACGGCCTCCACCGTCTTGCCCATCAGGTCGTTCTTGATGCGCTGGAGCTCCCTCCAGTCGTGGCGCGCCTGGTGGTCGTGGGTCCTGATGGTGAGGCAAACGGTAGTGCCGAAGGGCGGCTCGCCGCGCAGCGCGATCATCCTGACGACGTAGATGGAGTTGGCGAACCAGCGCGCAGCCCCTGCCTCGGCCCAGGCGCGGTTGTTGGGAAAATCCTCCAAAGGCGCGTCGATGGGCTTGAACGCGGTCCAGCCCACCGTGTTCCAGCTCTTGCGCTTCATGTGCCCCCCCTGCTCAGCGAATCGCTTGCGTGTCCTCCCTTTCGCGGAACCTGCTTCCCACCCGCAGACACGGTGCGATACGACCCGAGGCTGCGGCAACATGTCCCTCGACGCGTTTTATACGCCTTCGAAGTGCCCCTGACATCTGTTGAAAATCTCTACACTCTTTTCCGCGCGGCTCCGGTATAGACGCGGCCTTCGGAGCGTCATGGGCACGGAGGCGTCATGGGCACGATGATCTCGTTCTCGAAGAGCGGCGGCGGCTCGGCGCAGGGCTACCTGGCGGAGGCGAAGGACGCGAAAGCGCCGGGGGTGGTGGTGATCCAGGAGTGGTGGGGCCTGCAGGGGCAGATCAAGGCCATCTGCGATCGGCTGGCGCAGGCAGGCTTCGCCGCGCTCGCGCCGGACCTCTACGGCGGCAAGGTGGTCCCCTATCACGACGAGGGCGCGGCCAGCGCGGCGATGGGCGCGCTCGACTTCAAGGCGGCGACCGAACAGGCCGTGCGCGGCGCGGTGGTCCACCTCAAGGGCCGGGGCGGCAAGGTGGGACTCACCGGCTTCTGCATGGGCGGCGCCGTCACCGTGATCGGCGCGGCGCGGATTGCCGAGCTGGACGCGGCGGTGTGCTTCTACGGCCTGCCGCCGCCCGAGGTCGCCTCGGGCAAGGACGTGCGCGTTCCTTTGCAGGGACACTTCGCCAGCGAGGACGACTGGGTGACGCCGGCGAAGGTGGATGCGTTCGAGAAGGAGCTGAAGGCGGCGAAGAAGACCTTCGAGATCCATCGCTACAAGGCAAAGCACGCCTTCATGAACTCGGAGCGGCCGCAGGCATACGACGCCAAGGCGGCGACGGTCGCCTGGGACCGGTGCCTGGGGTGGTTCCGGCGCCACCTGGGCTGAGCCCGGGTCCTGACGAATCGTCGCGCCCGCCGCCCTTCGGCCCGAGTGGCCGGATGGGCTACGATGGCGGTCCTCTCTTCGTACGGAGTGCCGAAGGGGCGGGATCGTCCAGATGAAGCGCCTGCTTGCCGCCGTCCTCGCCTTCTCGCTCGCGACTCCCGCGCGGGCGCAGCAGACGTCCGCTCCGCCGCCACCCCCCGACGACGCAGGCGAGCCGCCCGTGCGTCCGTCGCCGCAAGAGGTGGGTTACCTCCAGAGCTGCTTCGGGGTGCCGACTCCGGGAACGGGCCGCTTCGGAATCGGCGGCGAGATCACGATTCCCGTCAGCGGCTCCTCCGGCGGCCCGCCATCGCTGCCGGTCTCTTCCGCTTCCGGCGACGACAGGGCGGCGTTGCTGGTTGCCGTGCTCGCGGTCGCGGCGCTCCCCGTCGTGCTCTATACGGTGGACAACCCCGCGCCGCGGCTCGTCCTGCAGCGCTTCCAGTGCCCCACCTTCTCGCTCGACTTCGTGGGCGGAGCGGACAGCGGCCGCGCTGCCGTCAGCGATGGCGCCTCCGGATTCGTCAGCACGCGCCTCACCTTCGGCATCGGCCACGTGGCCACCGACTTCCAGTACGACGGCGCGACCCGCGGCGTGTCGGCATTCTCCGCCCACATGCTCGTCCGGGCCACGCCGCGGGAGCACGTCGAAGGTGGGCTCGCCATCGGCTATCGGCGCTCGTTCCTCGACGACCGCATGCAGGACGGCCTGGAGATCGGGCTGCCGCACCGCTACGCGCTCTGGCGCGAGGGCCTGCGCACCTTCGCGCTCGAGCTGCGCCCGATGCTCCTGCTCGGCTCCAGCGTGGAGCCCAGCCTGGAGGCGGCGTTCCTGATTCCCGTCGCGCAGGTGTTGCACCTTCGCCTCGGCGGCCGCGTCTACACCTTCGAGGGGAATTTGGTGTGGGGCCTCGCGGGCGGCCTCAACATCACGCTCTGAGCCGCGCTGCTCACGCGGTTGAGGCTTCGGGCGCGCATCGCGTCACCTCTGCTTTCGCCGTGCGAATCAGGGCTTCTCCACTTCGGCCGCCGCGCTTGCGGCGACCGCTGGTGCTGCCGGAGGCGGCGCCGGCAGCTCCTTCGCGCCGGCGGCCCGCGGCGCGTCGTCGCCGGCCTCCGCCATCGCCTTCTTGAAGTCGCGGATGCTCTTGCCGAGCCCCGCGCCAATCTCGGGCAGCTTGCTCGGGCCGAAGACGAGCAGGGCGACCGCGAGGATGAGGAACAGGTGCGTCGGCTGGAACAGTCCTTCGAACATCTTCGCCTCCAGGAACAGACGAACGGCCGCGCCCGCCTGCGTATGGTCGCGATGCTAACGGCGCCGGCTCCGGCGCGAATGAGACCTGCGTCGGCGTCGCGGGGCCGAAGAGGAGATTCAGCGGCGCGCCCGCGCCACCCACGCCTCCACGTCCTCCAGCTTTCGCGGGAGCTCCGAAGTGAGGAGCTTCCACTTCCCGTCGCCGAGCAGCAGCACCTCGTCCTCGATGCGCACGCCGAAGCCGCGCTCGGGCAGGTAGATGCCGGGCTCCACCGTGAAGATGGCGCCTTTCGGGATGGGCGCATCCATGAGCCCGGCGTCGTGCACGTTCAGGCCCACGAAATGACCGAAGCCGTGGATGAACTTGTCGAGGTACCCGCTGCGCCTGAGCGACTCCTCCGCTGTCTTTTGCAGATCCTGCATGGTGACGCCGGGTTTGATCGCCGCGAAGATGTCCTCCTGCGCCTGGTAGACGGCGCGGTAGACCCTGGCCTGCTCCGCGGTGAACTTCCCGCTCACCGGATAGGTCCGGGTGACGTCGGCGGCATAGCGCCCGTATTCGGCGGCGGCATCGACGACCACCAGGTCGCCCTCGCGCAGCATGCGCGAGTTCTGTCCCCAATGGAGCACCGCCCCGTTCTCGCCGCTTCCCACGATGCTGCCGTAGGAGAGCCCGGTCGCGCCCGCGCCGAAGAACGCGTACTCCATCTGCGTCTGCACGTCGCGCTCGCTGACTCCGGCGACGGTCGCGCGCGCCACCGCCTCGTGGCCGGCGCGGGTGATTTCGACCGCGCGCTCCATCAGCGCGATCTCCTCGGGCCCGTGCGCGGAGCGGAGCCGCGCAAGCAGGTCGCGCTTGTAGACGAGCCTCATGCCTTGCGCGGCCGCCGCCTGCTTGAGCGCCTGGACGTCGGAGCGGTCGTCCTTGAGGTCGTGCAATGGCGCGATGACGGCGAGGCAGTCGTGCGCCGGAGCGGCGGTCAGGAGCCGCTCGCCGCCGTTCCCGCGGCGGACCTCGTCGACGCCGTACTTCTCCATCAGCGCGGGGCTGATCGGGTCGCGCGGGCCGGTCCAGCGCTCCGCCTCCGGATCGCGCGGTCTCAGGAAGACGGTGTGACGCCTGTACTTCGCCTTGGGGAAGAGCACGAGCCAGGCGCCGGGCTCGTTCAATCCGGTGAGCCAGAAGAAGTCGTCGTCCTGCCGGAACTCCTGCACCACGCCGGTGGGCTCGCCCTGCGCCGCGAGCGCCGTCGCGCAGCCGCCCAGCTCTTTCATGACCCGCTCGCGGCGCTCGCGGTAGACCGAGGCGGGCAGCGCGGCGGGAGGCGTGGGCGCGGGATGGACGAAGGCGGCGGCGAAGAGGAGCGCGAGGGTCATGGGCCGAAGCTACCTCAGGTGCGCAAGCGAGGAGAGAGCGCCGCGATGGCAGCCTCCAGCTGCTCCAGGTCCACGGGCTTGGTCAGGTGCATCCCGAACCCGGCGTCGTGCGAGCGCCGGCGGTCCTCGTGCTGGCCGTAACCGGTGAGCGCGATGAGCGCGATTTCGCCCGCGACCGAGCGGCGAAGGCGCCGCGCCACCTCATAGCCGTCGATGTCCGGCAACCCGATGTCGATCACGGCGATCTCGGGTGGATGGCTGGAGGCGATGGCAAGGCCAGTCGTGCCGTCTGCCGCGTCCGCGACTTCGTGGCCGCTCAGCGCCAGCGCATCGCGAAGCATGGTCCGCGCGTCGTCGTTGTCCTCGATGAGCAGGATGCGGCGCGCGCCGGGGCGCGGCCGCGGGGCCTGGGCAGTCTCGCCGGCGACTGCGGGCGCGATCGCCGGGAGCTCGACCGTGAACGTGGCGCCTTTTCCCGGACCGCCGCTCGAGGCGGCAGCGGTGCCGCCGTGCATCTCGGCCAGTCGCCGCACCAGGGCGAGGCCGATTCCCATTCCGCCCTGCGAGCGATCGATCCCGCGCGGCCCCTGGACGAAGAGCTCGAACAAGTGCGGGAGGAGATCCGCCGCGATTCCTTCGCCGTCGTCCGAGACCTGCAGGCGGGAAGCGCCGCCCGCGCGGCCGACGCTCACCGAGATTGCGCCGCCTTGCGGCGTGAACTTGACCGCGTTGTCGAGGAGGTTGGAGACGATCTGGTCGATGCGCTCGCGGTCGCCCTCGATCCATGCGGGCGACGCGTGCAGCTCGACCCGGTGGCGCGAGAAGCGGCCCGCGGCGCGGAACGTCTCCATGACCCGGCCGACCGCTTCGGCGAGGTCGAGCGGGCGCCGGTCGAGCGCCACCTTGCCCATGGTGATCCGGCTGGTGTCGAGGAGGTCCTCGATCAGGCGCGTCATCAGGCCCGTCTGCCGCTCGATCACGTCGCGGGCGCGGGACGCGGCGGGCTGCGCGGGGTCCATCACCTTGAGGATGTGCGCCGCCGTGCGCAGCGCCGCCAGCGGATTGCGCAGCTCGTGGCTCAGCATGGCGAGGAATTCGTCCTTGGCGACGTCGGCGGCCTCGAGCGCGGCCTTCTCGCGCCTGAGCAGCGCCTGGCGGTCGCGGATGGCGGTGGACGCCTCCTGCAGCGCCGTCGCCACCGCGGAGATCTCCCGCACGTCGTACGGCGTCTCGACCGGGATCTCCTTGCCTTCGCCGAGCGACCGGGCCGCGGCGGCGAGCGATCCCACCGGATCGGCGACCCGGCGGCCGACGAAGAGCGCGGCGAGGACGGCGAGGCCCAGCGAGAGCACCGCGCCCACCGACATGATCCAGGCGCTGTGGCGGGCCGCCGCCTCGACGTCGCTGGTGGGGACGGCGAGCCCGATGGTCCAGCCGCTGAAGGGAGAGGTGATGTGCGCTGTGAAGGTGTCGGTGCCTTCCACCGTCAGCCCGCGATACCAGCCCTCGCTGCTGCGCCGGGCCGCCGCCATGAACGCGCTCGAGGCGGACGAGCCGAGCGGCACTTCCGGCACGCGGGCGACGAATTTCAGATCGCGATCGACGATCCCGCTCACCCATCCGGCGGCGAGGTGCTGCTGCAGGATGAGATCGCGGAAGGCGTCGGGCCGCACGAGCGCGGTCAGCACCCAGACCGCCTTTCCCTCGCGGATCACCGGCACGCGGACGGGCACGCCGGGCTGGCCGAGCAGCTTGTCGACGACGACGTTGCCGACCTGCGGTTCGAGGGTGGAGGCGACGCGCGCGACGTCCGCCGCGTCCGCGGCCGCCGCCGGCACCGTTCCCGGATCGGTTGCGACGTCGACCACCTGCCTGCCGCCGGGCTCCGAGAGGCTGATGTCCAGCCAGCCCGGCTGCGTGTGAAGCGCCCGCGCAGCCGAGGCGTGGAAGCCGCTCAGGTCGCCGGAGGCCAGCGCGCGCGAGGCGGACAGCGCCCGGAGCGTGGCGATGGAGCCGCGAAGCTCGGCGTCCACCGCGGTGATCATCGCGCGGGCCTGATCCATCGCCCCGGTCCGCTGCTTGTCGCGCTCGTGCCTGACCAGCGCCACCGAGACCAGCACCGCGAAGGCGAACACCGGCACGACGGCGGCGGCGACGAGCAGCAAGAGGTGTGTCCGGATGGTCATCGTCCGCCGCTCGTGGGTGGGCAACGCGGCATCCGGCGCGTGCACGGCTGCGATGATCAGCACAGGAGCG
>DATDMU010000485.1:0-2157 GCA_036518615.1 Myxococcales bacterium
TCGCGGAAGCGGCCGGCCTTCACCTCGGCGGTGAGGTCGCGGTTGGTGGCCGCGACCAGGCGCACGTCCACCTTGATGGTCTGCGTCCCGCCCACCCGCTCGAACTCGCGCGTCTGCAGCGCGCGCAAGAGCTTCACCTGCGTGGAGGGGGCGATCTCGCCGATCTCGTCGAGGAAGAGGGTTCCGCCGTCCGCGAGCTCGAAGCGCCCCTCCCTGCGGCCGACCGCGCCGGTGAAGGAGCCCTTCTCGTGGCCGAACAGCTCGGACTCGAGCAGCGTCTCGGAGAGCGCGGCGCAGCTCACCTTGACGAAGGGCTTGTCGCTGCGGTCGCTCTCCTCGTGCACCGCCTGCGCGATCAGCTCCTTGCCGGTGCCCGACTCGCCGAGGATGAGCACCGTTGCCTTGGTGGGCGCGGCCTGCTTCACCACCTGGTAGACGGCCTGCAGCTCGGGCGCGTCGCCCACCATGCCGGTGAGCTTGTAGCGGTCGCGGACGCGCTCGCGCAGCGACTGCGACTCGCGGACCAGCTTGCGCTTCTCCAGCGCCTTGTCGAGGAAGACCAGCACCGAGTTCACGTCGAGCGGCTTGACCAGGTAGTTCTCCGCCCCCGCGCGCATCGCTTCCACCGCCGCCTCCACCGTGGCAAAGGCGGTCATCATGATGAAGATGGCGTCGGCGCCGCTCTCCTTGGCTTTCTTGAGCAGCGTGAGCCCGTCCATGCGCGGCATCCGCACGTCGGCCAGGACGACGGCCGGCGCGAAGTCTCCCAGGCGGGCGAGCGCCTCCTCGCCGTCGGCGGCCTCGGCGATCTCGTAGCCCTCCTCCCCGAGGATGAGCCGGAGAGCGTTGCGGGCGTTCTGTTCGTCGTCGACGACGAGGATGCGAGCTTTGGCCATCGGCCGGACTCTACCCTGCCCCGCGCGGAAGCGCGCGTTCCTTGTGCACCGCCGGCTCCGGGGCGGGCGTTTGCGCGTGTTCGGAGAGCCAGCGGGCAGCGTTGAACCCCACCGCCTCGGCGCGGGAAACCTCGCTCGACCCGGTGCGCGGCCCCGGCACCACGGCGATGCCGTGCTCGGCGGGGATCCGGTCGCACACCGCGGCGATGCGCCCGAGCGTCGCCGGGTCGCCGGTCTCGGCGATGAAGAGCGCCGGAGCATGCAGGGACTCCAGCGCCGCGGCGAGATCGGGGAACCTCGAATCCACCACCACCGCGCGGATCTCGCCGGGGTGGTCGGCGGCTTCCTGCAGCGCGGCGGCGCCGGCGCCGTCGAACCCGACCACCGCCACGGGCAGGTTGCCGAATCGCGCCTGCGTCCAGAGCAGCGCGGCGTGCAGCCGGATCTCCAGCTCGGTCGGGTGGACGCGAAGCGCCGCGGCTCCGACGTCGTCGGCGACCTCCGCGGGCGTCAGCAGATCCACCAGCGCGGTGGCGAAGCCGGCCTTGCGGATGGCCCGGGCGGCGGCACGGCGGGCAGGAGACTGCCGGCTGCACCCACGGTCGCCGGCCAGAAGAGCGACGCCGCGAGGCGACCCGTGGGGAAAGGCGACGCTCCCGTCGAGGACGAACCCCCCGGCGCAGACCGCAGCAGGGTGCTCGTCCAGGAGGTCGCTCATGCGTCGCTCGCGTCCAGTTGGATGACGTCGTCGCGCAGGACGCGCGGGTCGAGGAGATCCTTGTCCTCCGCGTCCATGTCGGCGGAGATGTCGTCGAGCAGCCCCAGCACGCGGGGCGCGAACAGCGCGGCGGGCAGGCCGCCGGCGCGCTCCGACCGCAGCACCGCGAGCACGGCGCGCTGGTGCGCGTGCTCCGCGCGCATCAGGTCCAGGCGGACGGACCCCCAGGCGTCGACGCGCTCCAGGATCGGCCCGAGCAACGACTCTTCCGCCATCAGGTGCTTCTCGATCTCGGCGCGCAGGACCCCCACCAGGACGTGCAGCTCCGCGGAGGCAGCGTAGTCGCTCTTCAGCGCCTTGAACGCCGTCTCGCGGACCCTGGCGATCAGGGCCCGAAGCTGGCGGTGCTGCAGCTCGAGCATTTTGCGACACTCGTCGTGGCTCATGGTGGTCTCCCCGTGCTCCGGGGATTGCAAGCCGTGCGCCCGCTGCACTTCTTGCCGAGGCTCCCACCTTGTGCGCACGAATTGCGCCGGGGCCGCA
>DATDMU010000486.1:0-3877 GCA_036518615.1 Myxococcales bacterium
GATCCTCTCCGGCGACCTGGAGCCGGACACGGGCTCGGTCTCGCGGCCGAAGCGGTTCTCGGTGCTCAAGCAGGACCAGTACGCCTTCGAGGAGAAGAAGGTCCTCGACACGGTGCTGATGGGCAACGCGGTGCTCTGGGAGGCCATGCAGGAGAAGGAGAAGCTGCTCGCCAAGCCCGACCTGACCGACGCCGACGGGGCGCGGCTGGGGGAGCTGGAAGGCGTCATCGCCGAGGAGGACGGCTACTCGGCGGAAGCGCAGGCGGCCACGCTGCTCGAGGGCCTGGGCATCTTCGAGGCGGAGCACCAGCGCCTCATGCGCGAGGTCACCGGCGGCGACAAGGTGCGGGTGCTGCTCGCGCAGGCGCTCTTCGGCAAGCCCACCGCGCTGCTCCTGGACGAGCCCACCAACTCGCTCGACCTCGATTCGGTGCACTGGCTGGAGGACTTCCTCCTCGAGTACGAGGGCACGCTGGTGGTCATCTCCCACGACCGCCACTTCCTCAACGCCATCTGCACGCACATCGCCGACATCGACTACGAGTCGATCATCACCTACACCGGCAACTACGACGACATGGTGCGCGCCAAGGCGCAGGTGCGCAGCCGCATCGAGGCGGAGAACGCCGACAAGTCGAAGCGGCGCGAGCAGCTGCAGGAATTCGTGGCCCGCTTCTCCGCGGGCACCCGCGCCTCGCAGGTGCAGAGCCGGATCAAGCAGCTGGAGAAGCTCTCGCTCACCGAGATCAAGAAGTCGAACATCGCGCGGCCCTTCATCAAGTTCGAGCAGAAGCGCCCCAGCGGAAAGCAGACGCTGACCATCGAGGGGCTCTCGAAGAAGTACGACAAGCAGCTCTTCAAGAACTTCTCCGCGCTGATCACCCGCGGCGAGAAGGTGGCGGTGGTGGGCCGCAACGGCGTCGGCAAGACCACCTTCGTGCGCACCCTCATCGGCGAGGTGGAGCCCGACGCCGGCAAGGCCTCCTGGGGCCACGAGGCGCAGATCGGGTACATGCCGCAGGACGTGAAGCCGATCATCCCGGTGGGCACCACCTGCTTCGACTACCTGCACGACATCGATCCTTCCGCCGGCAACGAGGAGATCCGCGGGCTGCTCGGGCGCATGCTCTTCCGCGGGGACGAGGGGATGAAGCCCACCAAGGCGCTCTCCGGCGGCGAGGCGGTGCGGCTGCTCTTCTGCAAGCTGATGCTGACCAGGCCCAACGTCCTCATCCTCGACGAGCCCACCAGCCACCTCGATCTGGAGTCCATCTCCGCGCTCGGCGAAGGGCTTTCGAACTACCCGGGCACCGTCATCTTCGTGGCCCACGACCGCGACCTGATCGACAACGTCGCCACCCGCATCTTCGCCTTCCACCACGGCGGCATGGAGGACTACGGCGGGGATTACGAGTCGTTCCTGTCGAAGCACGGCGGGTTCATCGACGCCCACTAGGCACCGACGGGAACGAAGTTCCCGGCGGAACCGGGCACTTCTCCCGGCTACGCTTTTCGTCTGATCGGCATACACTGCGCCCATGCCCGACCCCGAGCGCGTCGCCATCGTCGGCCTCGGCCTCATCGGCGGTTCCTTCGCGCTCGCCCTCCGCCGCGCGCGGCCCCAGATCCAGCTCATCGGCGTGGATCTCGACCCCCGCACCTGCGACCAGGCGCGCGATGAAGGCGCGGTCGACGCCACCTCGCAGCTTTCGCGCGCGCCGCTGGAGACCTGCGACGCGGTGGTGCTCTGCACGCCGGCGCAGCCGCTGCTCGAGCTGTTGCCCGAGGTGGCCGCCCGCATGCGGCCGGGCGCGCTGCTCACCGACGTCTGCGGCGCCAAGGAGCGCGTCTGCCAGGCCGCGGCCCGCCAGGACCGCGTCGTGTTCATCGGCGGCCACCCGATGGCCGGCACCGAGTTCCGCGGGTTCGTGGCGGCCAGCCCTTCGCTCTTCTTCGCCTGCACCGTGGCGCTCTGCCCACCGGTGGGGGCGCAGGATCCGGAGCGGCAGCGGGAGGCGATGCGGCTGGTGCGCGATCTCTGGATCGTGGCCGGCGCCGGCAAGCTCCTCGACGTGGAGCCCGCAGCGCACGACCGCGCGGTCACGCTCGCCTCGCACCTGCCCTATCTCGCTGCGGCGGCGGTGGCGCAATCCCTCATCGAGGCGGCCGGCGACGCGGGGCTCGCCCGCGAGCTGGCGGCGGGCGGGTTTCGCGACACCACGCGGCTCGCCGGCGACGGCACCATCGGCGGCGCGGCGGCGCTGAACCGCTTCGTCCCCGAGGCGGCGCGGTCGCTGGCGCAGCGGCTGCGCGGGCTCGCCGACGCGCTGGAGCAGAACCCGGAGAGCGCGCTCGCGGCTCTCGGCGCCATCGCCGACGAGCGCCGCCGCATGCGCCTGCCGCAGCCGCCCGCGGCCGCTCCGGCAAAGCCGCTGCGCGGCTGATTTGCGGCGCGCCCGCTCCTGCCTTACAAGGCGCGCATGCGCCCGGCCGCAGCCGTCGTTGCGCTCCTCTGCGCGGCGCCTTCGCTCGCGCAGCCGGTGCCGGATCCGCAGCCGGAGAAGCCGGAGCCGCAGCCGGCGCCCGAGGCGCTCACGCCGCCGAAGCTGATCGCGCCGGCGGAGCCCGCATATCCGCAGGGTGCGACCGGCTCCGCGCGGGTGATCGTGCAGCTGGACATCGACGAGCACGGAGTTCCGGGCAACCTGGTCGTGCAGGGCGCCGCGCAGCCCGGCTTCGACGAGGCTGCGCTGGCGGCTGCGGCGAAGATGCGCTTCGAGCCGGCGCGGCGAGGGGAGAAGCCCATCGCGGTGCGCATCCAGTCGGCGTTCAACTTCACGCCGCAGCCGGCCGCCCGGGAGCAGGCAGCCGCCCCGGTCAATTTCGCGGGCCAGATCCGCGAGCGCGGCAGCCGGCGAAAGCTCGCCGGCATCGAGGTGAGCGCGGCGGGGCGCAGCGGCTTCACCGACAAGGACGGCCGCTTCGAGCTGCGCGGCCTGCCCGAAGGCGCGCCGGTGGAGGTGGTGGTCGCCGCGCCCGGCTACCAGCGCCTCGTCGCGCGCGAGACCATTCCGGATGGCGAGAAGCTGGAGGTCGAGTACCGCCTGCAGCCGCTCTACGCGAGCCCGCTCGAGGCCACCGTGGAAGGCGAGCGCGAGCGCACCGAGCTTTCCCGCACCAGCGTCAGCAAGGAGGAGACCGACAAGGTCCCCGGCGCCCAGGGCGATGCGCTCAAGGTGGTGGAGGACCTGCCGGGGGTCGCGCGCACGAGCCCCATCGGCGGAGGCGCGCTGGTCATCCGCGGCAGCAAGCCCGGCGACTCGCTGGTCTACCTCGACGGCGAGCCCCTTCCGCTGCTCTTCCACTTCGGCGCGCTCTCCAGCACCTTCAACCCCGACCTGCTCGAGGCCATCGACTTCATCCCCGGCAACTTCAGCTCCCGCTACGGCGATCTCACCGGCGGCCTCGTCGAGGTGCGCACCCGCAAGCTGCGCGACGAATTCCACGGCTACGCCAACCTCAACCTGCTCGAGGGCAGCGCTCTGGTGGAAGGGGCGGTGCCCGAGGTGCCGGGTCTCTCCGTCGCGCTGGCCGGCCGCCGCAGCTATATTGATTATATCATCCGCGCCGCGGTGTCGGACAGCGCGGACCTCGGCCTCACCGTCGCTCCCCGCTACTACGATGCCCAGTTCCGGCTCGACTACCGTCCGCCGGACAGCGCGCACGCCTTCTCCTTCCTCGCGCTCACCTCCGACGATGCCCTGGGCCTGGTGCTCAAGCGGCCCACGCAGCAGGATCCCAACCTCTCCGGCTCCATCGACGCCGAGACCGGCTTCCAGCAGCTTCGCCTCAAGCACGAATGGCGCAGCGGCCCGCT
>DATDMU010000487.1:0-16349 GCA_036518615.1 Myxococcales bacterium
CGAGCGAGAGGCCGTGCTTCTCGTGCCAGTGGTGCAGGAACTCGATCTTCATCCGCGACACGTCCACGCCGACCGGGCACTCGCGCTTGCAGGCCTTGCAGGCGACGCAGAGGTCCAGCGTGTCCTTCATCTGCGTGGAGGTCAGCGCCTGCGGCCCGAGCTGTCCGCTCAGCGCCAGCCGCAGGCTGTTGGCGCGACCGCGGGTCACGTCCTTCTCGTCGAGGGTGGCCTGGTAGCTCGGGCACATCACCGCCTCGAACTTCCGGCACTGCCCGTTGTTGTTGCACATCTCCGCCGCGGCGAGAAAGCCGCCGCTCTCCGACCAGTCCAGCGCAGTCGTTACGGGCAGCGCGGAGTATCCGGGCTTGTAGCGGAAGAGGCTCCGGTCATCCATCTTCTGCGCGCGGACGATCTTGCCCGGGGTGAACAGGCCCTGCGGGTCGAAGCTGTCCTTCACCTCCTCGAAGGCGCGCACCAGCTTTGGCCCGAACATCATCTCGTGGAATTCGGAGCGGCTCAGGCCGTCGCCGTGCTCGCCGGAGTGGGAGCCCTTGTACTCCTTGACGATGGAGAACGCCTCCTCGGCGATGGCGCGCATCTTCCTCGCGCCCGACTCGTCCTTCATGTTGAGGATGGGGCGCACGTGCAGGCAGCCCACCGAGGCGTGCGCGTACCAGGTGCCCTCGGTGCCGTGCCGGCGGAAGAGGTTCGTGAGCCGGCCGGTGAACTCCGCCAGCTTCTCCAGCGGAACGGCGCAGTCCTCGATGAAGGAGACCGGTTTTCCGTCGCCCTTCATCGACATCATGATGTTGAGTCCGGCCTTGCGCACGGCCGTCATCGCCGCCTGCGATCCGGGATCCGGCGTCCGCACCACCCCGTCGGGGTAGCCGTGGTCGGCCATCAGCTCCGCCAGCGTGTCCAGCGACTCCAGCAATGGCGCCTCCTCGTCGCCGGCGAACTCCACCAATAGAATCGCCTCCGGATTTCCCTTGACGTGCTTTTCCAGCGTGGAGCGGAAGGTGGCGATCTGCCGCGCCAGGTCCATCATGGTGCGGTCCACCAGCTCCACCGCGGTGGGTCGCAGCTCCACGAGAAATCGCGTCATGTCCATCGCGTCGTAGAAGCGGGCGAAGTGGCAGATGGCCGCCATCCTGTGCCTGGGCAGCCGGCTCAGCTTCAATTTGATGCGGGTGAAGAAGCCGAGCGTCCCTTCGGAGCCGACCATGATCCGCGCCAGGTTCTGCCGCGGCTCGCCCAGCGTCTCGAGGTTGTAGCCGCCCACCTTGCGCAGCACCTTCGGCACGCGCAGCGCGATCTCCGCGGCGTTCGCGGCGTGGAGCGCGCGGAGCCTCGCAGCCAGCTCGCGCAGGCGCGGCGGCTGTGCGGCGAGGTTCTCGGGCAACTCGCCGAAGGCCAGGCGCGTGCCGTCGGCGAGCACCGCCTCCACCTCGAGGACGTTGTGCACCATGATGCCGTACTTGATCGACCGCGTGCCGGCGGAGTTGTTGCCGGTCATGCCGCCGATGGTGGCGTTGGCGGAGGTGGAGACGTCCACGGGGAAGGACCAGCCCGTGTGCTTGAGCTGCCGGTTCAGCTCGTCGAGCACGATGCCGGGCTGCACCACCGCGGTGCCCGCTTCCGCATCGACTTCGAGGAGCTGGTTCATGTGCCGGCTGACGTCCATCACCAGCGCGCGGCCCAGCGTCTGCCCGTTCTGCGAGCTGCCGCCCCCGCGGGCGATGACCGGAAAGCCCTCCTCGCGCGCCAGCCGGATGGCGGCCTCCACGTCCTCGACGTTCCGCGGCAGCGCCACCCCGATGGGCTCGATTTGATAGATGGACGCGTCGGTCGAATACCTGCCGCGGGTGAAGGAGTCGAAGAGCACCTCGCCGCGCAGCGCGCTGCGCAGGCGCGAGGCGAGAGCGGGGTCTCCGGGCACGGGGGGCATCAAGGCTGGCATACCGGATTTGCGCCCCGATGAGGAGGCAGCGCCGGCGCCGGAGCGCATGCGGCGCTATGGCGCACTGCCGTGGAACGCCGGCCCTGTCCGACGGCGGTATAGCGGTCCCTGCCGCCGAGACTGGACACCAGTGGGCCGCAAGGCCCGAGGGGGATCGACATGAAGCCGTTTCATGGACGGGCCGCCGCCGCGTGTTGCATGGCATTGTTCGCGGGATCGTGCGGGGGCGGCACAAATCCCGCCGACGCAACGGCGCAGGCGGCGGGAGCGCCGAACGCGGCCGCCACGAATCCGGGGCTGGACGGACCGGCGATGCGGGTGAAGCTGAGCGTCCTCTCCAGCCCGCCGCAATTCGTCTCCGGCGGCGACGCGCGCATCCACGTGACGGCGGCGCCGGGACTGCGCGACAAGCTCGAGCTCTGGCTCGACGGCAAGCGCCTCGAAACCAGGCTGCAGGAGGTGAGCGACGGGCTCGAAGGCGTGATCAGCGGCCTGAAGGCCGGCGACAACCTGCTCGAGGTGAAGCACCGCAACGCGAACGTGCGCGACGCGATCACCCTGACCAACTACCCGATCACCGGGCCCATGTTCACCGGGCCGCAGCAGACGCCGTTCGTCTGCACGACCACCCAGTCGGCGGTGGGCCGCCAGCCGCTCGTCGACAGCGCGACGCCGCCCGGGTATCGGGTGACGGACGCGACGGGCAAGGTCATCGGCTACAGCCGCAACTGCTCCATCGACACCTTCGTCGCCTACTTCTACCGCAGCACCTCCGGCGCGCTGAAGGCGATGCCCGCCGACGGCAGCCGCCCCGCCGACCTGGGGACCGTGACGCTGCCCGACGGTCGCACGGTGGACTTCGTGGTGCGCCGGGAGATCGGCTCGATCAACCGCTTCCTCTACAGCATCGCCATGCTCGCGCCCTTCGGGGAGGACCCGGCGAAGCCGCCGGACACCAGCCTCTGGAACCGCAAGCTCCTCTACTGGTTCCAGGGCGGCGTCGCCATCGGCCACAGCCAGGGCACCGTGCACGGCGGCTCGATGAACCTGGACATCCTCGCGCTCGGCTTCGCCATCGTGCACAGCAGCGGCAACAACACCGGCACGCACTACAACATGGACCTCGCCGGCGAGACCGCGATGATGACCAAGGAGCGCTTCGTCGAGCGCTACGGCGTGCCGACCTACACGGTGGGCCTGGGCGGTTCGGGCGGAGCGATCCAGCAGTACCTGATCGCGCAGAACAACCCGGGGGTGCTCGACGGGCTGCTCCCGGTGCAGAGCTATCCGGACATGGTCACCCAGACCATCCACATCGGCGACTGCGAGTTGCTCGAGTACTACATGGACGCGACCGATCGGAACAATCCGAAGTGGCGCGTCACCAAGAACCGCAGCCTGCTGGTCGGCCTGAACGCCGAGGAGGGGTTCCCCGCGGTGAACGACGCGTTGGCGCCGCTCAAGACGGCGCTCGGCTACAGCACCGCCGTGGGCACCACCGAGTGCGTCCCCGCGTGGCGCGGCCTCACGCCGCTGGCGATGAACCCGCTCTTCGGTCAGGCGCCGAACCAGCAGTTCTGGGAGCCGTTCTCGGACATCCTCTCCATCCGCTGGACCCATTACGACGACCTTCGCAACGTGTATGGCGTGGATTCGACCGGCGCCGCGCGCGTCACCTGGGACAACGTCGGCGTGCAGTACGGGCTCGCGTCATTGAAGGCGGGACAGATCACGCCGGCCGAGTTCCTCGACGTCAACTGGAAGATCGGCGGCTGGAAGCACCCGAGCGCGATGGTGCAGGAGACCTTCCCCTTCATGGGCACGGGCGCGAGCGAGGTGAACAAGGCGCTCACCATCCCCGGCTACTTCGACCCGTGGAGCAGCAAGAACATGGAGCGGGGCACCGACCCCTCGAAGCCCGCGCCGCGCACCAAGGGCGATCCGATCGCGATGCGCGCTGCGTACACCAGCGGCCACGTCTTCGCCGGGGAGCTGGACGTTCCGGCCATCGACCACCGCCAGTACATGGAACGCGAGCTCAACATGCACAACTCGCATCAGAGCTTCGCGGCGCGCGAGCGCATCCTGCAGCGGATGGGCAACAGCGCAAACCAGGTGATCTGGTTCACCGACACCATCCCCAACACCCCCAAGGCGAGCCAGACCATGCAGGCGCTGGCGGTGATGGACCAGTGGCTGATGAACATCCGCGCCAATCCTGCCGCCGGAGTCGCGGGGAACAAGCCTGCCGGCGCGGTGGACGCCTGCTACGATCTGAGCGGCAAGCTGATGTTCGCCGGCGACGGCGTCTGGGACGGCATCCTCGACGGCCGCCCGGCGGGCGCCTGCACGCAGGCGTTCCCGCTCTACCGCACCTCGCGCATCGTGGCCGGCGCGCCCATCGAAGGCGGCATCTACAATTGCAGCCGCAAGCCGGTGGACACGGCAGTGGCGGACGGCACCTACGCGCCCTGGACGCCGAACGCGGACGACGTCGCCACGCTGAAGGCGATCTTCCCCGAAGGCGTCTGCGACTACAGCCGCCCCGATCAGGCGCGCCCGTGATCTAGCGCCGGACCCAGTAGCCGGGAACGAGCCTCCAGTAGCCGTCGGGGTCTCGTTCCCAGTGGGCGGGCTGCCAGGTGTACCCGCGGTAGTGCGAGACCCAGCGGCCCTCGACCCAGACCCATTCGCCGTCGTCCACGGTCCAGTATCCCGGCTGCCACGAGTATCCGGGTCGCGGCGCGGGCACGTACACCACGCGGGGCGGGGGAGGCTGCGCCGCGCTGACGATGGCCGCGGTCACGATGGCGGTTCCGGCCATGGCCGCGAAGAGCCCGCCTCCGTGGCGGTAACACCCTGGCGCCGCCACGGACAGGGCGAGGGCCGCGGCGGCAGGACGCATGAGCTTCTTCATCGGCTCACCTCCGTATGTTAGACCCGTGGCCGGATGAAAAGTTCACTCAGGAGGTGGCCGCGGCGCGTCGCGGTTGGCGCGATCGCGGCGTTCGCGGTGGCAGTCGCGTTCCAGGTGCAGGGCGATCTGCCGCTCGATGCGCTCAAGGCGGAGCTCGCGACCGGCGCCTCGAAGTTCGTCGACGTGGAGGGCTTGTCGGTCCACTACCGCGACGAAGGCGCGGGCCCGCCGCTCCTGCTCCTCCACGGCACCGGCTCGTCGCTGCACACCTGGGACGCCTGGACCGAGGAGCTTCGCGCTCACTTCCGGGTCATCCGCATGGACCTGCCGGGGTTCGGCCTCACCGGTCCGAACCGCGACGACGACTACCGGATCGAGAAGTACGTGGAGTTCGTGGAGGCGTTCCGCAGGCACTTCGGCCTGGAGTCGTTCGCGCTCGCGGGCAATTCGCTCGGCGGAGAGATCGCCTGGAGCTACGCGGTCGCCCATCCGCAGCAGATCAGCGCGCTGGTGCTCGTCGATCCCGCCGGCTACCGCATCGAGCGCCCCGCGCTGGTCTTCCGGCTGGCGAAGATTCCCGGCCTTTCCTGGTTCATGACCAGGCTCGATCCCGGCCCGATCACCGCGAGGACGCTGCGCGACGCCTATGGAGATCAGGGCAAGGTCACGCCCGCGCTGGTGGAGCACTACCGCAAGCTGGCGCTGCGCGAAGGAAACCGGCGCGCATTCGTCGCTCGCAGCGCGTTGCGCGGCGCGGACCACAGCGCCGACATCGCGAAGGTGCGCGCGCCGACCCTCATCCTCTGGGGGAAGGAGGATCGCCTCATCCCCGTCGCGCACGCGTACCGATTCGAGCACGCGATTGTGGAATCGCGGCTGATCGTCTACGAGGGCGTGGGACACGTGCCCATGGAGGAGATCGGCCATCGCTCGGCCAGGGACGTGGATGCTTTCCTGACCGCGCACGCAGCTCGAACGACGGGCGCGGCGATCCAGCGGCAGTGATCAAACGCCGAGCACGCCGGGCACGCCGTCGGTTTCGTCGAGAGGCTTACGCGTGAACGCGAGCGCGGTTCGACCGCCACCCGGGACTCACGCCGGCGGAATCCCCTGAGCGATCACCAGGCGAGCGCCCCCCGGGCTCTTCCGGCGTGCCCGGCGTGCTCGACGTTTGATCTTCTTCGGGAGCCGGGTCAGGCCTGGACGATGCACTCGGTCGGGCACACCGCCTTGCAGGAATGCTCGCCGCCCTTGGCCGCACACTCGTCGCACTTGCTGGCGTCGATGGTGTAGAAGTCCTCGCCCTCGGAGATGGCCTGGTTCGGGCACTCTGGCTCGCAGGCCCCACAGTTGATGCACTCTTCCGTGATCTTGTTCGCCATTCAGGTCTCCCGTGTGTGTCCCGCAGCGAATGCACGCCGCGCGCCACGCGCCGGAAGTTGTGCGCCGCCGACGAGCGCTTGCCGCGCATGCGCCATTTCGCCGCAGGAAGCGCGCAAATCGCGCGCGCGCGGCGGCAAGAATTGCGACCGGGCGCTCAGATCAGGCTGACGAGCTGCTTGCCGATGTTCTCTCCCCTGAGCAGCCCGATGAACGCCCGCGGCGCATTCTCGAGGCCCTGCACGATGGTCTCGCGATAGCGGATCCGTTTCGCCGCCACGTGCCGCGCCAGCTCGGCGAGCGCCTCGGGCCACAGCTCCATGTGCTCGGAGACGATGAACCCCTGCAAGAGGAGCCGGCTGGTCAGGATGGGGCGCACGTTGTTGATGGGAATGGGCTGCCCGCCGTATCCGGCGATGAGTCCGCAGACGGCGATGCGCCCGAACGGGTTCATGCGCGCGAGCGCCGCGTCCAGGGACGGGCCGCCGGTGTTCTCGAAGAGCACGTCGATGCCGGAGGTGGTGGCCGCGTCGAAGTCGGCGGCAAACGAGCTGGCCTTGTAGTCGATGCAGGCGTCGAAGCCGAACTCGCCCGTCACCAGGTCGCACTTCTCCTTGCCTCCCGCGATACCCACCGCGCGGCAGCCCAGGAGCTTCGCCAGCTGGCCCACCACGCTGCCCACCGCGCCCGCGGCGGCCGACACCACCACCGTCTCGCCTGCCTTCGGCTTTCCAATCCGGGTGAGCCCATACCACGCCGTCACGCCGGGCATGCCCACGCAGCCGAGGTACGCCGAAGGCGGAATGACCGAGACGTCGAGCTTCCGCAATCCGGCGGCCGCGGTCACCTGGTACTGCTGCCAGCCCGCCATGCCGGCGACGAAGTCGCCGGGCTCGAGCGACGGGTCCCTCGACTCCAGCACCTCGGCCACCGTCGCGCCGATCATCACTTCTCCGAGCGGCTGGGGCGGGGCGTACGACTTCCTCTCGTCCATGCGGCCGCGCATGTACGGATCCAGCGACAGGTAATGGATGCGCGTGAGCGCCTGGCCATCGCGGACGGGGAGGAGGTCGGTCTCGACCATGCGGAAGTCGGCTTGCTCCACCTGACCTCGCGGCCGGCGGGCGAGGACGATCTGCCGGTTCTTCACGGCTTCCGTCCGGATGCGCCGCCATACCTTCGCGACACCGTCTCCGCGACGCAGGCGGGCTTCTCGCTCCCTTCCGCCTCGATGGTCACGGTCCAGGTGAGCTGCACTCCGCCGGGCACCTCCTCCACGGCGGTGGGGGAGAAGTGCGCGCGGATCCGCTGTCCTGAGCGCACCGGCGCGGGAAAGCGCACGCGGTTGAGCCCGTAATTGACGGTGAGCTTCGCCTCCGGCAGCGAGAGCGTCTCCGCGGCGAGGCGCGGCAGCAGCGACAGGGTGAGAAACCCGTGCGCCACGGTGCCGCCGAAGGGCGACTCGGCCCTGGCCCGCGCCGGATCCACGTGGATCCACTGCCGGTCCTCGGTGGCCTCGGCGAAGAGATCGATGCGCTCCTGGGTCACGGCGAACCAGTCGCTCACCGCCACCTCGCGGCCGATCTGACCGCGCAGTTCCTCCAGATCGCGAATCTCCACTCTGGCCATGTGCATTTCCCTTTCCTAGGGCGTTCCCAGGCCGCGTCCGGCGTCCACCGTGTGCAGCTGGCCGGTGACCTTGCTCGCGTGGAGCAGCGCCACGATGGAGGCGGCCACCTCCTCCGGCTGCAGGGTGATGCCGAGCGCGCTCCTCTCGCAGTACGAGGCCCGCGCGCGGTCGTACGCATCGCCGAGGCCCTGCTTGAGCCAGCGCGTCTCGGTGAAGCCGGGGAGCACCGCGTTGACGCGGATCTCCGGCGCGAGCGAACGGGCCAGGGCGAGGGTGAGCGCGTTGAGCGCGCCCTTGGAGGCGGCGTAGGCGTACGAGGATCCGATGCCCATGCTCCCGGCGATGGAGGAGACGTTCACCACCGCGCCGCGCGCCGCGCGGAGCGGGGACTCGCAGGCGCGCACCATCTGGTACGGGCCGATCAGGTTGACGGAGTAGATGCGGTGGAAGTCTTCCGCCGAGAGCGCGTCGAGCTTGCGCATGGAGGCGAACCTGGTCGTGGCAGCGTTGTTGACCAACCCGTCGATGCGGCCAAAGCGGCCCAGCGCCGCCGCGGCGAGGGCGCGGCAGGCGGCGTCGTCGGCCACGTCGGCGCGGACGACCAGCGCGTCGCCTCCCGCCGCGATGCAGGCCTGCGCCACCTCTTCCGCCGGCCCGGCCTCCCTGCTGAAGTTGACCACCACGCCCGCGCCCTCCTTGGCGAGGAGCAGCGCCGTGGCCGCGCCCACGCCGGCGGAGGATCCGGTGACGACGAAGGCCTTCCTCTCGCCCGCTGCAGCCATTCACTGCTCCGCGATGAAGGAGACGGCGCGAGTGTAACGCTTTCGCAGCGCCTGCGTTTGCAATCCACGAACGGCGGGCAACACCGCCACCAGAACCGAGGGACAATCCGATGACGAACGCGAACGAGTGCCGCTGCGAGAAGAAGTCCTGTGGTTGCGCGAAGCCGGCCGCCTGCACTTGCGGCTCCAGCTGCGCCTGCAAGAAGACCTGCAATTGCGGGGGCGGCTGCGCCTGCGGCGCGGCGAAGTAGAGCTCACGAAACCGCGAAGGAGGCGCGAACCTGCGCCTTCTTCACGCCGGGGTGTGGCTGCACCCGGCGCTGCCCGGCTCGCCGCAGGTGCAGTCCACGCACCCGCGCTCGGCGCACGACCCGCACCAGCGCACCACCCGCTTGCGCAGCGTCTCGCGCGCCCGGAACACGCGCACCCGCGCGTTGTTCGGCGTGATACCCGCCTCCGCGGCGAACTCCTGCACCGGCACTCCATCCACGTCGATGCGGCGCAGCGCCAGCGCGTACTCGGGCTTCATCGTCTCCGACAGGCGGGAGACGCAGCGGCAGACCGCGTCGCGCTCGTCGAGCGCGACGGGCACCTCGCGGTCCAGCTTCTCGCTCAGCGCAGCCAGGGCGCGCTCGCTCGACCCGGACCGCCGGTAATGGTCGATCACCGCGTTGCGCAGCACCCGGTAGAACCAGGCCACCGCGCTCTCTTCGCTTTCGAGGGGGAGCTTGTCCAGGCTGCGCGCGAACGCTTCCTGGAGCACGTCCTCGGCCACCTCGCGGTGCCCGACGCGGCGTTCGAGAAAGGAGAGGAAGGCGCGGCGCTGCCCGGCGAGGGCTGCGAGCATCTCCTCTCGGGCAGGCAGGTCGTCACCCATGGGGGCGAGTGTACGCGCGGGTCTGCGTCAAAAGCGAGCGCTCGAAGGCGCGCGCCGGCGTAGTAGGATCCGGCCGTGGACGATCCCGTGGTGAAGGCGCTGCGCGCCGCGATCTCCGCCCGCGACGACGCCGAGCTCCGCTGCGCGCTGGGCGAGCGGCTCTTGCAGCTCGGGCAGCCGGCGGACGCGCGCCTGGAATTCGAGGCCGCGCTCGAGCTGCAGCCGGCGCACGCGCGGGCGCTCGACGGCATGACCAGGACGGCGCCTGCGGAAGACCGGCACGCAGCGCCCGCGGAGGACGAGGAGCGGCCGCGCCTGCGGGTGGTGAGCGACGAGACGGAAGAGCCGCAGCAAAGAGCGATCACCTTCGCCGACGTCGCGGGAATGGAGGACGCGCGGCAGCGGCTGACGCGGTCGTTCCTCTTGCCGCTGCGCAACCCCGAGCTGGTCAAGCAGTTCGGAAAGTCGGCCTCCGGCGGCCTGCTCCTCTACGGTCCGCCGGGTTGCGGCAAGACCTTTCTCGCCCGCGCGCTCGCCGGCGAGATCGGCGCGCGCTTCGTCAACGTGGGCCTGCAGGACGTGCTCGATCTCTGGTTCGGGGAGAGCGAGCGCAAGCTGCACGAGCTCTTCGAGAACGCGCGCCGCCGCGCTCCCACGGTGCTCTTCTTCGACGAGGTGGACGCGCTCGGCCAGCGGCGCACGCAGCTCAAGGGCTCCGCGGGCCGCAACCTCGTCAACCAGCTCCTCTCCGAGATGGACGGCTTCGATCGCCGCAACGAAGGCGTGTTCTTCTTCGCCGCGACCAACCATCCCTGGGACGTGGATCCGGCCCTGCGCCGCCCCGGCCGCTTCGATCGGCTGGTCTTCGTCCCGCCTCCGGACGCGGAGGCGCGCAAGGCGATCTTCAAGCTCAAGCTCGAAGGCCGGCCGGTGGCGCGGACGGTGGACGGCGCGCAGCTCTCCAAAGCGACGGACGGCTTCTCCGGCGCGGACATCGAGGGCGTGTGCAAGGCCGCGGCCGAGCTCGCGCTGGAGGCCAGCGTCGAGGCGGGCAGGGTGGTGCCCATCGACGGCGGGCTCCTGGCAAAGGCGCTGCGCGACGCGAAGGCTTCGACGCGCCCGTGGTTCGAGGTGGCCCGCAACCACGCGGTCTACGCCAACGAGGGCGGCGTCTACGACGAGCTGCTCGCCCACCTCCGCGGGATCGGCCTCGCATGACGGTGGAGCTGCACCGGGCGCGCGCCGAGGCGGCGCTGCAGCTCTCGCGCTGGGACGAGGCGGCGAAGGAGGCGGGGCTGATGATCGCCGCCGATCCGGACGACAGCACCGGCTACGCCATGCTCTCGCGCGCGCACCTGGGCAAGGAGGAGTACGGTGAGGCGTTGAAGCTGGCGGAGGCGGGCCTGGCTCATGATCCGGACCGCGAATGGCTGCACCGCCTGCGCTGCCACGCGCTGCGGCTGCAGGGCCGGCTCGCCGAGGCGCTGCAGGCCGCCGACACCTGCGTCCGCCTGTTGCCCGGCGCGGCCGAGTCGCATGCGGCGCGCGGGAAGGTGCTCGCAGCGCTCAAGCGCCGCAAGGAAGCGGAGGCCGCGTACGAAAGGGCGCTGGAGCTGGACCCCGACGACGCGGACCTGCACCGCGACCTCGGCGACCTGTTCCTCGAGTCAGAGCCGGGCAGGGCGGAAGCGTGCTACCGCCGCTCGCTCGCCCTGGACGCATCGGACGCGGTGACGCTGAACAACCTGGGCGCGGCGCTCAATCGCCAGAAGCGTCCGGACGAGGCGGCGCTGGCGTTCAAGTCGGCCATCCTCGCCGACCCGACGCTGAGAGTGGCGAAGCAGAACGCGCACGCGACCATCAACAGCCGTCTCGGAGCCGTCGCCGGCGCAGGCGCCGTCTTCTACCTGCTGTCGATGGTTCCGCGGACGCTCCTCCACGGTCCGGTTCGCGAGCTGGAAGGAGCGACCCAGGTCGTCCTCGCGGTGCTGGCGGTTGCACTGATCGTCGGAGGCTTCTGGGTGTGGCGAATGTACCGTCACGAAGAGCGCGCGGCGAACCTGGAGAAGCTGAAGGCGCGCGATCCGCAGCTCCACGCCATCTTCGTGAGGCTCGAGGCGGACAAGCGGGAAGGTCGGCTCTAGCGCCTCGGCCGCGTGGCTCCGCGGCGGCCGCGGGCGACGGGAGCCGATGCGTCCAGCTCGGCCTTGCGCTGCGCGAAGAAGTCGCCCGGCCCGAAGGGGTGCAAGGTGCTGCCGCCGCCATCCAGGTCGAGCGCGAGCGAAATGCCGTGCACGTTCAAGAGCGCCGCGCCGCGCTGGCCCAGCGCATCCGAGCGCAGCGCCGCCTCGATGGAGGCGCCGTCTCCGCGAGCCACCAGGTCGCGCAGCGCGAGCCAACCCGGCCCTCCCGCCGCCGACCCGCGCACCGAGAGGCCGTCCATCGAGAAGAGCCCCTGCACGATCCCGGGCAGGCTCTTGAGATGCCCGTAGAGCCCGAGGATGGGCCGCGCGTCGCGGCAGCGGGCGGTGAGGTCCGCGTCGAAGGCGACCTTCCCGAAGCGCAGGCGCGCCCGCGGCAGGAGGACGTGCGCCCACCACTGCGGGTCGATGTCCGCCCCGACCAGGCGCGCCCCGCTCACCTCGATGCGCGTGCCGGAGAGATCGGCCCCGCGCCGCAGGTCGAGAGCGCGCACCGTCGCATCCACCTCTGCGTTTCCCTCGACCTCGGCGTCGCGGGCGCGCACGCGCAATCCCGTGAGCGACGCGCGCGCCCGGCCGGCCATCCGCTCGGGTGGACCTTCCAGCCGCGCGGTGAAAGTCCCCTGGCCCCTCTCGACCTCCAACCCGGGCGCCAGCCGTTGAAAGAGAGCGCGCGCGTCGGCGATGCGGCCGCCTTCGAGATCGACGGAGAGGAACGAGGGGAGCTGCGGGTCCGCCAGATCGGGCGCTCCGCCCTTCGCCTGGAGCTGCGCGGAGGCAAGGGTCGCCCCTGCTCCTGCGGCATTGCGCACCGCCAGCCGCGCTTGCAGGTCCGGATCGGCGCGCAGGTGCGCTTCCACCGCCGCGGCGCGGAAGTCGTCCGCCGAGACGTCTTTCAGCGAGACGTCGAGCGCGCTGTCCTCCCGCACCCGGCCCGCCTCGAGGACCAGCGCGAGCGACGCCTCGCCCGTGCCGCGCGCCTCGATCAGATCGTCGACATGTCCGCGCAGCCGCGCCTCCACGTCGAGGGCGCGGAAGATGCGGTCGGGCCCGGCGTGGCGCGGATCCATCGGCCCGAGCCGCAGGCGCAGCTTGCCCTCGAGCCCCTCGGCGACGCGCCCGCCGGAAAAGGTCAGCGTGCTGCCGGACAGGGTCAGCTCGGCGGGCGCGATCAGCACCTGGCGGATGGGCTTGAGATAGAAGGCGCCCGCCACCTTCATCTCCCCCTCGAGCCGGTAGCGGTCGATCCACACCTGCCGCACCTCTTCGCCCTGCACGTTCTCCAGCCAGATGGAGAAGAGGCGATAGCGCCAGTCGGGAATCTCGTCCTCCGGTCCGACGGCCTGGAGCGGGACGGGCGGGAACCCTTCGATGGCCGGCAATCCCTTGAGGTTTGCGGCCGTGGCCTCGCGCTCGACGAGCCGGTGCCGCATCGCGAAGGTGATGCCGCGCGCCCGCACGCGGGTGGGATGGAAGATGTGCGAGGGAAGCTGGCCCAGGGCGATGGTGGTGCGGGCCTCGTCGATGCCGAGGCGCCATTGCAGGTGGCGATCCTGCGCGGTGATCACCAGCCCGCGAACGTGCGCGGTGCCCGGAAAGACCGACCAGGCGAATCGATACTCGACGTGCACCGCCGGCGAATGCGCGTTGATCAGGCTGCGCAAAAGAGGCGTCCAGAGGAAGATCTGCGCCGCGACGATCCAGAGCGCCCAGACGGCCGCGACGGCCAATGCCGCGGCGCGCGCCGCCCGCACGCAAAGCGCCCGCATGTCTGCCCGTCTGCCGTTCGCGTGCACTCGACCCAAACGATTGGGGACTGCGGGCCGCCGCTGCAACCCACGGGGCGAGGGGGCGAGCGCGCGGTCAGGAGCCGGTGGGAAGCAGCAGGTCCTCGAGGAAGAACGCGGACAGCTCGGCGCGCCCGGCGAGGCCGGCCTTGCGGTAGACCGCGAGCGCCTGCTGGCGGGCGGTGCGCTCGCTCGTGCCGCGGATCTGCCCGATCTCCTTGAGCGACATGCCCTTGAGCAGGAGCATCCCCACCTCGCGCTCGGCGCCGCTGAGATCCCAGGCGCCGAACTGCCGGTCGATGGCGGCGCCCAGCCCCGAGAGCAGCGCCCGGGAATCCGATCGCCACTTCTCCGCGTCGGCGCGGGCGGTGGCGAGATCGCGGTTCAGTGCGCCGGCCACGCTCCGGGCGGCGGCGATCCTGCGCCAGAGCACCACCAGGCCGCCGGCAGCCACGGCGAAGACCATCCCTTCGAAGAGCACGTGGCCGAGGTCGGCGCCGCCGATGCAGTCCATGACCACGTCGGTGCCGGTGAGCAGGCCGATGGCGAGAAAAAGCGCCGTGAGCACCCGCCGATCCGAGCGGCTTTCCGATGCGTCGTCCGCGCCGTCCGGCTCGGCGATCGTCATGGAATCGCGCGCGTTTTCCACCGCTGTGTCATTCGCTGGATGGCTGAGCATCGACAGGGCTCCTACGTGTCTGCGCAAGACTTTAACGCCGAGGGGAAAACATGGGTCAGGTTCCGCTCCATCCCGCATTGGTGCACGTCCCGTTGGGGCTCGCCGTCGTCCTTCCCCTCGTCGCCCTCGGCATCACGGTGGCGATCGTCCGCAAGTGGCTCGCGGCGCGGTCGTTCGCCATCGTGGTGCTGCTCCAGGCGCTGCTCTTCGGCGCAGGATTTGCGGCGCTGAAGACCGGCGAGAAGGAAGAGCGGCGGGTGGAAGCGGTGGTTCCGGGGCACGCCATCGAAGCCCACGAGGAGGCCGCCGAGGCCTTCTTGACCGGCGCCGGAATCTCGCTGGCGCTCGGCGCCGCCGGCCTGTTCTTCCTGCGCAGGGAGCGCGCGCTGCGCTTCATCGCCGCGGGCACCACCGCCGCCACGCTGGCGGTGGCCGGTCTGGCGGTGGCGGTGGGAAAGCCGGGCGGCCAGCTCGTCTACGTGCACGGCGCCGCGCGCGCCTATACCGGAGACGCCGCCTCCGCGGCGGACGGCGTCCCGGCAGCCCGCGACCACGACGACGACGACTGAAGCGCCGCGCCGCTCAGGACAGTCGCTTGCGGAACGCCACCCGCTGCGAGGTGGCGAAGCCCGCGCGATGCAGGAAGCGGTGCAGCTCGAACGCGTCGGGCGCCACCTCCGTCTCCAGGCGCTCGACATGGAGGGCGGCGAGGTTCTCGACCATCTGCGCGAGCAGCGCCGAGCCGTAGCCGTGCCGGGCGAAGCGCGGATCCACGTCGATGGTGTCGAGCGACGCGGTGGCGCCGACGTGGCCGAAGTCGCCGAAGTCCACCCGCGCCATGGCGAACCCCACCGGAAAGCCGTCGTCCTCCACCACCAGCGAGACCTGGATGGCGGACTCGTGCAGCACCTCGTCCAGCTTGCGCCGCAGGTAGTCGCTGCGGTCGCTGCCGGTGATGCGCTCGTCGATGCGCGTCAGCGCCGCGAGATCGCCTTCGCGCAGGTTGCGCACGAGCGGCGGCGCGGCGTCGGTGTCGTCCACCGGAAGCCGCTGCACGGGCATCTCGAGGATCCGCCTCGGCGCCAGCTCGAAGCCGGCCTTGTCGAGGAAGCGGAGGATGCCGTGGTCGCGCCAGTCGGCCTGCGTGACCAGGGCGGAGATGTTCCGCTCGCGCGCGAGCTCGGTCAGCCGCGCCAGCATGCGCGTTCCCGCTCCCTGGTGCCGCGCCGAAGGGTCGACGCCGAAGGCTTCCAGCACCACAGACCCTTCCGCATCGCCGTACTCGCCGCCCGCCTTGCGCGCCAGCACGAAGCCTCTCAGCGCGCCGTCCGGCGCCGCCGCCGCGAGCTGGAGGTGCTGGTGCGGCTGCCGCAAGGCCGCCTGCAGCCGCTTTCCGAAGTAGCCACGCCGCGCCGCGCCGGAGATGCGCGCGTCCAGCGCCACCACCGCCTCGAAGTCCGCCGCAGTCAGCGGCCGCACCGTCGCATCCACGGCCACCTCCGTCAGAGCAGCTCGCGGGAGAGCCGCGCGACCGCTTCCTGCTGCTGCATGCGCCGCGCGCTGGCCGACTTCTCGAAGGCGTCGAACTCCTCGTCCACGCGCCGGCGTTCCTCGCCGCCCAGCGCGCGGTCGGCCATGGGGAAGAGGACGTGGTTCTCCTTGTCGATGTGCGCCGAGAGCAGCGCCGCATACGCGCGCGCCGTGTCGGCGAACCGCGCGCGCGAGGCCGCGTCCGAGCCTGCGCGGGGAGCGGCGGCGCGCAGGGCGGAGATCAGCTCGCGCCCCTGGTCGTGCTCGTGCAGCATCACCCCCACCGGCCCACCGTCGCGGGGAAGCCCCGCCTCCTCCAGCGCGGGAAAGAGGATCTCCTCCTCCTTGTGGTGATGGTGCAGGTCGGCGAACTGGCCGAGGAACTCGAGCACCTGCTCCACCGCGTTGGCCGGCACCTCCGCGCCGCGCACCGACCGCTCGGCCAGCGCCTCCAGCAGGCGCAATCCGCGCAGGATGATCTCGTGCTCCTCCATCAAGAGCTGTGTCGCCCGCATGATCTTCGTCCTTTCAGAAAGCGGCGGAGCCGGTCAGCGCGCGGCCGATGGCCAGCGTGTGGATCTGATCGGTGCCTTCGTAGGTGAAGGT
>DATDMU010000488.1:0-2084 GCA_036518615.1 Myxococcales bacterium
GGCCTTCACGGACCCGCCGCGCGGCCTCCTGCGCCACCGCTTCCAGGTCGCCGCTGAGGAGCTCGGCGGCGCGGGCCTGCGAGGCCAGCTCTTCCGGCGTGAGCGTGCTCTCCACCTCCGCCACCAGGTCGGCGCTGGAGACGATCTCCGGCCCCATCGAGCGCACCAGCTCCAGGGTGCCGCCGTCGACCCGCGCCACCGTCGGGATCTCGTTGCGCGGCGAGTAGTCCATGGCCACGCGGCGCACGCCGCGCAAGAGCGCGCCCAGCTCGCGGTCGCGCGTGCGCCAGGAGGTGTAGGTCGAGAGCGACCCGGGCACGCCGTCCAGCGCGCGCGGCTCGATGGCGTGGAGAAGCTTGCGCGGCTGGCCCTGGGCGGGGATCAGGCAGTACCAGCGCCGCGACCGCGCTCCCTTGGGATCGAGCCCGAGCACGCGATAGGCGATCTCGTCGGAGCGCCGGAAATCGAAGAAGAGCCAGCCGTCCACCCTGGCCCGCTGCAGCGCGTCCTGGATGCGGCGCAGCCGCTGCGGCGTCAGGCCTTCGTAGGCGGGCAGCTTCGGCGGCACAGGCGCTTGCGGTGCAGGCGCGGCAACCCCCGCGTCCGCTGCGGCGGCGGGCGGCGGCGGCGCAGGGATCTGCGCAAGCAGGGCACACAACATCGTGGTGATCACGCTCGACCTCTCAGTGGATCCGGGGCACTCAGCCTCACCTTGTGGCTCTCGGGATGATATTGAACGTCAAGCGCCAAATAAAGGAATCAAGGCATTTCGGGAGCTCGACGTGAGGAATGCCAGGCCGCGGATCATCACCACCTTGTGGAAGAGCGCGTCAAGGTGCAACCCCTTCGACGGGTCCGTCGGGAATCTTCCGCCGCACCACCGCGCCGCTGGCTCGCGACGCGAGGGCGGATCGAGACCCTGGGGATGGTCACCGGCGGCGACGCGTCGCTGCGGACTCACGGAGCCGCGTACAGCGGCTGCACGTCCCCGGGCAGTGCGCTCACTCATCGCCGCGGTGGAAGCTGAAACCTGCAGCGCGGACCCGTCGCACGACTGAGCCGCGCGTCGAGTGTCGCGAGCGGTGCATCCATGGCCTCGGCCAAGGCGACATACCAGCCGTCGGAGCAGCTGACGTTGTCCCGCAATTCCCAGACGCGCGCCGAGAAGGGGCTGTACGGGAACAGGTCGATTCGGAGCGCCAGCAGGTCTGCATGCGCCATCGACGCCGTGTCGGCAGTGAGTTCCCCGCTGGCAACCGCGCGGCGGAGGATGTTCGCCACCTCGACGGGCATCAGGTGCGGCGCAGCCAGCGCATCGCTTCCGAGCAGCCTGTCCGCCCAGGTGCCTTCCCGGCCGGCGTCGACCAGGGCGGCGACCACGACCGAGCCGTCGACAACCAGCATCAGCGACGGTCCCCGCGGCGGTGGGCGAGGATGGTTTCCGCAGCGAGGCGCGTCCCGGTCCGGTGCTTGCGCTCGCGGATTCTCGCCAGGACGGTCTCGACATCGGGCCGGTTGGCCAGCTCGATGAGCTGCGCGCGAAGATACTCTTGCAGCGACCGTCCCGAGAGCGCCGCGCGCGCCGCCAGCTCATCGCGCGCCCTGTCGGGCACGTCGCGGATGGTGATGGACCTGGCCATGCCGCTATTGTGCTGGCGCTGCATGCAGAATGCAAGCGACGCCCTTCCCTCTCCTACTCCTTGCCGCCGGTCCCCTTGAACCCGTCCTCCCGGTCGCGGAAGAGCACGTTGAAGGTCGTCAGCGACCCGTAGCAGGCGGTCACGTACGCCTGCATGTCCACCTTCTCCGCGTCGGTGAGCTTTGCGTTGGAGTTGATCTTCTGCTCCAGTACCCGCAGGCGGTCGCGGATCATCACCACCTTGTGGAAGAGCGCGTCGAGCGGCAACTCCTTCGACTGCAGCGAGGCGTCCGCAGGCTTGAGTACCGCCGTGCCGCCCTCCCAGCGCGGAGCGAGCGGCGCCAGGCCTCCGCCGCGTTCCTCGTCCATCGCCTCGCGGATCAGCGACTTCAGTTCCTCTCTCGTCATCTCCAGCTCTCCAACCGGTCCGTCGGGAATCTTGCGC
>DATDMU010000489.1:0-13362 GCA_036518615.1 Myxococcales bacterium
GGAGATCCGCGAGGTGCGCTGGGCGGTCAAGGACCAGGTCCTGCACGGCCTCGCCAACCCCGAGGTGGCCTACCTCATCGCCATGCTCGGCGTGCTCGGGGTGATGCTGGAGATGTTCCACCCCGGCACCATCGTGCCCGGGGTGGTGGGCGGCATCTGCCTCGTGGTCGCGGCCATCGCCTTCCAGATGCTGCCGGTGAACATCGGCGCGCTGGTGCTGATCGCGCTCGGGGTGGGCTTCTTCGTGGCCGAGATGTACGTCGGCGGGCCCGGCGGGTTCGTCGCCGCCGGGCTCGTCTGCGTGGTGATCGGGTCGCTCCTCCTCGTGGGTCACGTGGACAAGGGCTTCTACGCCGATTCCGATTTCGGCCTGGGGTGGCGCGTGGTGGCCCCGGTGGGGGCGGCCATGGCGGTCATCGCCGGGACCCTGGCCTGGAAGCTGTCCTCGAGCGCGCGGCAGCCGCTCCGCGCGGGCGGCTACTCGCTCATCGGCGAGATCGGCGAAGTGCGCGAGAACGACACCGTGCTGGTCGCCGGCGAGATCTGGAAGGCGCGCAGCGCCGACCCGCTGGTGCCCGGCGCCCGCGCGCGCGTCCTCGCGGTCCGCGGTCTGACACTGGAAGTGGCGCCGGAAGGCGCCGCACTGACAAAGGCGGGCGCATGAGTCCCTTGCTCTTCCTCCTCATTCCCCTCGCCCTCTGGCTCTTCTCCGGCCTGCGCGTCATCCAGGAGTACGAGGCGGGCGTCATCTTCCGCCTGGGCCGCTTCGCGGAGACCAAGCGCGCCGGGCTCAACTGGATCGTCCCCGGGCTCGACCGGATGGTGAAGGTGGACCTGCGCACCGTCACCCGCGACGTTCCTCCGCAGGACGTGATCACCCGCGACAACGTGAGCCTGAAGGTCTCCGCCGTGATCTACTTCCGCGTGATCGACGCGGAGAAGGCCATCATCCAGGTGGAGAACTTCCTCTACGCGACCTCGCAGCTCTCGCAGACCACGCTGCGCTCCACCCTCGGCAAGCTGGAGCTGGACGACCTGCTCGCGCAGCGGGAGAAGATCAACAAGGAGCTGCAGCAAGTCCTCGACCTGCACACCGAGCCGTGGGGCATCAAGGTCACGGCGGTCGAGGTGAAGGCCATCGACCTGCCGCCGGAGATGCAGCGCGCGATGGCGCGGCAGGCGGAGGCGGAGCGCGAGCGGCGCGCCAAGGTCATCGCCGCGGAGGGCGAATACCAGGCGGCGGAAAAGCTGGGCATGGCCGCCGACGTGATCGACGCGCATCCCGCCGCGCTGCAGCTTCGCTATCTACAGACGCTGGTGGAGATCAGCGCGGAGAAGGCTTCCACCACCATCTTCCCGGTGCCCATCGATCTGATCGCCTCGTTCATGGGCAAGAACGGGCCGTCGCTGCAGGCGCCGCGGCCGTCACCCCCCGTCATGCCCCAGGCTCCGCAGCAGCCGCTGCCGGCACGCATTCCCCCGCGGGCCCCGGGCAGCCATGAGTGATCCGTACGGCCTGCGCCGCGTGGTGCGGCCGCAGGGCGTGCTGCCGCAGCAGGCGGAGGCGATCGATCCGCGGCTTCCGCCCGGACCCGACGAGCTTCTCGTCGACGTCGAGCGCCTCAACATCGACGCGGCCTCCTTCCGGCAGCTTCGCGACGAGTGCGGGGGCGACCCGTCGCGCATCGCGGCGCGGGTGCGGGAGATCGTGGCCGCGCGCGGGAAGATGCAGAATCCGGTGACCGGCTCCGGCGGCATGCTCATCGGGCGCGCCGCGTGGATTGGACCCGAGCATCCGGCGCAGGGAGAGCTGCGGCCCGGCGACCGCATCGCGACGCTGGTGTCGCTCACGCTCACGCCGCTGTTGCTCGAGGAGATCCGCGCGGTGCACCTGCCCGCGGAGCGGCTGGACGTGCGCGGCAAGGCGGTGCTCTTCGCCACCGGCCTCTGGGCGCCGATGCCGGACGACCTGCCCGAGGCGCTCGCGCTGGCGGTGCTCGACGTGTGCGGAGCGCCCGCGTGGGTTGCCCGCCTTGCCGCGCGAGGGCAGCGGGTGCTGGTGCTCGGCGCGGGCAAGAGCGGGGCGCTCGCCTGCGCGCAGGCGCGCAGGAACGGCGCGCAGGTCACGGCGCTCGACTACCGGGAGGAGGCGGCGCGGCGGCTGGTCGAAGATGGCCTCGCCGACGAGTGGCTCGCGCTCGACGCCACCCGTCCGCTCGACGTCTACGCGAAGACGCGCGGGCAGTTCGACCTGGTGGTCAACTGCGCCAGCGTGCCGGGCACCGAGATGGCGAGCATCCTCTCCGCGCGCGAGGGCGGGGAAGTGCTCTTCTTCAGCATGGCCACGAGCTTCACCGCCGCCGCGCTCGGCGCCGAGGGCGTGGGCAAGGACGTGCGCCTCACCATCGGCAACGGCTATGCCCGCGGCCATGCGAGGCTTGCGCTGGACCTCGTGCGCGAGACTCCCGCGCTCCAGCGCATCTTCGCGGCGCGGGTGGGTTGATGGCGCGCGGGGCGTGCGCGCTGGTCCTGGCTGGAGGCGAGAGCCGGCGGTTCGGCAGCGACAAGGCGCTGGCGCCCTTCCGCGGCGGCACCTTGCTGGAGGCGGTGCTGCGCGGGCTCTCGTCGCTCCAGTTCGAGCAGATCGCGGTGGTCGCCAAGCACCCAGGCAAGTATGCGCCGCACGCGGCCGGCGCGGAGCTTCTCGCCGACGCGAGCGCGGTCCAGACGCCTCTCGCCGGGCTCGCCGCCGGCCTGCGCGCCTCGAGGCACGAGATGGTCTTCGCCTGCGCCGCCGACATGCCCTTCGCGGCGGACGCGGCGCTCGTCGATGCGCTCGCCGCCGCGCTCGCGGCCCACGATGCGGTGCTGCCGGAGTCGGGCGGCTCGCTCCAGCCGCTCTGCGCCATGTGGCGGCGCGGCGCCTGCCTTCCCGTCGCCGAGGAACTGCTGCGCTTGTCGCAACCGGTGGGTCCGCGCGCCATCCTCCAGCGCGTCCGCTGGACCCGGCTGCCCTGGACCGATCTCCGCCCCTTCCTCGACGCGGACACGCCCGAGGCGCTACGCCAGCTCGACGCGCAGCGCTGAGGCGAGGCGCGCGAACTGCTCTTCCGAGTTGTACGCCTGCGCGGAGATGCGCACGAGCTGTCTGGGCAGCGCCGGAAAGACCATCACTGGCACCTCGATGCGGTGCCGCTCGAGCAGGGCCTTCTGCAGCGGGTGCCACCATGCCCCGCGCAGGGGCGGTCCCGCGTAGTCGGGCAGCGGAACCGACGCCAGCGATCCCAGCATCCCCTCCGGCGCGGGCGGCGCGACGCCGAGCGCCTCGCAAAGCAGCGCGCGGCCGCGCAGCGCCAGGTCATGGTTGCGCCGCATCAGCTCGGGCCAGCCGCCGGGCAGGAGCGCGCCGAGAAAACGGATCGCATGCGGAACGCAGAGGAAGGGCGTCGGATCGACCGTGCCGGTCCAGTCGAACTCCAGCCGGAACCGCGATCGCTCCGGCCGCTGCGCATTGGCGCCGTGGCTGATGGTCAAGGGCCGGATGCCCGCCTGCCGGTCGCGGCGCACGAAGAGGAAGGCCGCGCCTTTCGGCGCGCAGAGCCATTTGTGGCAGTTGCCGGTGTAATAGGCTGCGCCGAGCTCGCGCAGGTTCAAAGGCAGCATGCCGGGCGCGTGCGCTGCGTCCACCAGCGCGTCGATGCCGCGCTCCGCCAGCCGCCGCACCAGCTCCTGCACCGGGAAGATCAGCGCGGTCGGGCTGGTGACGTGGTCGAGCAGCACCAGCCGCGTGCGCGGCGTGACGGCGCTCATCACCGCCTCCACCACGTGCTCCGGCCCCTCGATGGGCCAGGGAACGCGCGCCACCGTCACCTTCACGCCGCGCGGCTCATGCCAGCGAAGCGCGTTGCTGCAGGCGTTGTAGGCGTGATCGGTCGTGAGCAGCTCGTCGCCCGGCTGCAGCGAGAGCGAGCGGACGACGGTGTTCGCGCCGCTCGTCGCGTTCGGCACGAAGGCGAGATCGTCCGGATCGGCGCCGACGAACGCCCCGAGGGCGCCGCGGGCCTCGTCGAAGAGGCCCTCCAGCTCGCGCGCAAGGAAGCGCACCGGCTGCCGCTCCATGCGCGCGCGCAGCTCCGCCTGCGCCTCCAGCACCGGCCGCGGGCACGCCCCGAACGAGCCGTGGTTGAGGAAGTCGATCTGCGGATCGAGCGTCCAGTGGCGGGCGAGATCGTCAGCCACGCGAAGGCTCCGCCGAGAGCTTGTCGACGAACTGCACTTCCGAAAAGCCAAGGCCCACCAGGAGCGAGCGCAGCGACTGCCGCGCCGATTCCCGCGCCCGCTCCTGAAGCCCCCTGTCCGCGCCGGCCTCCGCCTCGAAGGCATTGCGCGCCCGCTCGAAGAGCTGCGCGGTCTGCTCCGAGTCGAGGTTGGAGCCGATGATCTCCGTCTCCGCGGGCCTCAGCTCCACCTCCGTCTGCACCCGCGGCAGCACCACCTCCACGCTGCGGCCGCGCACGCGCAACGAGCGCTCGTCGAGCTTGCGCAGGTCCAGCCCGAGGTGCGCCACCGCGAAGACGATGGCGCGGCCGCGCGGCGGGTGCACCGAGTAGCTGGCCCACTGCGCGAGCGCGCGCCAGACCGTGGCCTGCTCCCGCGGATCCGGCGTGAAGTCGATCTTCTTGTAGAGCGATACGTCGAGCGTGGTGAGGCGCGCCACCTCGCGCACCTTCACGATGATCGCCGGCGCGTCGGGCAGCGGGGGCGGGCGATGGGTGAAGTGCCAGACGACGCCCGCGCCCAGCGCGAAGGCGAGCAGGAGGGCGCAGAAGGCGAGCACGGTTCGCATGCCGCCACTCTAGCCCACCGATCGCGACGACGTTTTCCCACATTGACCTCGCTTGCCCGCATCTCTACGGTCTTGCGCAACTCCGGAGGCTCCCTTTGCAGAAGCGCATCCTCCCGCTCCTCGCCGCGGTCGCCGCCTGTCACGCGAGCCCCGACACCAACGAGCTGCCTTCGTTCGTGAAGGGCACCGTCCACAGGAGCACCTACGACGGAAGCAGCGACGACCTGCTCACGGGCGGCCTGGGCAAGAGCGGCCTCGGCTCCAACACGCCGCCGCCGTTCGCCAGACCCGACAGCCCGACGGCGGCCGAGCTGCGGACCATGGCCATCTACCAGAACTATCGCGCGCTGGTGGATTTCACCGCCTCGGGCGGCTACGGAACGCTCTACGGCCCCAACGTCGACGTGAACGGAGCCGACACCCTGGGCGAGGGAAAGATCGCCGGGCAGGAGTGGCTGGCCTTCGACGACGACGGCAGCGGGGCGCAGAACGTCACCATGATGGTGCAGGTGCCGGACAGCTTCGACCGGAACAACCCCTGCATCGTGACCGGAACGTCCTCGGGGTCGCGCGGCGTGTACGGCGCCATCGCCACCGCCGGCGAATGGGGGCTCAAGCACGGCTGCGCCGTCGCTTACACCGACAAGGGCACCGGGACGGGCGTGCACGATCTCCAGAACGACACCGTGAACCTGATCGACGGCCCGCGGAAGGACGCAAAGGCAGCGGGCGGGGAATCGAACTTCACCGCGCCGCTCAGCGACGCGGAGCGCACGGCATATGTGGCCGCCCATCCGGGCCGCTTCGCCGTCAAGCACGCCCACTCGCAGCAGAACCCGGAGAAGGACTGGGGCAAGTTCACGCTGCATGCGGTGGAGTTCGCCTACTGGGTGCTCAACGAGAGGTTCGGCCTCCGGCAGGCCGGCGGCAGGGTGGTGCGCGTCTATCATCCGGGGCAGATCCTCACCATCGCGGCCAGCGTCTCCAACGGCGGCGGCGCGGCGCTGGCCGCGGCGGAACAGGACACGCAGCACTTCATCAGCGGCGTGGTGGCGGGCGAGCCGCAGATCCAGGTCGCCTCCACCTCCACCATCCAGCGCGGCGGCGCCAACGTGGCTGCGAGCGGAAAGCCCCTCTTCGACTACACCACGCTGGCCGCGCTCTACCAGGGCTGCGCGGCGGGCGCGAGCGGCGTGCCGGCCAACCTCAACTTCCTCACCAAGGCGCAGATCGACAGCCGCTGCGCCGGCCTGCACAAGCACGGGCTGCTCGTCGCCGCCACGCAGCCGGAGCAGTCCGACGAGGCGCTGACCCGGCTGCAGCAGGCGGGTTGGGAGAACGACTCGAACTTCCTGCACGGCTCCCATTTCGCCTCCTACGCCACGCCGGCCGTCGCGGTGACGTACGCCAACGCGTACGCGCGGGCGAGCGTGAAGGACGACCTCTGCGGCTACAGCTTCGCCGCGACCGATGCCGCGGGGGCGCCGGCGCCGGCCAACGCCAACGCGCTCTTGCAGCTCTTCGGAACCGGAAACGGCGTCCCGCCGACAGGGCCCGTGCAGATCGTCGACGAGAGCTCCGTGGGTGGACCGCGCCGCGACCAGCTCGCGACCTCGCCGTCCACCAACGCGCAGGACTCCAACCTGGACGGCATGGTCTGCCTGCGCAGCCTCTTCACCGGAACCGACAGCGCCGGCTCGCCGCTCACCGGCGATCTGCTCGCGCGCTCCAACGCGCTCAAGGCGGGAATCAGGGAGGTGCTGCGCTCCGGACGGCTCCATGGCGTACCGGCCATCCTCGTGCAGGGCCGGTCCGACGCGCTGGTGCCGGTGAACCATGCCTCGCGCGCCTGGCTCGGCGCCAACAAGCTGGCCGAGGGAGCGAATTCGCCGACCTTCTATTACGAGGTGACCAATGCGCAGCACTTCGACGCGTTCATCGCCCTCTTCGGCCCCGGGTTCCAGGGCCGCTTCCTGCCGCTCCACCGCTACGTGATCCAGAGCCTGGATCTGATGTACGCGCATCTGCGGACCGGCGCCGCCCTGCCTCCCAGCCAGGTGGTGCGGACCACGCCGCGCGGATTCGGGGGCGCGGGAGGAAGCGCGCCCGACATCACGCCCGACGACGTGCCGCCCATCGCCGCCACGCCGGCTGCCGCGGATAGAATCGTTTTCGCGAGCGGGACGCTGAGCATTCCCAATTAGCGCCCCGGTCGAGGCGCCAGCACCCGCCTTGCGGGAGGCGCTGCGTTGGGGTAGACGCAGCGCCTCTCATGGCCCAGATGTTCGTCGAGCCATCCGCGATTGCCCGGGCGCGCGAGCTTGCGCGCAGCGCCGCGCTGGGCGTGCAGGCGTTCATCGATCGGCACACCACCGTCTCCATCGAACGCACCGTGCTGCGCCTGCTCGGCATCTCCGGCGCGGGCTCGCGCGGGGCTCCTCTCGCCAATCTGATGGTGGACCGGCTGCAGGAGGCGAAGGTCCTCGACCGCGGCGCGGCGTACTGGCTGGGCCGCGCGCTGCGCGCCTCGCCGGGAAAGGATCCGCTCCACGCCGTCGAGCGCGTGGCTGCCCATCCGGAGAAGCTGCCCCCGCTGGGCGAGGCGGAGGAGGCGCAGCTTCGCGACGAGATGCGGGCGGAGGCGCGCTCCGCCGTGCGCGAGCTCGCCTCGCGCATCGAAGAGCGCAAGCGGCTCAAGCAGTCGTTGCAGGTGGGATCGTTTCCCGGCGCGCCCTGGAAATACGTCATCGTCGCCACCGGCAACATCCACGACGACGTGGAGCAGGCCCGCGCCGCCGCGCAGCAGGGCGCCGACGTCATCGCCGTCATCCGCAGCACCGCGCAGTCGCTGCTCGACTACGTGCCGCACGGCGCCACCACCGAGGGCTTCGGCGGCACCTACGCCACGCAGGAGAACTTCCGCATCATGCGCGAGGCGCTGGACGAGCAGTCGAAGAAGCTCGGGCGCTACGTCCACCTCACCAACTACAGCTCCGGCCTCTGCATGCCGGAGATCGCCTTCATCGCGGCGTACGAGCGGCTGGACATGCTGCTCAACGACGCCATGTACGGCATCCTCTTCCGCGACATCAACATGAAGCGGACCTTCTGCGACCAGTACTTCTCGCGGCGGATCTGCGGCTTCGCGGAGATCATCATCAACACCGGCGAGGACAACTACATCACCACCGCCGACGCCGACGAGGCGGCGCACACGGTGATCGCTTCCCAGCTCGTCAACGAGACCTTCGCGCACCTCGCGGGCATGAAGGACGAGCTGATCGGATTCGGCCACTCCTTCGAGATCGACCCCGCGCGCGAGGACACGCTCTTGCGCGAGTTCGCCATGGCGATGATGGTGCGCGAGCTCTTTCCCCAAAGCCCGATCAAGTACATGCCCCCCACCAAGCACAAGGAGGGCGACATCTTCTTCAGCCACGCCTACGACGTGATGGCCGACCTCGTCGCCATCACCACCGGGCAGGGCATCCAGCTTCTCGGCATGATGACCGAGGCCATGCACAACCCCTTCCTCATGGACCGGTACGTCGCGCTCAAGTCCGCCGCCTACGTCTACCGGGGCGCGCGGCACCTGGGGGAGGAGATCCGCTTCCGCCCCGACGGCATCGTGGCGCGCCGGCAGCGGGAGGTGTTCGACAAGGCGCTCGCGCTGCTCGAGGAGGTGGCCAAGGACGGGATGATGGCCGCCATCGGCAAGGCGCGCTTCGGCGACACCGCGCGGCTGCCCGAGGGCGGCAAGGGGCTCGACGGGGTCATCGAGCGCGGCGCCACGTACTTCAATCCCTTCCTCGAGATCCTGGAGGGACGGCCGTGAGCGAGAAGCAGATCATCCGGCCCTACGGCGACCGCAAGGACGACGGCGTCATCCAGCTCTCCTTCGTGCTGCCGGTTCCCGCCAGCGAGAAGGCCAAGGAGGCGGCGGCGCAGGTGGCGAAGAAGCTGGGGCTCAGTCACGTGCTGGTCTCCGCCATGGAGAAGGCGGGCGAGGACTACAGCTTCTTCGTCGTCTACGGCCGCACCCACATGCAGCTCGACTACGGCGCCATCGAGGTGCCGGTGGTGGCGCACAGGAAGCACGGCTTCGACGAGCTGAACGAGGCGGTCAAGCGCGACCTGGGGCGGCGCATCGTGGTGGTGGGCGCCTGCATCGGCACCGACTCGCACACCACCGGCATCGACGCGATCATGAACATGAAGGGCTTCGCGGGCGACTATGGGCTGGAGCGCTATCCCATGTTCCGCGCCGTCAACCTCGGCTCGCAGGTGGAGCCGGCGGCGCTGGTCGCGCGGGCGAAGGCGGAGAATGCCGACGCGGTTCTGGTGAGCAAGGTGGTGACCCAGCGCGACGTGCACAAGGAGGATGCGCGGGCGCTGATCGAGCGGGCGAAGGAGGAGGGGATCTTCGAGAAGACCATCTTCCTCTTCGGCGGCCCGCGGGTGGACCACAAGACCGCCCTCGAGCTCGGGTTCGACGCGGGGTTCGGCCCGGGAACCCGGCCCAGCGACGTGGCGAATTACATTTATTATCGTATACTGGAGCGGCAAGGACGCGCGCCCGCGCCACAAGAGACCGCGCACGGCACGCAGGACGCCACCGTGCCCGGCACGCCGGAGAAGCTGGGAGAGACGCTATGAAGGTGACGCTCCGGCTGCGCCTCTCCGCTCACGACGCGCATTATGGCGGAGGGCTGGTCGACGGCGCGCGCGTGCTGGGCCTGTTCGGGGACGTGGCCACCGAGCTGCTCATCCGCCACGACGGCGACGAGGGGCTCTTTCGCGCCTACGAGTCGGTGGAATTCCTCGCCCCCCTGCACGCGGGCGACTTCGTCGAGGTGGAAGGGGAGATCGTCTCGGTGGGCAAGACCAGCCGGAAGATGCGCTTCGAGGCGCGCAAGTACATTTCCCCGCGGCCCGACCTGGGCGACTCCGCCGCCGACCTGCTCGACGCGCCCGTCGTGGTCTGCCGCGCCGTGGGGACCTGCGTCACCCCGTCCGGCAAGCAGCGCAGGCCCTGACGGCCCCGCGCGGGCGTCGCTGTGCTAGGAAGGCGGCGTGGGCACTCCGGCCATCATCACCGCGGCCATCTGCGGCGCCGAGACGACGCGGGAGATGACGCCGCACCTGCCGCTCACGGCAGAAGAGCTGGCAGCGGAAGCGGTACGCTGCAGGGAAGCGGGCGCGAGCGTCATCCACCTGCACGTCCGCCGCCCCGACGGCACGCCCACCCAGGACCGCGCGCTCTTCCAGCAGGCGCTCGACGCCATCCGCAGCCGCTGCGACGTCATCGTCCAGACCAGCACCGGCGGCGCGGTGGGCATGAGCGCGGACGAGCGGGCGCAGCCGCTGGAGTGCACGCCGCCGCCGGAGATGGCCACGCTCAACGCCGGCTCCCTGAACTTCGGCGACGACGTGTTCCTGAACCCCTTCCCGCTGGTCCGCGAATTCGCGCGGCGCATGCGCGCGAAGGGCATCGCCTGGGAGCTGGAGTGCTACGACGTCGGCCACCTCGAGGCGTGCCTCCGCCTCGCCGAGGACGGCGTCATCGAGTTGCCGGCGCACTTCGACTTCGTCATGGGCGTGCGGGGAGGGATCCAGGCCACCGAGGACAACCTCATCTTCCTCATCTCCAAGCTGCCGCGCGGCTGCACGTTCAACGTGGCGGGCATCGGACGGCACCAGCTCCCCATGGCCGCGCTGTCGCTGCGCATCGGCGGCCACGCGCGCTGCGGGCTCGAGGACAACATCTACGTGGAGAAGGGCGTTCTGGCGAAGGGCTCCTGGGAGCTGGTGGCGCGGGTCGCTGCGCTGGCCCGCGAGGCGGGACGGGAAATCGCGACGCCCGCCCAGGCCCGCGAGATCCTCCGCATCGGAAGGAGGGCGCCGGCGCCGTGAACTACCGCATCGCGAGGTTCAAGGTCCGCGCCTCCGAAGCGCCCGCCGTCGAGAAGGCGATCATCGCCTTCGTCGGGCAGGTGGCGGACGAGCCGGGAACGCTGCGCTACGAGTCCTTCCGCGAGCCCGACGGCGTCTCCTATGTGCACTTGATGATCTTCGCCGACGACGACGCCCAGGCGAAGCACGAAGGGACCGCCCACATGAAGGCGTTCCTCGCCGAGCTGCACCCGCGATGCGAGGAAGGGCCGGTCTTCACCGATCTCGGGAAGGTCTCCGGCGCCGGCAGGTAGTCTAGGCCGGAGGGATCTCCCGCTTGCGCCACGGCCGCGCCACCTCCTTGTGCTCGGTCAGCCGCAGCCAGTGGGCGAGCAGGGGCCGCGTCTCGCGCGGGTCGATGACGTCGTCCACGTATCCCAGCGCCGCGGTCTTGTAGATGTCGATGTGCGGCCGGATGGCCTCGGCGAGCTGCTTCTTCACCTCGTCGGTGGCCTTGTTGGCGGCGATGGCGACCATTCCCTCGGCGCCCATCACGCTGATCTCCGCTCCGGGCCAGGCCACCAGTAGATCCGGCTCGTAGGCGCGACCGTTCATCACGTAGTAGCCCGCGCCGTATCCCTTGCGCAGCACGACGGTGAACTTGGGCACGGTGGCGCTGGAGACGGCGTAGAGCATCCGCGCGCCGTGCCGGATGATCCCCTGCTGCTCCACCTTCGAGCCCACCATGAAGCCGGGCACGTCCTGCAGGAAGAGCAGCGGGATTCCGAACGCGTCGCACAGGTTCACGAAGCGCGCCGCCTTGTCCGCGGCGTTCACGTCGAGGACTCCGCCGTAATACATCGGGTTGTTCGCCACCACGCCCAGGGGATGGCCGTCGATGCGCGCGAGCGCGGTGACGATGTTCCGTCCCCACTTCGGCTTCAGCTCGAACATGCGCCCTTCGTCCACCAGCGCCTTGATCACCTTGCGCACGTCGTAGGCCTGGCGCGGGTTGTCGGGAACCAGGTCGAGCAGCGCCTCGTCGCGGCGATCGGCAGGGTCGCTGCACGCCTTGCGCGGCGGCTTCTCGCCTGCGCGGGAAGGAAAGTAGGAGAGGTACTCGCGCACCGCGGCGATGCACTCCGCGTCGCTTGCGACCTCCAGATCGGCGACGCCGCTCACCTCGGTGTGGATCTTCGATCCTCCCAGCGCCTCCTCGGTGATCTCCTCGCCCACCACCGACTTGACCAGATACGGCCCGCCGATGGCGATGGAGGAGGTGCCGCGCACCATGGGCACGAAGTCGGCGAGGCCCGGGATGTAAGCGGTGCCTGCCGCGCCCGGCCCGACCATGGCGGCGACCTGGGGAACGACGCCGCTCATCACCACCTGCTCGCGAAAGAGATAGCCGGTATCCGCGAAGGAGCTGATCCAGGCGGCCTCCTCGGGGTCGGCGGAAAGCCGCGCGCCGGCGGAGTCGATGAGCCAGATCATCGGGATGCGCTCGCGCAGCGCCAGCTCCCGCAGCCGCGCCACCTTCCGCTCGCCGACCGGCCCGATGCTGCCGCCGTGTACGGTGAAGTCGTACGCCGCGGCACACACCGGCCGCCCGTCGACGAAGCCGGTGCCGCAGACCACGCCGTCCGCCGGAGTGGGCGAGTCGAGCTTGCCGAGGTGCGTCGCGAGCAGCCCGATCTCGCGGAAAGTTCCCGGATCGAGAAGGAGATCCATGCGCGCGCGCGCGTCCAGCTTCCCGCGCTCCTTCTGCCGCAGCAGCCGCGCCTCGCCGCCCATCTTCTTCGCCTCTGCCCGGCGGCGCGAAAGCTCCTCCGCCTTCTTGCGCATCGACATGGCGAAATCCGTACCACGGCCCATTCACAAGTGCCTGTATTTCCCTACATCCGTGTGTTTTCAAATGTTTGACGGAAACGCAACATTGGCTGTACCGTTTCTGTCGCTCGGGAAATCGGGGGGTTTCGCGAGCGAACTGGAGCCAATGCCCGATGTCCGGTCCGCAGACGGTCGCTGACGTCCAATCCGCCGGAGGCGAGGGGACGGATCCGCTGATCGGCCGCACGCTCAATGACCGCTATCGAATCATCGAGCAGATCGGTTCGGGCGGAATGGGCCGTGTCTACAAGGCGGCGCAGGCCCCGCTCGACCGCATGGTGGCGCTCAAGGTCCTCGGCGCGGGACACGACCGCGATCCCAACTTCTACAAGCGCTTCTTCCTCGAGGCGAGCGTCACCGCCAAGCTCACGCACCCCAACACCATCACCCTCTACGATTACGGCCGGACCGAGGACGGCGTCTTCTTCATCGCCATGGAGTTCCTCGCCGGCCGCACGCTCTCGCAGGCGATGCAGGCCGACGGGCCGCTGGCGCAGGAGCGGGTGATCCACATCGCCCAGCAGATCTGCCGCAGCCTGCGGGAAGCGCACGCGCTCGGCATCATCCACCGCGATCTCAAGCCCGCCAACGTGATGCTGCTGCGGCAGCACGACGATCACGACTTCGTCAAGGTGCTCGACTTCGGCCTGGTGAAGTTCTTCTCCGGCGAGGGCGCGGACGCGGACATCACCAACGCCGGCACCTTCATGGGGTCGCCGCACTACATCGCGCCG
>DATDMU010000490.1:0-7967 GCA_036518615.1 Myxococcales bacterium
CCAGATGCTCGCGGAGATGGACGGCTTCGATTCCCGCACCGCGCTGATCGTCCTCGCCGCCACCAACCGCCCCGAGATTCTCGACCCCGCGCTGATGCGCCCGGGCCGCTTCGACCGCCAGGTGCTGGTCGATCGCCCGGATCGCAAGGGCCGCGAGGACATCCTCCGCATCCACTCGCGCGAGGTGAAGCTGGGCGCGGACGTGGACCTCAAGCTGGTGGCCGCGCGCACGCCGGGGTTCGCCGGAGCCGACCTCGCCAACGTGGTCAACGAGGCGGCGCTGCTCGCCGCGCGCAAGGACCGCGAGAAGGTGGTGATGGCCGACTTCATGGAGGCCATCGAGCGCGTGGTGGCGGGCCTGGAGAAGAAGACCCGCCGGATGAACGACAAGGAGAAGGAGATCGTCGCCTACCACGAGTCGGGGCACGCGCTCGTCTCCAGCCTCTGCGAGCACTCCGAGCCGGTGCACAAGATCTCCATCATCCCGCGCGGGCTCGCGGCGCTGGGCTACACCATGCAGCTGCCCCTCGAGGACCGCTATCTCATGTCCCGCGAGGAGCTGCTCGACAAGATGGCGGGCCTGATGGGCGGGCGGGCCGCGGAGGAGATCGTGGTCGGCAGCATCTCCACCGGCGCCTCCAACGACTTCAAGCAGGCCACCGAGATCGCGCGGCTGATGATCACCGAGTACGGGATGTCCGATGCGCTGGGGACCGTCTCCTACGCGGAGCGCGGCCGCTCGCCCTTCCTGCAGGGGAACAACGGCCCCATGGCCGGCCTCACCGACAAGAGCTACAGCGAACGCACCCAGCGCCGCATCGACCAGGAGGTGACGCGGCTGATCGAGGAGGCGATGCAGCGGGCGCGGGATCTTGTGGTGCGCCACCGCGACGCGCTCGGGCGGGTGGCCGCACGGCTGTTGCAGACGGAGGTCGTGGAAGGAGACGAGCTGCGCCGCATCCTCACCGAGAGCGGCGCCTTGCCGGTGGAGAAGAAGGGAGTGGCGGCGGCCGCCGCCGCCAACGACGAGCAGCGCGATAGCGTATAACCGGTTACGACTCCGGGGGGATCTCGGGATGTCATCGTTGAGGATCGGCCGGTCTCACAAGGCGCGCAAGGCGCTCTTCACCCGCGGGATCCGCCGGGGGTTCCTGACCGTGGGCGAGATCGACGAGGCGCTGCCCCCCGGCAGCCTCACCGACGCCGAACGCTGGCTCCTCTACTACTCGCTGCATGCGGCGCGGGTGGAGGTGCTCGATCGCCGCGGCAAGCGGGTGGACCTGGAAGACCTGCGCTCCTCGCGCGACGAGCTGCAGGGCGAGGGAGAAGGGGACACCACGCAGCAGTGAAACATCGCTGAAACCAAACATCCTTGACGCCCAAGCTGCGGCGGTTACGTTGCACCTCCGAAATGCAGGGGCGGGTTCGCTGTTCCAATGCAGCGACCGCTTCCTCGGAGGTTTCATGCATCGTCGCTTTACGGTTCTTGCCGCGCTCCTCACCGGCGCAGCCGCCGCCCTGGTGGCGCTGCCTCTCGTCTCCGCCTGCCAGCACGCCGCGTCCGACACGTCGGTGCTCGCAAGCGATGCGCACGCGGCCGCAGCTTCTGCGCCCTCCACCGCCGAGACGGTGAGGCAGACCGGGCCCATGCCCTCGCTGGCGCCGCTGGTGAAGCAGCTCCGGCCGGTGGTCGTCAACATCAACTCCCGCTTCAAGCCGCGCAGGCCCAGGATGGCGCAGCGGCTGCCGCAGGGTCATCCCCGCCTGCGCGCTCCCCCGGACGACGACAACGGCAACGACGGCGACAACGGCGACGAGGACCAGCAGGATCCGATGGAGCGGTTCTTCCGCTTCTTCGGCCAGCCGCAGCCAGACGAGCAGGAGCGCCACGGCCTCGGCTCTGGCTTCCTCATCGGCGAAGGTCTCGTCCTCACCAACAACCACGTGGTGGAGATCCAGGACGAGAACAACCGGGGCAAGTTCCGCGCGATGGACGAGATCAAGGTGATCACCGACGAGTCGGCGCCCGGCGGCGCGCGCGAGTTCTCCGCCAAGGTGATCGGCAACGACCCGAAGTCCGACATCGCCATCCTCAAGATCGAAGGCAAGGACGTGGGCTCGCTCAAGTACGCGACCCTGGGCGACTCCGACGCGCTGGAGGTCGGCGACTACGTGGTGGCCATCGGCGAGCCGTTCGGGCTCCAGGCCACCGTCACCTCCGGCATCATCAGCGCCAAGGAGCGCACGCAGTTCGGCGGCCCGTACTCCGACTACCTCCAGACCGACGCGTCGATCAATCCGGGCAACTCCGGAGGGCCGCTCTTCAACATGAAGGGCGAGGTGGTGGGCGTGAACGCCGCCATCATCAGCGGCGCCAACACCATCGGCTTCGCCATTCCCATCAACGTGGTCAAGCAGATCCTGCCGCAGCTCAAGTCCACCGGGCGGGTGGTGCGCGGGTTCCTCGGCGTGTCGCCGCAGGCCATCACCGCCGACATGGTGGATCAGCTCGGCCTCAAGAGCACCAAGGGCGCGCTGATCGCCGACGTGGTGAAGGACAGCCCGGCGGACAAGGCGGGCCTCAAGCCGGGCGACGTGGTGGTGGCGCTCAACGGCAAGTCGGTGCAGGACAACAACCAGCTCACCCGCGACGTGGGCGTGATCCCGCCGGGGCAGCAGGTGCACCTCGACGTCGTGCGCGAGGGCAAGCAGCGCACGATGGTGGCGAAGCTCGCGCCGCGGCCTGACGAGACCGATCAGGGCGGCCGCAGCGGCGGCGGGAAGAGCGGGTCGAAGGAGCAGGGCGACCTGCTCGGCGTGCAGGTGGAGGACCTGACGCCGCAGCTCGCGCGGCGGGCGCAGGTCGATCCGGGCACCAAGGGCGCCGTCATCGTCGACGCCGCGCCGGATTCACCCGCGTCGGAGGCCGGCCTCGACGCCGGCGACGTGATCGTGGAGGTGAACCGCAAGCCGGTGAACTCTGCGGCCGACTACCACAGCGCGGTGAAGGGGCTGAAGAAGGGCGACACCGCGCTCTTGCGCGTCAAGCACGGGCAGGCCACGCAGTACGTTCCCCTGCGGATCAAGTAACCGGGGACGCTCGCGCGCTCACGCCACTGCGCTGCGGGGGCGCTGCGGCCCCAGGCGCGGCGGGGCGCTGCGGAAGCGCGAAGGCGGGGGGGACTGGTGCTGCTCCTGACGCTGGGCCGGCGGCTTGCGGCCCTCCTGGCTCTCCGGGAGCGCCGGCTTCTCGACGGGCTGCGTCTTGTCGAAAGGCAGCCAGGGAACGCCGGATCTGCCCCCGGGCGCGGAGTACCGGTTGGTGGCGCCTGAGCGCACCGCGGTGGCCTCCTGGCGCGGAACGTTGCGCGACAGGACCACCGCCTGCAGCGTCACCAGGGCCAACGCGATCGCCGCGAAACCTCCCGTCAACACCGCGCCGGCGTGGCCCTTCATACCGTCAATGTAAGGCGCGACAGTTCGCCGCGCGAGCACGCCGGGCGAGCAGGCCGGCGCTTTCCTTGACGGACGCCCGGTGCGCACCTACCGTTGCGGCCGTCCAGCCAGCGGAGCGCGGCCTTCCAATGCCCAGCAGGACCGACAAATTGCCGCCGCAGCGGAAAGCGCCGCCTGCGATGGGAAAGTTCGACAAGGCCTTCCAGGTCTTCCTCGAGGGCGAGCGTGGCGTGGCGAGCGGCATCGGCCGGAACATCACCGACAGCGGCATGTTCGTGGAGACGCGCGAGCCGTTCGCGCTGGGAACGCGGGTGCGGGTGACCTTCTCGCCGCCCAACCGCGGCGGCGCCGAGCTGACGCTGGAAGGCGAGGTGCGCTACCAGTGCTTCATCAACTTCGCGCGAGCCGACTCCACCCGCTCCGGCATGCGCGGCATCGGGCTCAAGTTCGTCCCTCCCGAGCCCGCGTCCAAGGCGGGTCGCGGCTCGATCCACTGAGTAGATTCACTGGCTCTTTTCGTACAGCGCCCAGTGACCTTCGCGCGCCATCAGGCGCCAACGCGGCCCGGGCTGCGGAACCGCGAAGGGATCGACGAGGCCGTGGACGAGGACGTAGTCGTACCAGACGCCGTCGACGTCGTTGCGGAAGGCGCTGGCGTGCCACTCCCAGCCGGCGCGATGTGGCGGCGGGGCCGTCGCCGGCCTGTAGCGGAGCGGCGACTGCGGCAGCTCCGCGAAGGAGAACGAGGCCACGCCGCCCATGCGGGCGCGGTAGTACGCGTGGAAGTGCAGGAACGCGCTGAACTTCGCGTAGCGCGAGTTCTGCTCGAAGATCATCCCGATCAGGCGCCGCCCCGGCTGCGCGCGCGCCAGCACCTGATCGAAGGGGCCCACCTCGCGCTCGAAGCTGCGGATGTTGGCGAAGGCGGTGCCCGCCGCGAACAGCGCCGTGAAGGCGACCAGGAGGAGCGGCACCGCTCCGCGCGCGCCGCGCGCCGGGCGCAGCAGGGCGGGCAGGAGCAGCGCGAACACCAGCGCGTAGCGCTCGTTGAGCTGCCACATCCAGCCGATGGAGACGGGAAACGCCAGGTAGAGCAGCACCGCGAAGCCCACCCACACCGCGACCAGGCCTCGCCTCCAGGGATGCTCCTCCGGCTCGCGACGCTGCGGCCACGCGAGCAGCGCGGCGGCGAAGATGAGGAGGAGCAGGCAGACCTCGTCGCCGTTGCCGCGCCAGATGTCGAGCAGCGCGTCGGTCAGGTTGCGCAGCGACGCCGCCGGGTCCTCCCAGGCCACGGTCATGGCCTGGTTCCAGCCCACCATCTGCGGATGCACCACCGGGCTGTTGAGCAGCCAGGCCACCGAGAGCACCGCCACCGGCGCCGCCCAGGAAAGCCTGCGCGGCCAGTCGCGCAGCGGGGCGAGCCGGGGCACGCCCACCGACGCCAGCGCGGCGGCGGGCGCGAGGAAGACGAAGGCGGAGAGGTGCAGGTAGAAGAGCGCCGCGGCCGTGACCGCGAGGAGCGAGAGCGTTCGCCTCGACGGTGTCTCCGCCTGCCGCAGCGAGAGCGCAAGGGCCCAGAGGAGCAGCGGCATCGCGGCCACGTAGTTGAAGAAGCCGATCAGGAGCGCCTGCGACCAGAAGAGCGTGCAGCCGAAGAGCGCGAGCCGCTGGTCGGCGCGCAACGCGCGCAGGAGCGAGCGGAGCGAGTACGGAAAGGCGACGGCGGTGAGCGAGAGCAGCACCAGGTTCGCGCGCTCGGCCGTTCCCAGCGGAAAGGCCAGCGCCGCGCCGAGCAGGTAATAGAGCAGGTATTGCGTCTGCCCGAGCGCGAGGGTGAAGTATTCCTGCGACTTCCAGGCCGGGTCCCACCAGTGCCGGAGCGTTCCGATGGCGGCCACGTGCTGCGGCAGGTCGGTGAAGGGCAGGTGGCTCGCGCTCCAGAGCGGCAGCACGGTCGCGGCGGCGCAGAGCCGCAGGAGCCAGGTCCAGAGCGGATGTCCTTCGTCGGTCCAATGCAAGGCGCGCCACAATAGTCTAGTTTTCCCGCATGGCCAGATACGACCTCGTCGTCATCGGCAGCGGGCCCGCGGGGGAGCGGGGCGCGGCGCAGGCGGCGGATTCCGGCAAGAAGACGGCGCTGGTGGAGAAGACCGCGCCGCGCCTGGGGGGCGCCTGCACCAACACCGGCACGCTGCCTTCCAAGACGCTGCGCGAGACGGCGCTGGCGATCACCGGCATGACCTCGCGCGGGCTGGAGGCGGCGGTGCTGGCGCTGCCCAAGCCGTACTCGGCGAGCACCTTCCTGCATCGCGAGCACCTCGTGGTCGGCAGCGAGCGCAGCCGCATCGCCCGCAACGTGGAGCGGCACGGCATCTCGCTCTACCCCGGCACCGCCGCGTTCGTGGACCCGCACACCGTGCGCATCGAGGAGACCGGCGAGACGCTCTCCGCGGACGTCTTCCTCATCGCCACCGGCTCGCGGCCGCATCGGCCGTCGTGGATTCCCTTCGAGGAGCCGGAGATCTACGACTCCGACGAGATCCTCGAGATCGGGGTGATCCCCGAATCGATGATCGTGCTCGGGTCCGGCGTGATCGCCGCCGAGTACGCCTGCATCTTCGCGGCGCTGGGCGTGAAGGTGACGGTGATGGACGGCAAGGACCGCCTGCTCGGGTTCCTCGACGCGGAGATCGGCGAGCGGTTCCACCAGGAGTTGCTCCGGCTGGGGCTCGGGTTGCGCCTCGGCGACGCGCCGGTGAGCTGCGCTCTGGACGCGAAGACGCGCATCTGCTCGGTGACCACCCAGAGCGGGGCGGTCGAGACCGCGGCCGCGGTGCTCGCCGCCGCGGGGCGCACCGGCAACACCGCGAGCCTCGGCCTCGAGGCGCTGGGCCTTCAGCCCGACAAGCGCGGCAACCTGGCGGTGAACGAGCATTTCCAGACCGCGGTGCCGCACGTCTACGCGGCGGGAGACGTGATCGGCTTTCCCGGCCTCGCCTCCACCAGCATGGAGCAGGGGCGGGTGGCGGTCTGCCACGCCTTCGGCCTTCCCTACAGGACGCGCATCGACCCGCACATCCCCTACGGCATCTACACCATCCCGGAGATGAGCTACGTGGGCAGGAGCGAGGAGGAACTGCAGAAGGAGGGGGTGGACTACCTGGCCGGCCGCGCGTCGATGCGCGACAACCCGCGCGGCGAGATCCTCGGCGCGGAGAGCGGGTTCCTCAAGATTCTCTTCGCGCCCGACAAGCGCATCCTCGGCGTGCACGCGATTGGCCCCAGCGTCACCGAGCTGATCCACATCGGCCAGGTGGCGATCCTCGCCGGCGCCACCATCGATTTGTTCATCGACGCGGTTTTCAACTTCCCCACGCTCTCCGAGCTGTACAAGAACGCGGCGTGGGACGGCCTTCTGGCGCTGGAGCGGCGGGCGAAGGGCGCGGCGTGAGGCGGCTCTGCCTTCTCGTGCTGTTCGCGTGCGCGCCGAAGCTGCCGCCGTTCTCCATGCCGAAGGAGATCGACAACGTGCGCGGGCGGCTCTTGATGTACATCCCCGAGGGCCGCGAGATCGGCGAGGCGCGGCAGTGGATGGGCGCGCACCAGTTCGCCTGCGACGCGCCGATGCCTTCGGCCACCGACGCGCACGCGCACGTCTGCCGCGCCGCCGCCTCCGTGCCGGCCGATGCGCCCTGGCGCAGCTGGACCATCGTCCTCTACGAGCGCCGCGGCAGGCTCGCCGACGTGTCGGCCACTCCTTGAGTGCACGCCTCGCTGCGCTGTTCATGGCCGCCCCGTCGCCGGCTGCCGTCATCGGCCGTCCGGCCACCGCGACAGCCGCGCGCATTGAATTCGGAATCCCATTGCCGCTTTCGTCCCGGCGGCCGTCGAGGCAGCCGGCCGACCGATGGAGGTCCGCCGGCTCCCGCGCGCGGCCGCTCATTCACGCCCATTCCCACCGCGCGGCAGATGTTTTGTCATCTCGTCAGCTCGTCCCGGGACGAGTCCATCGCGAAATCGTTCCGGCGGCGGCCTCGCAAGATGACCGAGTACTGCGCTTCGTGGCGGTCAACCGGCCCCACCGAGCGAGAAGTACCTCAGAACGACCGCACTGCGTTCATGCACTCGCCGAAATGACTGAGCTCTTTGCCACTGAGCGTAGGCACCCGCATACGCACGAGAGCTGCTCAAGTTGTCCCACGATTCCTAGACGAGGTGAGTGCGAGCGGAGAAAATACCCTTACTGCGAGAATCCCTCCAGCTGGTAGTGCGCCTCGATGCGCTTGAGCGCGAGCACCATCGCCGCCGTGCGCATGTCGACTTCCTTGCCGATGCAGTACCGCGTGGAGTTGTGCGTCGCGGTCCTGCGCGGCGTGTTGCGGGCGATGTCGCGGATGATGCGGTAGTTGGACTTGATCGCCTGCTCGAGACGGCCGTTCACCTCCGTCTCGCTCCAGTGCTCCATGCGCTTGTTCTGGATCCACTCGTAGTAGCTGACCGTCACGCCG
>DATDMU010000491.1:0-8427 GCA_036518615.1 Myxococcales bacterium
CCGCTCACCATGTGCTTGCTGGAGACGAGAAGCTCGCCCGGCTCTCCCGCGGCGACCGCCTCCAGCGTCCCGGGATCCACCACCAGCGCTTCCTGATGCGCGCAGACCTTGCCGGCCGAGCCGGCAGGAAGCTCCTCGCCCGCGCGCGCCATCGCCACGCCGCCGCACGTCTCCGTCGCGCCGTACCCCTGCAGGAGCGGCTGCCCGGTGCGCTCCTTCCAGCGGTTGCCCGTCTCGATGGGCAGCACGTCGCCGCCAGAGAAGCAGTAGCGCAGGCTGGAAAGGTCGTACTGATCGAGGCGGTCGTGCTCGAGCAGCATGCGATAGAGCGTGGGCGTGCCGATCAGCGTCTTCGCCTGGTGCCGCTCGATGTGCTCGAGGAGCGCGTCGAGGTTGGTCTTCGGGAGCAGCACCATCGCCTCGCCGTACAGGAGCGCGCCGAGGCCGAAGACCTGGCCGAGGATGTGATGGAGCGGCGCTCCCTGCAGCACGACGTTCTCTCCCTCGGGGATGAGGGCGCGCGCCGCGGCGAGGTGCTGCTCGCACGCCTCGAGAAAGAGCGCCTGCGAGAAGGGCACGCCCTTGGGGAAGGCGGTGGTGCCTCCGGTGTAGAGCATCTCCGCCATGCCGGCGGCAGCGGAATCCGTCGGCGGCGGCGGGGTGCGCTCGGAGAGGAGATCGCGCAGGCGCAGCACCTCCTCGCCCGCCCTCACCTTCCCGCGGGGAATGCGATCGAGCGCGTGGCCCGCGATCCGCTTCCAGGCGGGCAGCAGATCCGCGAGTCCGGTGACGATCACGCGCCGCAGCGGCGTCCGCGCGCGGACCTTGTCGAGGTGGCCGAAGTTGGTGTCGGCGCAGAAGACCGTCTCCGCCCCGCTGTCGCTCGCGATGAAGCGCAGGTCCTCGGGCCCGTACACGTGCGTGACCGGCACCGCGACGGCGCCCAGCTTCTGCAGCGCGATCCACGCGACCACCCATTGGGGAGAATGGGGAGCGTAGATGATCGCGCGATCGCCGCACCGCACTCCCCGGCGCGCGAGCGAGGCCGCCAGCCGGTCGGACCACGCGTCGATCTGCGCGTAAGGATAGCGCTCGCCGAGGAAGATCACCGCGGTCCTCTGCGGGAACCGCGCGGCCACGCCGCGAAAGGCTTCGGCGATGGTTCGCGCAGGACCGCCCACGGCTAGACTCCGAAATAGGCCGACTTCACTTCGGGGTTGTCGATCAGCTCCTTGCCGGTGCCGCTCATCACCAGCGAGCCGTTCTCGATGACGTAGGCGCGGTCGAGGAGGTTTGCGAGCGGGCGCGCGTACTGCTCGGCGAGGAGGATGGTGACGCCGCGCCTGCTGATCTCCCTGGCCCCTCGCACCACCTCGCTCTGCATGTGCGGCGAGAGCCCGAGCAGCGGCTCGTCGAGGAGCAGGAGCGCCGGCCGCGCCGAGAGCGCCATGCCGATGGCGAGCATCTCCTGCTCGCCGCCGCTGAGCACTCCCGCCTTGCGCCTCTTCGCGCGCAGGAGCGAGGGGAAGAGCTCGTACGCCTCGCCGAGGGCCGCCTTCACCTCGCGCTCCGGCTGCAGATAGCCGCCCAGCCTCAGGTTCTCCTCCACGGTCAGGTCGCGGAGCACGGGATGCCGCTCGCGGCAGAGCACGATGCCCTTCGCGACCCGCTCGCGCGGCGGCAGCGCGTCGATCCGCTCGCCATTGAAAGTCACGCTGCCCCGGAGGGTGACGCGCATGCCGCCTTTGCGCTGCTCCCGCCCCATCAGGTGCAGCGTGAGCCCGGCGATGGTGTTGAGCAGCGTGGTCTTCCCCGCGCTGTTCGATCCGAGCACGCCGACCACCTCGCCGCGCTCGACCGAGAGACTGAGGTCGTTCACCGCGAGGGCGTTCTCGTAGAACACCATCAGCCCGCGCACCTCGAGCATCACGCCTGCGCCTCGGCGCCCAGGTAGGCTTCGCCCACCTCCTTGCGCGCCATCACTTCCCGTGGCGCGCCTTCCGCGATCTTGCGGCCGAAGTGCAGGACCAGGACGGAATCGACCACCCGGAACAGCTCGCGCAGCCGGTGCTCGACCATCAAGAGCGTCTTGCCGGCGGCGCGGATGCGCTCCAGCAGCGGCAGGATGCCGGCGATCTCCGACATGCTCATTCCCGAGAACAGCTCGTCGAGGATGAGCAGGTCGGGGTCGAGCGCGAGGCATCGGGCCAGCTCCAGCCGCTTGAGGTAGCCGTGGGGCAGCTCGCCGGCCTTCTTGAAGATCACCTGCGAGTCGCGCTCGAAGCCCACGTCCTCGAGCAGGTGGATGGCCGCCTCGTCCCGGTCGCCGAACTCGGCGCCGAGGTTCCTGCGCGATCTGGGCGAGTACACCGGGATGACCACGTTCTTGTAGACGGGCAGGTCGTAGAATGGCCGCGCCATCTGGAAGCTGCGCGCGATGCCGAGGTTCACCGCGCGGTGGGGCGCGATGCCGGTGATGTCGCGGCCGCGCAGCTCGACGCGGCCCTTGCCCGGTTTCACGAAGCCGGTGATGAGGTTGATGAGCGTGCTCTTGCCCGATCCGTTGGGGCCGATGACGCCGAGCGCCTCGCCTTCCCGCAGCTCGAAGCCGACGTCGCTCACCGCCTGCACCGCGCCGAAGCTCTTCGACAGGCCCTCGACGCGCAGGAGGATGTCAGCGGCCACCGCCGGCCTCCTCGGTGGGCACCAGCCTCTCGAACTGGCCGTACTTGCGCACCACCATCCGGAAGATGCCCTCGGGCACGGCGACGGTGAACACCAGGAGCATGGCCGAGTAGATCACCACGCGCAAGGAGCCGAACTCGCGCATCAGCTCGGAGAGCGGCACCAGGATGAAGCTCCCCACCACCGCGCCCAGGTAGCTGCCCGCCCCGCCCACCACCGCGGAGGTCAAGGGCAGGATGGAGTAGTCGAGCGCGAAGGCGGGAACGCCGACGAACTGGTAGTGATGGGTGACGAAGGCGCCCGCGAAGGTGGCCGGCAGCGCGGCGACGAACACCGCCTGCGCCTTGCGCCACTGGATGGCGAAGCCCGCGGCCATCACCGTGCGGTCGTTGTCGCGGATGGCGCGAAAGACGAGCCCGTAGTCGCTGGTGGCGAGCCGGCGGAACGCGGCGATGGTGACCAGCGCCGCCGCCGTGACGAGATAGAGCTCGGTGGTGCGCCCGGGCAAGGGCGTGAGGCCCGAGAGCCCCTCGGTGCCGCCGAGAAAGCCGGTGGTCTCGATGACGCGCATGAGCAGCAGCGGCAGCGCGAAGGTGATCATGCCGAAGTAGATGCCGCGCAGGCGCAGGAGCGGAAAGAGCAGCGCGGTGGAGACCAGCGCGCCCAGCACCGTGGCCGCCGGGATGGACAAGGCAGGGCCGAGGCCGAGGCGCGCGTCCAGGTACCCCGCGGCGTATCCGCCGGTGCCGACGAAGAGCGCCTGACCGAGGGAGACGAGCCCGGCCGAGGCGAGCAGGTCCCAGCTCAGGGCGAGGAGCGCGATCACCAGCGTGTTGATGATCACCGTCTGCGCATAGCCGCTCACCACCGTCTCGAAGAGCGGAAACGCGAGCAGCGCGAGGACGGCGAGCGCCCGCGGCAGGAGCACGTAGCAGAGGTCGCGCAGCGAGGCGATGGCGAAGATGTCGTCGGAGCGCGCCTTGATGCCGCGGTCGAGCCGCTCCCGCCGGTAGCCGTGCGCGACCCTAGACACGCTCTTCCAGCTCCTTCGAGCTGCCGAGAAGTCCGGAGGGCTTCACCCCGAGGACCAGCACGATGGCGGCGAGATAGACCACCTCGTTCCAGCGCGGGCCGAGCAGCGCTCCGGTGAGCGCGGTGGCGTACCCGATGACGAAGCTGCCCACCATCATGCCCGGCGTGCTCTCCAGCCCGCCCAGCACGGTGACGGCGAGCGCGACCAGGAGCACGTCGTAGCCGGTGTTGATGGAGATGATGCCGAGCGGCAACAGCGCCATCGCGGCGACGGCGGCGAGCGCCGATCCGAGCGCCAGGCTCAGCATCGCCGCCCAGTCCGAGTCGATGCCCACCGAGAGCGCGGTGTACTCGTCCTGCGACATGCCGCGCAGGGCAAGACCCGTCCTGGTGAAGCGGGTGAACGCCCAGAGCAGCACCGTGAGGCCGATCCCGATGGCGGCGATGCAGACGCGCTGGTAGTCGAGGTCCACGCCGAGGATCCGCACGCCGCCGCGCACGAAGACGGGCAGGCTGAAATCGTAGGTGGTGAAGCCCTTCCAGCGGAACAGCTCGATGATGGCGACGCCGACCGCGAAGGTGCTGATCACCTCCGAGAGCACGATGCCGCGCACGGGCCGCAGCACCACGCGGTAGACGAGCGCGCCGAGCCCGCCCATCGCCGCGATGGTGAGGACCGCCGCGATGACGAAGGGAAGCTTCAGGTAGTGAATGAGCATCCAGGCGAGAAAGCCGGACATCAGATACAGCCCGCCGTGGGCGAAGTTCGCCACGCCCGAGAGCCCGAAGGTGAGGCTGAAGCCCAGCGCCGTGAGCATCAGCACCACGCTGTTCACGAACCCGAAGACCAGCGTGCCGGCGAGGATGCTTTGCGCCATCCGCTATTTCGCCGCGACCGCGACCTCGATCTGCGACTCCGCGGCGCCCTCGGGATAGACGACCACGCGCTTGCCGGCCCGCCACTGGAAAGCGAGGCTCGTGGCTCCCTGCTTCGGGTCCTCGCCGTAGACGACCTGGTGGCTCTTGTTGAAGGCGATCTTGCCGATCGCGCCCTCCATGTCGGTCTTCTCCAGTTGCGAAACCAGCGCGTCGGGGTCGAGCGAGCCGGCGCGCTTGATGGCCTCGGCCAGCACGAAGACGGCATCGTACGAGGGCCCGGGGCCGTGGCCGCTGAGCTTCATCCGGGCATCCTCGCCGTACGCCTTGCCGTACGCCTCGTTGAAGTGCGTCGAGCGCTCGGTCTTGAGCGGAATGGCGCCGGGCTCGAAGAGGAAGTTGACCAGGCCGTCGATCTCGCCGTTGAAGGTATTCCAGGCAGTCCCGGGCGCCGCCGGGCTGATGAAGCCGGCGAAGAGCGCGCCCACCTTCATCGACTGCGCCTCCTTCACCAGGACGCCCGACTCGGGCATGTCGAAGATGGGCACCACCACCTGGGCATTGGTGGCCTTCACCTTGGTGAGGCTGGAGGAGAAGTCGCGCGAGCCGGTGGGATACGCGTCGGTGCCCACCACCGTCCAGCCCGCCGCCTGCGTGACCTTGGCCACTCCGCCGGCGGTTCCCTTCGCCCAGGCCAGGTCCTGGTGGATGAGATACAGCTTGTCGAAGTTGAGCTTCCTGTGGATGAAGTCGAGCACCTTGCCCATGTTGCCGACCAGGTAGGGCGCGTTCAGGCCGAGGCGGAAGTTGTACTTGTACTTGTCGTAGTCGCCCGCGATCTTCTTCTCGAACTCGGGCGACATGGCGATGGTGCAGAGATAGGGGATTTTGTACTTCACGTTCATGTCCATCGCGGAGAGCAGCACTTCCGACCGGAACGCTCCCACCACGATGGCCGCGGGCTTCTTCTCGCCCACCAGCTTCTCCATCGCGGCGAGCGCGTCGTTGACCGGCAGGCCCGCCTCGGCCTCGCGGGTGTCGATGGACTCGACGGCGAGCTTGCGCCTGGTGCCCCCGACGTCGACGCCGCCCGCCTCGTTGATCTCCTTCACCGCAAGCTGCGCGGCGCGGAGCGAGTCCATCCCTTCGATGGTGCCGAGAGCCGTCGGCACGCCCAGCACGATGGCGGCGTCCTTCGCCTGATCGCCGCTCTTCTTGCAGCCGCTCCCGACGAGCAGGATGCCCACGAGCCAGATCACCACCGGACGCAGCCTCGCCATGGAAGACCCCCGCGCTTGGCGTGTCACTATACGCCTTGCGGGATTTTCCCGACTGTGCCGCGCGGCGCTTCTCCCGCCACCACCGTCCCCGGCTCGAGGCAGAGCAGCCGGACGCGGCCGGTGGCGACGATCTCGCCGGCCTGGTTCTTGACGGTGGCCTCCCACACCTGCGTCCTCTTGCCGCGGGTGATGGGCCGGGCCTCGGCGGCGAGCTTTTCGCCGATGCGCACCGCGCGGATGAAGGAAGTGTGGTTCTCCAGGCCCACCACGGTCTGGCCGCGGGCAGAGGCGAAGACCGCCGCGCCCACCGACGCGAGCGTCTCGATGACGCCGCAGTGCACGCCGCCGTGGACGATGCCGTAGGCCTGCAGGTGGTGCTCGGCGATGGTCCACTCGGCGCCGACCTGCTCGGCGGTGGCGACGGTGAAGCGCAGCCCGTTGGCCCGGCACCACCCGTCGAGGTTCTCGTTCAGCACCGGCGCGGCATCGATCGGTTCGGTCATCGGGACGGCTCCTTTGTGAAGCTGGCCCCACGATGTCACGAACGCCGGCCGATTGCCTTACCGGATTGACAGCATAGCAACGCCGTGCTGGAGATATTCGCGCAGGGGGATACGATGGCAAAGGCCGATATCAAGATCGAGAAGGACGGCGGACTGAAATGGGACGATTACCTGGACAAGTCCGCAGCCGACGCCGTGTCGTCCATCTACGCGCACGCGACCGCAATGGCCCAGCAAGCGCGCGACTGGTACTGGACGAGCATCAAGAAGAAGAAGCGCGGCTCGATCGTGATTCGGACCATTGCCTATGCGCTCGTCATCATCGGGGCGAGCGGCCCGATGCTCGCCGCGGTCTGGAAGGACGAGGGGACGAAGCTCGCGCTGACGCAGATCGGCGTCGCGGCCATCGCGGTCGCCGGTCTGCTGCAGCTCTGCGATACGGTCTTCGGCTGGTCGAGCGGATGGCTGCGCTACATCTCCACCGTCACCGCGATGGAGAAGCTGACCCTTCAGTTCCAGCTCGATTGGGCCGGCTATTTCGTCGCCCGGGCAGGAGTGAAGGAGGAGGACAAGAAGCCTCTCTTCGATCTCGCCAGGGCTTTCGAGCTGGAGATCGAGAAGCGCCGCGGCGAAGAGACGGACGGATGGGTCGCGGAATTCAATCGCGGCATGGCCGCGCTCAACGAGATGATCAAGTACCAGAAGGATGCCACCGAAAAGGCCACGACTGCCGCGAAATCGCAGCTCGAAGCGCGGCTCAAGGAGGAGCAGCCTGGCGCCATCGAAGTGACCCTGACCCAGGGCGCGCCCGCCAGACCGGTCAAGGTCGTCCTCGACGGCGTGGAAGAAGCGTCGATCACGGGCGTGACCTGGGCCAAGACCGGCGTCGCCGCCGGCAGGCACGTCGTCCAGCTGCAATGGGCAGCGGGAGATTACGGCATCAGCAGGATCGCCGACGTGCCCGCCGGCGGGGTCGCCAGGGTGGAGATGAAGCTGTCCTGAACGGCGGCGCCGCTATTGCCGCTCTTCCAGCTCCGCTCCGGTCACCACCCCGAGCGGGCCCTTCTCGCTGATCACCTGGAGCGGATCGCCCACGTGTTCCGCGCCGAGGACGAAATACTGCCAGTCCTCCTCGCCGGTCATGCCCTTGCGCATCTCCCAACCCGTGAACCCGAGCTTTCCCTCGCCGGCGCGGGCGAAGGCCACGATGGTCTTGCCTTCGCTGGTGGTGATGCGCAGGCGCGTGCGGACGTTCTGCGGATTCTCTTCCTCGCGAGGAAGCTGCTCGAGCAGCTTCATGAGGGCACCGCGCGTCACGGCCTGGGCCATCCCTTCCCTCTATCACGAGTGACCGGTGGCGGGACCGGCGGTCCCGGATCCGGACGATTCGCCGCAGCCTTCCAGCCGTTCCCCGAGGGCGCCGTACTGGCACCGCCTTCGCTTGGCTGCGCGTCATGGGCAACCTGCGGCTCGCGGGGCGATCGCTCCTCCGCGCCCCCGGCTTCACGCTCGGCGCGGTCCTGGTCCTCGCGGTCGGCACGGGCGGCAGCAGCGCGGTCTTCAGCGTGCTGCGCGGCGTCGTGCTGCGGCCGCTCTCCATGCCGCGGCCGGACGAGCTGGTGCGGCTGTACGAGCGTCCCGCCGGCAGCGATGCGCGCTGGCCGTTTCCCGGCCCCGAATTCCTCGATCTCACCCGCGAGAGCCGCGCCTTCGCGTCGGTCGCAGGCGTGCGCGCGGACCGGCAGACGCTCACCGGCCGCGGCGCGCCGGTGCAGATCCGCGTCGCGCGCATCAGCGGCAGCTTCTTCGCCACCCTGAAGATCTGGCCGGCCATCGGCCGCGGACCGACGCCGGAAGAGGACATCGGGGGTGGCAGCCGGACCGCCGTCCTCACCGACGGCTTCTGGCGCCGCGAGCTGGGGGCGGATCCGGCTGCGCTGGGGCGCACGCTGGTCCTCGACGGCCGCACCTACACCATCGGCGGGGTGATGCCCGCGGACTTCCATTTTCCGCTCCTGCGCCAGGCGGAGGTGCTGATTCCGCTCGCGATG
>DATDMU010000492.1:0-10265 GCA_036518615.1 Myxococcales bacterium
CGATGACAGTGAAGCGTTACATGGCGTGGACCCCGGAGGAACCTTGGTCTACGCCTTCTTTGCCTCGCATTGGCTGCTGAGCGTCCTGTTCCAGAGCCTGTTCCAGCACCGTTACGCAGCGCACAAGATGTACACGATGCCAAAGCGCACCGAGCGCGTGCTGCACTTCCTTGCCTTCCTGGTGCAGGGCAGCTCGTACCTGGACCCGCGCGCGTACGCCATCCTCCACCGCGAGCACCACGCCTTCAGCGACACCGAGCGCGATCCGCATACGCCCTGGCTGCACAGCAACCCGGCCTCGATGATGTGGAAGACGAAGAAGAAGTACTCCGACTACGCGCACCGCCGGGTGGCGCCCGAGCCGCGCTTCGACGGCGACGTGCCGGAGTGGCCCTGGCTGGAGAAGTTCGCCGACGCCTGGCCCACCCGCATCGCCTTCGGGACGGCATACGTCCTCTTCTACATGGCCTTCGCCACGCACTGGTGGCAGTTCGCCTTCATGCTGCCGTTCCACTTCGTCATGGGACCGGTGCACGGCGCCATCGTGAACTGGGCGGGGCACAAGTACGGCTACCAGAACTTCGACAACGGCGACAAAAGCCGCAACACGCTGCCCTTCGACTTCCTCACCATGGGCGAGCTGTTCCAGAACAACCACCACAAGTGGGGCGCGAGCCCGGATTTCTCGGCGCGCTGGTTCGAGGTGGATCCGGGCTGGCAGGTGCTCAAGCTGCTCGCCCTGGCGCGGATCGTGACCATCCGCACGCCGCAGCGGGCAATGTATCCGGAGCCGCTTCGCGAGGCCGCGTAGCGCCCAACGACAGACAGTCGCGACCACGCCGCGCCCCCGACGCGGCGCGCGGACCACCGCGGCGCCGCCGGGACGTCGCGCGCGACCCCGCGCGCGGCCAGGGGCCAGCACTCCGCTGCCCGGCGGTGCTACAACCGGCGCATGATCGGGTCGTGGGGACGGTATCCGCGCGCGGCGCATGCCGCCGAGGTGGCGGTCGCGTGGCGCAGCCAGATCCCGCTCCCCGCGCTGCGTCCGATGCTTCCGTACGGGCAGGGGCGCAGCTACGGCGACTCTTGCCTGAACGACGGCGGCGCGCTGATCAAGACCGCCGGCCTCGATCGCTTCATCTCGCTCGACGCGGAGGGCATCCTCCGCTGCGAGGCCGGAGTCACGCTCGGCGAGATCCTGCGCCTCGCGGTCCCGCGCGGCTTCTTCCTGCCCGTGGTCCCGGGCACCCGGCAGGTGTCGGTGGGCGGTGCCATCGCCAACGACATCCACGGCAAGAACCACCATCGCGCCGGGTCTTTTGGCAGCCATGTGCGAAGGCTGGAGCTCTGGCGCTCCGACGGCACCCGCCGCGAGCTGGGGCCGGGGGACGCCCTCTTCGCTGCCACGGTGGGTGGCCTGGGCCTGACCGGCCTCGTCACCTGGGCGGAGCTCGCGCTGCGCCGGGTGCACGGGCCCGCCATCCGCGCCGAGACCATCCCCTTCCGCGGCATCGACGAGTTCGTCACCTTGGCCGACGAGAGCGACGCGCGCTGCGAATACACGGTGGCGTGGCTCGACGTCCTCTCCGGCGCGCAGCGCGGCATCTTCTTCCGCGGCGACCATGCCGACGGCGCGGTGCGCCCTCCGCACGCCCGAGGCAGCGTGCCGCTCGACGTGCCTGCCGTGAACGGGCTCACCGTGCGCGCCTTCAACGCGCTGTACTTCGCCGCGCAGAAGGCGTCGGCCGGCTCGCGCTTGCGGCACTACGACCCCTTCTTCTTTCCCCTCGATTCGCTCGCGCGGTGGAACCGGCTCTACGGCAAGCGCGGCCTGTTGCAGTTCCAGTGCGTGGTCCCCTCCGCCGACGCGCTGCGCGCGCTCCTCCGCGACGCGCCGCCCTCGCCGCTGACCGTGCTCAAGCGCTTCGGCGCCGTACGATCTCCGGGGCTGCTCTCCTTTCCCCGCCCGGGTTTCACTCTCGCGCTCGACCTGCCCAACCGCGGCGAGGAGACCTTCGCGCACTTCGCGCGGCTGGAGGCCATCGCCATGGAAGCGGGCGGCGCGCTCTACCCGGCCAAGGACGCGCGCATGTCGAAGGAGACGTTCGCGCGCTCCTACCCGCGGCTCGACGAATTCCGCACCCACGTCGATCCCGCCTTCTCCTCCTCCTTCTGGCGGCGGGTGGCGGCGTGAGGGTGGCCGTGCTCGGGGCCACCTCCGCCATCGCGCAGGCGGCGGCGCGGATCTGGGCGGAGCGGGGCGCCACGCTCTTGCTGGTGGGTCGCGACGAGGCGAAGCTCGCCGCCGTGGCCGACGACCTGCGCACCCGCGGCGGGGCGGTGGAATTGCTGGTGCAGGACCTGAACGGCGGTCACGAGGCGGTGGTCGCGCACCTGGGCGCTCCCGACGTGGTGCTGCTCGCCCAGGGCATCCTCGGCGACGCCCGGGAGCGCGACAGCGACCCGGACTGCGCCGAGCTGGTGCTGCGCACGAACCTGGTCGCGCCCGCGCGCCTGCTCACGCTGCTTGCGCCGCGGCTGCCGGTGGGCGCGTGCATCGCCGCGCTCTCCTCGGTGGCAGGAGACCGCGGGCGCGCGAAGGTGGGCGTCTACGGCGCGTCGAAGGCGGGACTCGACTCCCTGCTCTCGGCGCTGCGCCAGCGGATGCAGGGTTCCGGCGTGCGCGTGCTCACGCTCAAGCCCGGCTTCGTGGACACGCCGATGACGGCGGGGCTCGCCCACAACGCGCTGTTCGCCTCGCCGGCCGAGGTGGGCCGCGGCATCGTGAGGGCGGTCGACGCGCGGCGGGACGGAGTGGTTTATTTGCCCTGGTGGTGGCGCTTCGTCATGCTGGCGATCAAGGCGCTGCCGGAGCGCGTCTTCAAGCGGCTCTCGTTCTGACCATGCCCATCTCCCCGCTGCTCGAGGCAGTGCGCCCGCGCCAGTGGAGCAAGAACGTCTTCGTCCTCGCCGGCATCGTCTTCGCGGGGCGGCTCTTCGATCGCGCCGCGCAAGCTCGCGTGCTGGCCTGCTTCGCGCTCTTCTGCGCCGCCTCCAGCGCGGTCTACCTGGCCAACGACGTGGCGGATCGCGCCTCCGACGCGCATCACCCCTCCAAGCGGCTGCGGCCCATCCCCTCCGGGCGGCTGTCGGTGCCTCTGGCGTGGGCCGCCTCGGCGGTGCTGGCGGCGGTTTCGCTGGGCGGCGCCCTGGCGCTCGGCGCGGGCACGCTCGCGGTGATCGCCGGGTACCTCGGGTCCAGCCTCGCGTACAGCGCGGGCCTCAAGCGCGTCTTCCTGCTGGACGTCATGATCGTCGCGGCGGGATTCGTGCTGCGCGCGGTTGCCGGTGCCGCCTGCATCCAGGCGGAGATCTCGCCCTGGCTTCTGGTCTGCTCGTTCCTGCTCGCGCTCTTCCTCGCCCTGGGCAAGCGCCGGGCGGAGCTGGTGCTGCTGGGGCAGGGCGCGCCCGCGCACAGGCCCGCGCTCGGCCACTACGACGTGGCCCTGGTGGACAGCTGGCTCACGGCGCTCTCCGCCGCGGCCATCGTCTCCTACGCGCTCTACACGCAGTCGCCGCGCACGGTGGAGCACTTCGGCACCACCAACCTGCTCTACACCGTGCCCTTCGTGATCTACGCCCTCTTCCGCTACCAGCACCACATCGTGCGCGAGGACGCGGGCGGCGATCCCGGCAGCCTGCTCTTGCAGGACCGCGCGCTCTGGGCGGCGCTGCTGGGCTGGGCGGTCACCGCCGCCGCAGTGATCTATCGCTGAGCGCGCGCAGCGCCATGGCTCCTCCGGCCGCGGCGGCGCGCAGCTCGGCCCAGGCCAGCGCCGGCCGCCTGCGCAAGAGCTCCAGCGGCGCCTTGACGCCGGCGCGATACGCCACGGTCAGCGGCACCAGCGCCGCCGCCTTGAGCAGCGGCTGGTGGCGCGCGAGCGTGCGCAGGTGGCCCACGCCGAGGAGATAGCGCTGCAAGGGAGAGCCGGCTCCGAACGACGCGCCGAAGCGGTGGCGCGCAACGGCGTCGCGCACGTAGTACGACGTCCAGCCGGCGCGCGCGGCGCGGAGCGAGAGGTCCACGTCCTCGTAGTAGGCGAAGTAGGCCGGGTCGAAGAGGCCCACCTCGCGCAGCATGGAGGCGCGCAGGAGCGCCGCGCCGCCGCTCACGCCCGCAACCGGGCCGTCCTGGCGCGGGAGCCGCGACAGCGGCACGCGGAAGTCGCGGTCGCGGGCGCGGCCCAGCGCGTCGATCTGAAGGCCGGTGGAGTTCACCGTCTCCTCGCCGTGGAAGAGCAGGGTGCCGGTGAAGAGGCCCGCCCCGGGATGCGCGTCGGCGGCGCGGAGGATCCGCGACGTCCAGTCCTTTGCCACGGTGACGTCGTTGTTGATCAATGCGACGAACTCCGCTCCCGCATCGAGCGCGCGGCGGATGCCCTGGTTGTTCGCGCGCCCGTAGCCCTGGTTCTCGGGCAGGACGAGGTGGGCGACGCCGGGAAACTCGCGCGCGAGCAGCGAGGCCGTGCCGTCGCTGGAGGCATTGTCCGCCACGGTGACGTGGACGGCTGTGTCCTGCGCCGCGAGCGCGCGCAGGCAGTCGGTCAAGAGATGAGCGCCGTTCCAGGTGACCACGACGGCGTGCACCCGCGGCGGCAGCGGTGCTACATCCTCGGGTCCCTTGCTCGACGTGGGAATCAACGCTGCTCCTCTGGCCGCCGCCCGCACCGGCGTGGGGCGGTACATCGCGGGGCTGCTCCAGGCGCTCCAGGCGGTGGAGGGCATCCGCGCCCGCCCGCTCTTCGCCCCCGGCCCCTCCGCCCGCGGCCTGCGCGCGGCGATGAAGCGGCTGCCCTTCGCCTACGGTCTGGCCGACGCCGCCCGCGCCGCCGTGCTCTTGCGCGAGCGGCCCACCGTCTATCACGAGACCAACCACTCCGCGCCGTTCTTTGCCGGCCCGGTGGTGCTCACCGTGCACGACCTCTCCACGGTGCTGCACCCCGAGACGCAGGAGCCGGCGCGGGCGCGCCACTTCGCCCGCGCGCTGCGCTCGAGGGCCCGCGACGCGGCGCGGGTGATCGTGCCCACCGCGGCCATCGGGCGCGAGGTGGTGGCGCATCTCTCCGTGCCGGTGGAGCGGGTGCGGGCCATCCATCACGGCGTGGACGCGCGCTTCACTCCCGCGGCGCAGGAGCGCGACCGCTTCGTCCTCTACGCGGGCGACGATGGGCCGCGCAAAGGGCTCGATACGCTGCGCGCCGCGCTCCCGGCGGGCGCCGCATTGAAGCTGGTGGGGCCGGGACACGGCTACGTGAGCGACGACGAGCTTGTACGCCTCTATCGAGCGGCCGCGGTGCTGGTCTTGCCCTCGCTCTACGAGGGCTTCGGCTTTCCGCTGGTGGAAGCGATGGCCTGCGGCACGCCCTGCATCGCCAGCGACGATCCGGCGCTGCTGGAAGTCTCGGGCGGCGCGGCGCTGCACTTTCCCCGCGGCGACGCCGAGGCGCTGCGGGCGCAGCTCGAGCGCGTGCTGGGCGATGCGATGCTGCGCGAGGAGCTGTCGCGCAAGGGCCTCTCGCGAGCGGCCGCGTTCCGCTGGGACGAATGCGCGCGGCGGCACGCCCAGGCGTACCGCGAGGCCGCGGGATGAAGGTGGCGCTGGTGCACGACTGGCTCACCGGGCTCCGCGGCGGCGAGCGCGTGCTCGAGCAGCTCTGCCTGCTCTACCCGGACGCGGACGTCTTCACCCTGGTGTACGTGCCCGGCTCCTGCGGTCCGATCATCGAGCGGCACCGCATCGTGACGAGCTTCCTCGACAGGCTGCCCAAGGGCGCCTACCGGCATTACCTCCCGCTCTTTCCGCTCGCCGTGGAGCGCTTCGATCTGCGCGGGTACGACCTCGTCCTCTCCACCAGCCATGCGGTGGCCAAGGGCTGCAGGCCCGCGCCTTCCGCCACCCACGTGGCGTACATCCACACGCCCATGCGCTACGTCTGGGACCAGTTCGACGCCTACTTCGGCGAGGGGCGCGCATCGACGGTTACGCGCCTCGCGGCACACGCCGTGGCGCCGCTCCTGCGACGCTGGGACGTGCATTCCACGCGCCGCGTGCACGGCCTCGTCGCCAACAGCCGCTTCGTGGCGGAACGCATCCGGCGCTACTGGAACCGCGAGGTCGACGCGGTGGTCTACCCGCCGGTGGACACCGGCCGCTTCCTTCCCGCCGCCGAAGGGCCGGACGACTACGCGCTCATCGTGTCGGCGCTGGTCCCGTACAAGCGGGTGGATCTGGCGGTGAGCGCCTTCTCGCGGCTGAAGCGGCCGCTGTGGATCGCCGGAGACGGGCCGGAGCGCAGGCGCCTCGAGGCCGCCGCGGGCCCTTCGGTCCGGTTTCTCGGCAGCGTGGCCTTCGACGCGCTGCCGCGCCTCTATGCGCGGGCGCGGTTCTTCGTGCTGCCCGGCGAGGAGGACTTTGGCATCGCGCCCGTCGAAGCGCAGGCCGCGGGGCGGCCGGTGCTCGCGCTAGGGCGCGGCGGCGCGGTGGAGACGGTGATCGAAGGGGAGACGGGCGCGTTCTTTCGCGAGCCGACCGTGGAGTCGCTGCTCGAGGGCATTGCCGCCATCGACAGGCTGCAGCCGGATCCGCTGCGGTTGCACGAGCACGCGGGGCAGTTCGACAAGGCGCGCTTCGGGCCGCAGATGCGGGCGGTCGTCGATGCGTGCGTGCGCGCGCGAGGTGGGTGACGGCGGGCCGAAGGACAGTCAACGTGCAGGTGCTTGTGGATGTGGATGTGCGTGGGCAGGCTCGCGCCGGCCTTCGGCCGTCACAGCGCCTGCAAAGTGTTTGAAAAAGCGGCGCCTGCGGCGGGCTCCGTCTGGCTGGGAGAGTCGAACTTCTTCCAGCTTCCTCACGAAAGGCTCCATGCATACCAGCAGGCGCGCAAGTTGCTCGAGTGCATTCGCGAGGCGGAGATTTCCGGCGCGAAGCTTCGGGACCAGGCGCTTCGGGCGGGCACCAGCGTATGCCTCAATATCGCCGAAGCTGTGGGACGCACCGGGTTCGCGGACCGCGCGCGGGTGTTTGCGATTGCGCGCGGCGAGTGTTGCGAGGCGGGGGCTGCTCTCGACATCGCGCTCGCGGCGGGGCGCTGCCGGACCGATGCCGCCGGGGCGGGAGCTGCCCATGCGCGGGCCGCGTACGCTCTCCTGACCGGGCTCATCCGGCGGTTCGGCTAGCTGAGTCGTCCTCGCGGATCGCTTCCGCGTCGATGGTGATGTCGATCCGGTCGCCCACGACCACGCCGCCGCGATCGAGGGGGCTGTTCCAGCTCACGCCGAAGTCGTGGCGGTTGATGGAGGTGGTGGCGAGGAATCCCGCGCGCAGCCTGGGCCCCTTGTCGACATTTCCCTCCCACCACGGCGTGGACCAGGTGCCGAGCGCGCGCACGTCCAGGACGACCGGCCGGACGATGTCGCGGATGCTCAACTCGCCGTTGACCTTGAACTCGGTGGCGCCAAACCGGCCGGCCACCTTGCCGCGGAAGCGGATCTCCGGATGGCGCTCCACGTCGAGGAAGTCCGCCGACCGCAGATGCGCGTCGCGCTGCTCCTCGCCGGTCCAGATGCCGCGCGCCTCGATGACCGCCTCCATGGTGGCGGAGAGCGGATCGGCCTCGTCGTAGACGAGGCTGCCGTGCACGTTCTTGAAGTGCCCGCGGACGCAGGTGACCATCATGTGCCGCGCGCAGAACTCCGCCGAGGTGTGCCCCGGCTCGAAGAACCATCTGGCCATGCGGCCTCCCTTGCCGGGGCGTTCTATCAGGAAGCGCGGCTCATCCGCTTCGCAGCACGGTCATCGGATCGATGCGCGCCGCGGCGCGCGCCGGCAACAGGCTCGCGGCAAGAGCAACGGTCAGGAGCGTCACCGCCACCGCCGCATAGGTGAGCGGGTCGCGCTCGCCGATGCCAAAGACGAGCGCGGAGAGGAAGCGCGACAGCGCCAGCGCGCCGAGGATGCCGAGGCAGATGCCCAGGGCTGCGAGGCGGGCGGCGCGCGCGAGAACGAGCCGCGAGAGTTGCCTCGCCTGCGCTCCCAGCGCCGCGCGCACCGCCAGCTCTCGCTTCCGCTGCACAACCGCGAACGCCATCGAGCCGTAGACGCCGACGGCCGCCAGCCCCAACGCCGCGGCAGCGAAGGCGATGGCCAGATCGAGCTGGAAGCGCCGCTGCTCGAACCACAGGCCGAGGACGTCGTCGAGCGTGCGCAAGGGCCCGAGCAGGAGCTGCGAGCCGAGTGGCGCCGCCGCGGCCCGCAAGGCGGACTCGACGCGCCCCAGAGGCAAGGCCGTCTTCAGCACCAGCGTCGCTCCGTAAGCCCCCTTGTTCCGTGCGAACATCCCTTGCGGCAGGAAGAGCTCCGGGAAGATGGGATACTCGGGGCCCGCCTGGCGGACGTCCTGGACGACGCCCACGATGGTGAACGCCGTCGGCCGCCAGTCGTATGAGCTGACCAGCGCCCCGATGGGCTCGCGGCCGGAGAGATATCGGGCCACGAAGGTCTGGTTCACGATGGCGACCGGAGCGCTGTCGGCGGTATCGCTCGAAACGAAGTCCCGGCCTCGGACGAGCGGGATGCCGGCCGTTTCCAGGTATCCAGGGCTGTACCAGTTGAGGCTCGCGACGTCGGGCATCGTGTCGGTCGGATTCCTTCCCTCCACGTGGACGCTGTCGTCCGGGCCGCCGTGAGCGCTGTCGAGCGGCAAGGCGCCCACCAGAGCCGCGCTCCGGACGCCGGGAACGGCTCGGACGGCGGCGAGGAGTTGCGCGGTGGCCTGGGTGTAGGAAGGGCCTTGCGGGTACAGGACGGCTGCCATGAGGTCCTTCGGTTCGAACCCCAATGGTACGGCGGCAAACCGCTGCAGGCTGCGCACCAGCAGCCCTGCGCCCGTTCCCAGGAGCAGCGCGAAGGCGAGCTGGGCAACCACCAGGGCGTCCCGCAGGCGCGACCGGGCGGCGCCCGGCGTCGCGCCCGCGCCGCCCTCCTTCAGCAGCAGGAAGAGATCCGAGCGCGCCGCATGCCAGGCCGACCCCGCGCCGGCGAGCGCGCCCGAGATCAGCGAGGCCAGCAGCGCAAACATTCCCATGCGCCAGTCGATGCCGACTTCGTCGAGGCGCGGGATGCGATACGGCGCAAGGGCGATCAGGCCCCGGACCGCGAAGGCGGCGAGGACGAGGCCGAGAGATCCGCCCGCAAGCGCGAGGACCAGTCCTTCCGCGATCTGCTGAAACGCGACGCGGCGCCGGCCGCCCCCGAGCGCCGCCCGGATGGCGAGGTCGCGGCCGCGCGCGGTGCCGCGCATGAGCAGGAGCAGGGCGACGTTCGCGCAGGCGATGAGAAGCAGGAGAAGCACCGCGGCGAACGCCGCCTGCAGCGCCAGCGCCGCCGCTGCCGTCACCCATCGGTCGAGCCGCTCGATCTGGATGCCGTAGCCGTTGGTCGCGCGAACGATCGAATCGAATTCTGTCCTGGCCGCCGCCGCGGAAACGCCGGGCCTGAGCCGCGCGAAGCCGTACAGCCCGCTCCTCGCTGCCGGCAGCGCGAGAGCCTCGGGGGGGACCGCGAGCGGCAAGAGCACCTCGCATCGCTCCAGGCGGGGGAAGGCCACCTTGGGCGGCATGACGCCCACGACCGTCGCGCTCTTGTGGTCCACCTGGATGGTGCGGCCGAGCACGGCAGGGTCGGCGCCGAGCTCACGCCGCCAGAAGGCGTCGCTGACGATGGCGACCGGCACTCCGCCCGCCACGTCCTCGCCGGGCTCGAACGCGCGACCGCGCAAAGGCCGGATGCCGAACGTCGCGAAGAGGCTGGCGCTGAGGTTCGCGGCTCGCACCTGCCGCGCTCCCGATGCCGACGCGTAAGTCACGGGATGCGGATAGAAGGCGCCGACCGCCTCGGCGGTGGTGGCGCGCTTCTGCAGATCGAACAGCTCGACCGCCCCCACCGGGACGGGCGTCCCCGTTCCCTCTACCGCCGTGAACTCGATCAGCCGCTCCGGCGCGCCGTACGGCAGCGGCCGCCAGAGCGCCGCGTCCACGACGCTGAACATCGCCGTGCTGCTGCCCACGCCGATGGCCAGCGCGGCGACTGCCATGACCGTGAACCCGGGTTCGCGAAGGAGCGCGCGCAGGCTCTGCCTGAGGTCGAGGAGCAGGCCGTCCATGCGGCAGAGACTACTGCGTGCCGCGACTTCCCGCGCCCGCAGCTG
>DATDMU010000493.1:0-11677 GCA_036518615.1 Myxococcales bacterium
CCCGCGCGAGTCGAAGTAGTCGCGGATGGCCTTGATGATGGTGTGGCGCACCGCCAGGATGGCGCGCTGCCGCGACGAGCGCAGCCAGAGGTGCCGCTGCTCCTGGAGGAAGCCGACGCCGTGCTCCTTGGGCTGGATGGGGTAGCCGCCCTCGCCCTGCAGGACGGTGAGGCCGGTGACGTGCAGCTCGTACCCGAGCGGGCTGCGCGGGTCCTTCGCCACCTTGCCGCGGATCTCCAGCGACGCTTCCTGGTGCGCCTTGTCGGCGGCGGCGAAGGCCTCCTCGGGCACGTCCTTCTTGGAGACGACGCACTGGATGGTGCCGGTGCCGTCGCGGATCTGGAGGAAGTGGAGCTTGCCGCTCGAGCGCTTGCCGTAGAGCCACCCGCGCAAGAGCACTTCCTGCCCGTCGTGGGCGGCGATGTCGTGGATGTAGACGTGCTTGTCCATGGGGCGGCGGATGGTATTGCCGTTGTGCCCGCGCGTCGAGTACGACGTGGGCATGCTCGCGCTGCTCGTGGCAATCGGGTTGGCCTCCGGGTCGGCAGGGGCCGTGCGGGTTCCCAGCGACGACGGCGCCTGGGGCGGCATCCGCGAAGAGGGGCCGGAGCGGGTGGCCGACTACGAGCTGGAGGCCACGCTCGATCCCGTCCGCCACACCGTGGAGGGCAACGAGCGCGTGACCTGGAAGAACCGCAGCGCCGAGCCCGTCTCTGCCCTCTACCTCCACCTCTACCTCAACGCCTTCGAAGGCCCCGGCAGCACCTTCGCACAGGAGAAGATCCGCTACGGCGGCTTCCGCTCCGATGTGCGCACGCGAGACGGCGAATGGGGCTACATCGATCTCCAGGCGGTGACGCAGTCGGGAAAGCCGGTGCCCTGGGCGTTCGTGCATCCCGACGGCGGGCCAGAGACCGACAGGACGGTGGCGCGCCTCGATCTGCCGCAGCCGGTGCCGCCGGGTGGCACCGCCGTGCTGGAGATGAAGTTCCACGATCAGCTCCCGCGGGTGGTGGCGCGCACCGGCTGGTTCGACACCTACCACCTCGTCGCGCAGTGGTTTCCCAAGCTGGGCGTGCTGGAGTTGCCCGGCGAGCGCGGGGCGAAAGAGCCGCGCTGGAACTGCCACGAGTTCCACCTGCACAGCGAGTTCTACGCCGACTTCGGCAACTACCGCGCTACCCTCACCGTGCCCCGCGGCTACGTGGTGGGCTCGGTGGGCGCACAGGTCGCGCCGCCGGAGGAGACGCCGCAGGGCGTCCGCTACCGCATCGCGCAGGACGACGTTCACGACTTCGCCTTCGCCGCCTGGAACGGGTTCCAGTCGCTGGAGGGCGACTTCCCTCCGCAAGCGGGCGCCGCCGGGGGCGTCCACCTGATCGTGCTGCATCCCGCGGAGTACGCGAAGGCCGCGCGCATCGCGCTCGACGCCACCCTCGATGCGCTCGCGTACTTCTCGCGCACGCTCGGGCCCTATCCCTACCGGCAGGTCACGGTGGTGGTGCCGCCATACAACGCCCTCGAGTCGGGCGGCATGGAGTACGAGACGTTCTTCACCACCGTGGGCGCGCTCGGCCCGCCTCTGCTGGACCTGGTGCGCTTCGTCACCGTCCACGAGTTCGGACACGGCTACTTCATGGGGCTGCTCGCCTCCAACGAATTCGAGGAGCCGTTCCTCGACGAGGGCCTGAACGAGTTCTGGGATGCGCGCATGCTGCAGGAGACGCCGCTGCGCATCTCCGCCCCCGGCATCCTCGGCAAGCTGGGGCTGCGCACGCCGCCGCTTCCGTGGTTCGACCTGGAGCGCAGCGGCACGCAGAGGTTCCAGGCCGATCCCATCGCCGGCAACTCGTGGGATCGGTGGTCGAGCGGCACCTACGGCCTCGTCTACTCGCGGACCGCGCTGGTGTTCCACGACCTCGAACAGCGCCTGGGAGGCGACCTCCTGGCCCGCGGCTTCCGCGAGTACTACCGCCGCTGGCGCTTCCGCCACCCTTCCACCGCGGACCTGGAGGAGGCGCTCGCGCAGACCGGTGGCGATGGCGTCCGGCAATGGTTCTCCGAGCAGGTCTACGCGATCGCTCCGGTGGACGACCGGGTGGAGAGCATCGAGACCCGCGAGCGGGTGCCCGAGCCGGGCACCTCGGTGCGGCCCGACGGCTCGCGCGAGGTCCTCGGCGAGGAGCAGGCGCATCGTCAGGAAAAGGCGGCGCGCGAGGAATTCGGCAAGGCGCACCCGGGCGCGAAGTCCGGCGGTCCTGGCCCCTTCGCGTGGGAATCGGTGGTGCAGGCGCGAAGGTATGCGGCGCACGTTCCCCAGCGGGTGACCTTCCGGTTCGAGGGAGGCGAGTCGGAGACGGTGGACTGGCCCGCAAGCGAGCGCTGGCACCGCTGGGTCTTCGACAAGCCGGTGCGCATCTCCTCGGCGCAGCTCGATCCGGAGCGGAAGGTCCTGCTCGATCTCGACAAGCTGGACGACGGCCGGACGCGCGAGCGCGCGCCTCTCGCGTCTCGGCGATGGGGCCTCGAGATCGAGGCGTGGGCGGCGGTGGCCCTCTCGCTCCTGGAGGCGCTGTGATCACGCCCCGGCTGCTCCGGCGCTCCCTGCGCCGCGGCCTGCAGTGGCGCCTCCTCCTGCTCTGGTGGGCGTCGCTCCTCGTCCCCTCGAGTCTGGTGGCGTTGCCCGCGTTCGCGTTCTTCCGGGAAAAGCTCGATCACTCGACCGGCGCCGCCTGGAACGTGGCCTCGCTCGAAGGGTCCACGCTCATCGAGCTCCTGCGCCAGCTCCGGCAGCCGGGGCCCTCCCTGGCGCTGGGATGGGGCGCGGCTTCCGCCGTGGTCTGCCTCCTCGCCGTCTCGCCGTTCGTCGCCGGAGCTACGGTCGCGGCGGCCCGCAGCGACGGATCGTTGCGCCTCGGGGCCCTGATGGCCGGCGGAGGGGAGCTCTACGGGCGGATGCTGCGAACGCTGCTCGCCGGCCTCGTTCCGATCGGGCTGGGCAGTGCGGCGGCCGCGGGGATCGGGAAGGTCGCGGCCCGCGCCAGCGAGCGCGCCACGACGGAGACCGCCGCCCAGCGCAACCTCGTCGTGGCCTCCGTCTGCGCGGCCGCCGTGCTCTTCGTCGTCCATCTGGTGGTCGAGGCGGCGCGCGCGCAGTTCGCGGCCGACCCCGGGCGCCGCTCCGCCGTGCTCGCCCTCTGGAGCGGGGCGCGGCTGCTCTTGCGGCGGCCGGCGCGCGCCTTTGCCGTGGGCGCGGTTGGCGCGCTCGCCGGGGTCGGAGGGGCCCTCATCCTCATGACCCTGCGGCTGCAGCTCGTCCAGTCCGGTGCCACCTCCATCGCGCTGGCCTGGCTTCTCGCGCAGGCGGCCCAGGTGGCGGTCGGTTGGGGCCGCGCCACCCGCATCTTCGGGCTCGCCGAGCTGTCGCGGGCGGATGCGGCGGCGCGGGCCGGGACGGGCCCGCGAGTCGCGCCGGGTGTGTCACCCGGCGTCCAAGTGGTTCATTCCGCTACGCTTTCCGCACTGGAACCCCCACGGTCTGGCGCGTCGCGCTAGAATGGCGCTTTTTGGCGGAGGCGCCACACCGTGCAGGACAGGTACGACCCGAAACCCATCGAGTCTCGCTGGCAGAAGCACTGGGCGGAAACCGGCGTCTTCCGGGCGGGCGTGCGGCCCGGCGCGCCCAAGAAGTACGTGCTCGCCATGCTTCCGTACCCCTCGGGCGAGATGCACATGGGGCACGCGCGGGTCTACTGCATCACCGACGTCCTCGCCCGCTATGCGCGAAAGCGCGGCTTCGACGTCCTCCACCCCTTCGGCTGGGACTCCTTCGGCCTGCCGGCGGAGAACGCGGCCATCAAGGAGGGCGTCCACCCCGCGCTGCGCACGCCGAAGAACATCAAGAGCTTCAAAGAGGACGTCATCTCCCTCGGCATCTCCATCGACTGGTCGACCGAGATCGCCACCTCCGATCCCGCCTACTACCGCTGGAACCAGTGGTTCTTCCTGCGGATGCTGGAGCGCGGCCTCGTCTACCGCCGCCGCGCCAAGGTGAACTTCTGCCCCAGCTGCAACACGGTGCTCGCCAACGAGCAGGTGGAAGAAGGCCGCTGCTGGCGCTGCGGCAGCATGGTCGTCGAGCGCGAGATCCCGGAGTGGGCGTTCCGCATCACCGCCTACGCGGACAAGCTGCTGGAAGGCCTGAACCGGATCGACTGGCCCGAGCGCGTGGTGGCCATGCAGCGCAACTGGATCGGCCGCTCCGACGGCCTGGAGATCGAGTTCTCCATCGCCGGGGCGAAGGGGAAGGCCTTCCGCGTCTTCACCACCCGCGCCGACACCATCTACGGCGCCACCTACGTGGCGGCGGCTCCCGATCATCCCCTGGTGCTGGAGCTGGCGTCGAAGGAAAAGGCCGCGGAGCTGCGGGCCTTCGCGGAGAAGGTGCGGCGCGCTGCCAAGGAGCTGGGCGAAGGTGCCGCCGCGGCCGAGAAGGAGGGCCTCGACACGGGCATCCGCGCGAAGAACCCGTTCACCGGCAAGGAGGTGCCGGTCTGGGTGGCGAACTTCGTCCTCGCCAGCTACGGCACCGGCGCGGTGATGGCGGTGCCCGCCCACGACCAGCGCGACTACGAGTTCGCCGTCAAGTACGGCCTGCCGATCAACTGGGTGGTGCGCCCTGCCGAAACGGAGGCCGACGCACCGAAGGACAAGGCCTTCACCGACTACGGCGTGCTCTTCGACTCGGGAGAGTTCTCCGGCATGCCCTCCGAGCAGGCGCGGCTCGCCATCGCCGCGGAGGCGCAGCGGCGCGGAATCGGAAAGCCGGCGGTGAACTATCACCTGCGCGACTGGGGGGTCTCGCGCCAGCGCTACTGGGGCACGCCCATCCCCATCGTCTACTGCCCCAAGGACGATCCCGAGGGCAAGGGCATCCCCGTGCCCGACGACCAGCTTCCGGTGACCCTGCCGGACATCGACGTGAAGGAGGTGCTCACCGGCATGGGCGAGCCGCCGCTCGCCAAGGTGACGTCGTGGGTGAACACCCGCTGCCCCAAGTGCGGCGGCCCGGCGCGCCGCGAGGCGGAGACGATGGACACCTTCGTCGACTCCACCTGGTACTGGGCCCGCTATCTCGATCCCCGCAACGACGAGGAGCCGTTCTCGCGCGAGAAGGCGGATCGCTGGATGCCCATCGACGTCTACGTCGGCGGGCCGGAGCACGCCGTCCTCCACCTGCTCTACTTCCGCTTCTGGACCAAGGTGATGCAGGAGCTGGGGCTCTGCGGCGTGGACGAGCCCGCGCAGAAGCTGGTCACCCAGGGCATCGTCAAGGGCCGCGACGGCGAGAAGATGTCCAAGTCGAAGGGCAACGTGGTCTCGCCGCGGGAGATCATCTCCGAGTACGGAGCGGACACGGCGCGGCTCTTCATCCTCTTCGCGGCGCCCGCGGAGAAGGACATGGACTGGTCCGACGAGCAGGTGCAGGGCCAGCACCGCTTCCTCGGGCGGGTCTGGCGCCTGGTGCAATCGTCGCTGCAGAAGATCGCCTCGGCCGACGCGGCCGGCGCCAACGGCGCGCCCGACGACCTGCGGCGGCGCACGCACAAGACCATCCTCAAGGTGACACAGCAGCTCGAGCGGCTGCAGTTCAACACCGCCATCTCCTCGCTGATGGAGCTGTCCAACGCCGCCGCGGACTGGACCGGGGACGCCGGCTCCTTGCGCGAGTGCCTGGAGGTGCTGGTGCAGCTCCTTGCGCCCTTCGCGCCGCACTTCGCGAGCGAGCTGTGGCGCGAGATGGGACGGACCGAGGAGCTTGCCGTGCTGCACTGGCCGGAGGCGGCCCCGGCGCTGGTGGTGGACGACGCCTACCAGATCGCGGTGCAGGTCAACGGCAAGCTGCGGGGGGAAGTCCAGGTGGCTGCCACCGCGAACGAGGGCGACATCCGCGAGACCGCCGCCCGGGATCCGAAGATCTCCGGCTGGCTGCAGGGGAAGACCATCAAGAAGGTGGTGGTGATTCCCAAGAGGCTCGTCAACTTTGTCGTCGCCTAGGGTCCAGGGCGCGCTCGCCGCTCTGGGGTTCTGCGCGGCGCTGGCCGGTCTCTGCGCCCTGGCGGGCTGCGGCTACGCGCCGGTGCGCGGCAGGCCTGCGGGCGGACTGCGCGTCGCCGCCGTCCGCAACGACACGGCGCAGGCGGAGGTGGGCGGACTCTTTGCCGCCGAGCTGCGGCGCGAGCTGGCGGGTCGCGGGATGCTGGAGCCGGACTCTTCCTCTGCGCCCGAGCTGCGCGCCGAGGTGCGCGCGCTGCGCTCCGCCCCCTCGGGCGTGAGCGCCGAGGGAGGCGCGGCGTCCTTCCGCCTCGACGCGGAGCTCCGCGTGGAGGCGCCGGAGTACGCGGATACGCTGGCTGGAGGCGAGGACTACCTCGCCGGCGTGGACGTGCTCGGCACCGAGGCGAACCGCCGCGCCGCCCTGCGCAGGCTGATGCGGACGCTCGCTGCCGAGGCGATCGAGCGCTACGAAGTGGCGCAGCGCTTCAGGTAGCGGGCTACGACTTCGTGGCCGGCGGGTGGTTCGCCGCCTTGGTGAGACGCGAGATGCGGCGCGCCGCCTGGCCCTTGTGGATCACGCCTTTCGAGGCGGCCTTCGCGATCTGGCGCACGGCTGCAGCCAACTCGACCTTCGTCTTCGCCGCGTCGCCCGAGGCGGCCGCCTCGCGGAACTTCCGCATGCTGCCGCGCAGCGTCGAGAGCACGTGGCTATTGCGAATGCGGTGTTTCTGCGCCTGGCGATTTGCTTTTTCTGCGGAACGGGTATTGGCCACGAACGCTCCCGGAGATTTCGTTGAAGGGCCGACGCAGATAGCACCCGCGCAAGTGGGTGTCAACGCGCCATGCGCCGGCCGGAAATGGCGCCCGAACACAGGTTGTCCACGGCCCCGGCAACATCGATTTTGCCTTTGGGTCAGTGCAACTGCTGAGTCTGCAACAAAAACAATCAAGTCCCCGGAGTTGCAGGCATTCCACGGCAACTTGCCTATGGCGAGGTGGCTTTTTCCAGCGGGCGCGCAGAAATGGACGGGCCTGCAGCATGGAGTTGTCCACAGGCTCTCCACAGCCTTCGCCACCTGTGGGTAAGGGTCGGCGGCGCGCGTCAAGCTCAGGACTTTTCGCGCTCCTTGGCTTCATCCCACAGCGCGTCCATTTCCCCGAGCGTGGACTCCCGCGGCGAACGTCCCCGCTCCGCGAGCTTCGATTCAATGAAATGAAACCGCGATTCAAATCTTCGCAGCGTGCCGCGGAGCGCCTCTTCCGGGTGCACCTTCACCCACCTGCCGAGGTTCGCGACGGCGAAGAGCAGGTCGCCCAGCTCGTGCTCGATGGCGTCGTTCCGTCCCGACCGCATCGCCTCCTCCAGCTCCTCCAGCTCCTCGCGGACCTTGGCGAGGACGCTCTTCGCGTCGGGCCAGTCGAATCCCACCGCCGCGGCCTTCTCGGTCATGCGCTCGCCGCGCACCAGCGCCGGCAGCGAGACGGGCACGCCGCCGATGGCGCTGCGGCTGGGCTGCCCCTTCTCCCTGCGCTCGTCGGCCTTGATCCTCTCCCAGTTCTTGACCACCTCGCCGGAGCCGCTCACCGACACGTCGGCGAAGACGTGCGGATGGCGGCGGGTGAGCTTGTCGGAGATGCCTTCGCACACCTGGGCGAAGTCGAACCTGCCCTCCTCGCGGGCGATGCGCGACTGGAAGATCACCTGGAAGAGCAGGTCGCCCAGCTCCTCCTTGTGGTGCTGCCAGTCGCCGCTCTCGATCGCCTCGATGACCTCGTGCGCCTCTTCCAGGAGATACGGGGTGAGCGTCTTCAGCGTCTGCTCGCGGTCCCAGGGGCAGCCGCCGGGATCGCGCAGCTTGTCCATGATGTCGAGCAGCCGCCGCAGCGCCGTTTCGGGGTCGGACATGGGGCGGCGGCATACCACATCGCAGAGCGGAATCCGGGGGCGATTCCTTGCTGGCGCTCGGCGGGACCGTCTACAGTGAGGTGGTGACGTCCAGGGGGATTTTTCCGCGCGCGCTCGGGCTCTTGTGCGCCGCGGTCTCCATCGCGGCGCCGGCGTCGGCGCAGGAAGCCCTGGCGCCGGTGGCGGCTGCGTCGGCAACCGTGGCCCAGCCTTCGCCCGATCCGGCTGCGTCCATTCCGGTTCCGGCGATGCCCGATCCGGCGGCCGCTCCGGCGCCCGCAGCCACCGCGCCGGCCCCCGCGGTCCCCGCCGCCGCGCCCGCGGTGGCCGCCGGCAACCACGCGGTGACGCTGCCCGCCGAGAAGAGCGCCGACATCCAGGCGCACTGGGCCGCGCGGCGCGAGTACGTCCGCGACCGCGACGAGCGCCGCGCCGACGACGAGGAGCAGCGCGTCCGCTCGCTGAAGGACGAGCTGGCCATCGAAAATCTCTTCTCCATCGGCGCCGCGCTGGTGCGCGAGAGCATCGACGCCCGCGCTGCCGATGCGCCGGCGGTGGCGGTGCAGCGCTGCAGGCTGGCGGTGGAGTTCGCCCCCGCGCTGCCCGAGGCGCACACCTGCCTTGCCGGGGCGCTGCTCGCGGAAAACCCGGCGGCGCTCTCGCCCGCCTTTGCCCAGCTCGCCGCCGCGGCGGGCGCGGCCATCCGCGATCCGCGCATCTCGCGTTCCATGCTCGCGAACGCGCTCGGCGTCCTCTTCGCCGGGCTCCTCCTCGCCGGGTGCGCCTTCGTGGCGCTGCTCTTCGCCCGCCACGCGCGGCTCTACGCGCACGACGTGCACCATCTCTTTCCCGGAAGGCCGCGGCGCTGGCAGACGCGGATGCTCGCCGCGGTGCTGCTGCTCCTGCCGCTTCTCTTGCAGATGGGCCCGGTGCCGCTGCTCTTCAGCGCGCTCCTGGCCTGCGCGCTGTACATGAGCACCGCCGAGCTGCTGGTCTCGCTTTCGCTGCTCATTGCCGTGGCGCTTGCACCGCTTGCCGCCGAGGGAATCGGCAGCGTGGCTGCGTACGGCGGCGCGGCCGTGGACGTGTGGTTGCTGGAGCACGGCGAGGGCACCGGCCCGGAGATCGCCCGCCTTCAGCGGCAGATCGACGCGCAGGGGCCGGGCGATCTCGCGATCTCCTTCGCGCTCGCCCGCAAGGCCAAGCGCGACGGCGATCTTGCCTCCGCGGAGAAGCTCTACCTCCGCGCGCTCGAGGCGCAGGACGACAGCGCGGCGGCGCAGGCGGCGCTGCGCAACGATCTCGGGAACGTCTACGTGCTGCAGGGAGAGACCGCGAAGGCCGTGGCCCAGTACCGGCAGGCGGCGGAGCTGCACGACGGCCTGGCCGCGCCCCATTTCAACCTTGCGCGCGCCCTGGCCATGGGCGGGGTGGAAGGTCTGGAGAAGGCGCAGGCGGAGCAGGCGCGCGCGGTCGAGCTGGATCGCGCCGCGGTGGAGGCGTTCACCGGCGGGTCCCTGCAGGCAAACCGCAAGTCGAACAAGTTCGTGATGGACGTGCCGCTCGACGACGCGCAGCTCGCGCCGCTGCGCGAGGCGGAGGCGCGGGTGGCCGCGCCGGTGGCGGACGAGGTCCGGGCGGTCCTGGCAGGCGGCGTGCCTTCCGGGCTCGCGGCGGCATTGCCCCTGCTCGTGGCGGCGCTCCTGCTCGCCCTCCATCTGTGCAGCGCCCGCGTGCGCCCGAGCGGCCGCTGCGATCGCTGCGGACGCGAGGTGTGCAAGCGCTGCGACCCGGAGGCGCGTCCGGCGGAGGCGCTCTGCGCGCAGTGCGTGAACGTCTTCATCCGCCGCACCGGGGTCGACGCCGCCGTGCGCGTGCGCAAGGAGTTCGCCGTCCAGGCGTACCAGCGCCGCCGCCAGCTCCTCTCCCGCCTGCTGGCGCTGCTCTCAGGCGCGCCACACGTGCTGCTCGGCTACCCGGTCCGAGGCATCGTCTTCCTCGCAATCACCGGGTCGCTCCTCGCCAGCGTCGCCTTCTGGAGCGGCCTCGCCCACCATCCCGTCGCCGTGCGCAGCGGCATCTCCTTCGTGCGCATCGGCGTCAGCGCCGCGCTCTTCATCGCCGTCTATGCGTTCTGCCTGCGCGATCTCCTTGCGCGCCAGCGCGCCGAGGAGGGGGTCTAGATGGCGCTCTCCGGCACCCTCAAGGACTTCGGCATCGCCGACATCCTCCAGCTCATCGGCCACCAGACCAAGACGGGGCGGCTGACGCTGCGGGCCAGCCAGGAGGAGGTGGAGGTCTTCTTCGTCGAGGGCAACGTGGTCTTCGCCAGCGAGAAGGCGCGCAACTCGCGCAACCTGCTCGGCGGCCTCCTGCTCCGCGCCGATCTGCTCAGCCAGGATCAGCTCGACGAGGCGCTGGCCACGCAGAAGCGCACGCTCAAGCGCCTGGGCGACGTCCTGGTGGAGAGCGGCGCGCTGACCCGCACGCAGCTGGCGCAGATCATGCGGCTGCAGACCACCGAGACGCTCTACAGGCTCTTCTCCTGGAAGAACGGGTCGTACGAGTTCTCGCAGGAGGAGGTGGACGGCGCCCACGCCACCTTCGAGCCGGTGCGCGCGGAGAGCGTCCTCCTCGAAGGCTTCCGCCGCATGGACGAGTGGCCGGCGCTGAAGAAGAAGGCGCCCCCCTCCGACGCCACCTTCGAGGTGCTGAGGGAGCTGGACACCCGCGATCTGCCCTCCATCGACGGCGTGGCCGCGGACGCGGGCGAGGACGAAGGCGGCAAGCCCTCCGAGCGGCACAAGCTCGTCTACCGTCTCGCCGCCGGGGGCAAGGACGTCCAGCGCGTGGCCGACGCCTCCCGGCTGGGCGAGTTCGAGTCGCTGAAGGCGCTCAACGACCTGGTCGAGTGGGGGTATCTCAAGCCGGTGGCCCCGGCGCGGGGCGCCAAGGCGCTGGCGAGCGGCATCGGCAGCTCCGGCAGGATGCTGGCGAGGACGGGGGCGCTCGTCCGCATGGCCCTGTCCATCGGGTGCTTCGCCGCCACGCTGCTGGTGGTCCGCGCCGTGGCGCCGCGGCTCGGCTCGGCTCCGGCGGACGTTTCCGCGCCGCGGGGCGCGGTGGCGCGAGTCCTCTCCCGCGGGCAGATGGTGCGGCTGGAGAGCGCGCTGGAGCTGTACCGGACCGAGCACGGCGAGTACCCCGCCGCGCTGCGGGCGCTGGTGGACGGGCAGCTGGTGACGGAGAAGGACCTCCGCTATCCGTGGCCCGACCCGTATTACTACCGCCGCACCCCGCAAGGGTTTGTCTTGCTGCCGCCGCTTGATTAGATCAGGAGTGAGGCCCCGGGGGGCCGGACGAGGCAAGTTTGGGAGAACCTTCCGCGCGGCTCGAGTTGCTGGACAACGACGGTGCAAGGACGCTCGCCGGAGGGCGGAGCGAGAACCTCAAGCTGATCGAGCAGAGGTTCGGGGTCCATATCGGACAGAGGGGCAACGTCTTCCTCATCTCGGGCGAGCCGGAGAAGGTCGCGCTCGCCGAGAAGCTTCTCGCCGGGCTCAACGAGCTGATCCAGCGCAAGTATCCGCTGGGGCTGGAGGACGTGGAGCAGGCCAGCAAGGTGATGCTGGCGGACCCCGGCGCGGACCTCAAGGACATCTTCCTCGACACCGTCTACGTGACCAACCGCAACCGGCCGGTCACGCCCAAGGG
>DATDMU010000494.1:0-28467 GCA_036518615.1 Myxococcales bacterium
CCCGGCGACTGGCACGAGACCATGAGCACGCACTGGTTCCATGACCACATGTTCAGCTTCACCTCGCAGAACGTGTACAAGGGCATGGCCGGCATGTTCAACATCTACTCCGGCAAGGATCGCGGCAACGAGGCGATCAACGACGGCGTCAACCTCCGCCTCCCCAGCGGCACGGCGAAGTCGTTCGGCAACCTCGAATACGACGTGAACCTCGTGCTGGCGGACAAGGCGTGGGACGCCAACGGCCAGCTCGCCTTCGACAAGTTCGACTTCGACGGCTTCATCGGCGACGCGATGACGGTGAACCTGGCCTACGACCCGTTCTTCGAGGTGGAGGCGCGCAAGTACCGCTTCCGCATCCTCAACGGAGCGGTCTCCCGCTTCTTCAAGCTGGCGTTGAGCGACGGCTCCCCGATGATCTTCATCGCCAACGACGGAAATCTCATGCCGCACCCGGTGCCGCTCACCGAGCTCGACGAGCAGGGAATCGCCGAGCGCTACGACGTGGTCATCGACTTCTCGCGGTACGCGGTGGGAAGCAGGGTGTACTTCGTCAACCTTGCCCTGCAGACCAACGGCAGGAAGCCGGACGAGGACCTCTCGCTGGCCGACGCGCTCGCCGGCAACGCCAACGATCCCGTGGTGGGCAAGTTCCTCGAGTTCCGCATCGTGCGCCAGCCGGGGTCGCCGGACGTGAGCCAGGTGCCCGATCCGATGATCCCGAACCCGGCGCTGCCGCCGAACTTCCACCTGAGGAACTTCGAGTGGGCGCGCGGCGCGACGCAGCCCACGCTCGCGAGCGATTCCCTTCCGCTGGTCGCCGCGAAGCCCGGCAGCCGCGCGGAGATCACGGCGTTCATCGGCCCCTGGGGCGTCGCGACGGACAACCAGGGCGGCGTGCTGGACGCGGACTTCGGCCGCATCTCCGCGGCGCCGGGCCGCAACACGGCCAACACCACCGAGCAGTGGACGCTGCAGAACGGCGGCGGCGGCTGGGACCACCCCATCCACATCCACTTCGAGGAGGGCCAGATCGTCGCCCGCGACGGCAGCGCCGCCAACGTTCCCGCGTGGGAGCGCGGCCGCAAGGACGTCTACAGGCTGCGGCCGGGAGGAAGCGTGACCCTGCGGATGCAATTCCGCGACTTCGGCGGAATGTTCATGGAGCACTGCCACAACACGGTGCACGAGGACAACGCCATGCTGCTGCGCTGGGAGATCGACGCGAACGGCGCGCCCTTCCTGCAGCCGCTGCCGACGCCCATCTCCACGCCGCAGGGCGTGACCTTCGTTCCCCCCGACGACATCCTGCCGACTGCGTACAACTAGCGGCGAGCGAGCGAAAACCATGACCAATGAATCGTTGAATTCCCTGAAAGTCGGGATGGAGCGCACAATGAAGACGTCTCTCCGAATGGTCCTCCCTGTCGCTGCCGGGGTGCTGGGGGCGCTCCTGCTCGCCGTTCCTCCTGCGCTGGCGCAGACCACGACGTCCACCTTCACCATCCAGGTGTCGGGCACCGCCTCGGCGCTGAAGACGGGACTTCCCGAGACGGTGAAGTTCTCGGGGCCGCTGGTGATCACCACCACCGTCGTCACCGACCCCGTGCTGCCTCCCGGCGTGGTCGTCTCGGTCGACGGCCGCGGCGTGGTGGGCACCGGGCAGAAGACCGGCACCGTCTACGACAACGAGTGCGAGGCGAGGCTGACGCGGCTGTTCAGGCCGGCCGATACCATCAATCTCACCTTCGCGTTCTTCCCTGCGCCGAGCTCGACGGCCGCGGCGGCGGGATCGCTGGGAGCGGTCCTCAGCTCGAAGACGGGGCTCTTGACCCTGAACCTCACCTACGACACCACCACCACGGCGCTGACGAGCGCGGCGGCGGCGATCGGCACCCTGTAGTCGGACCTCCGGGGCGGGCCGGAGCCATCTCCGGCTCGCCTTGCCCTTCCATCGACAAGGAGCGACACGCGATGAGAGCACGTCTTCGCAGCGGGATGGGAGCCTTGGCTCTGGCGGCAGCCCTGCTGGCGGCGCCTGCGCGCGCCTCCGGCCTCGGAGGCCCGGGATACTTCGGCAACGCTCCGTTGATCACCCAGGACGGAAAGATGGTGCATTTCTACGACGACCTGCTCAAGGACAAGGCCGTCGTCATCAACCTCATCTACACGCGCTGTTCGGCGAGCTGCCCGCTGGAGACCGCCAAGCTCTCCCAGGTGCAGCGGCTCCTCGGCGATCGGGTGGGCAAGGACATCTTCTTCTATTCCATCAGCATCGACCCGGAGCACGACACGCCGAAGGCATTGAAGGCGTACGCGAAGCGGTTCCACGTGGGGCCGGGGTGGCTCTTCCTCACCGGCAGGAAGGACGACATCCGCGTGATCAGCAAGAAGCTGGGCCTCGCCTCGCTGACGGACGCCTCCACCCGCGACGGGCACCAGCCGGCGCTCATCTTCGGAAGGGACTCGACCGGCGAATGGATGCGGAGCTCGGCGATGGACAATCCGCGCTTCCTCGTCACCACCCTCCTCCACTTCCTCGACGGCTTCAGCGCGGCGGCGCCGAAGAGCTACGCGGAGCTGGGGGAGGTCCGGAAGGTGGACCGGGGCGAGTACCTCTTCAAGTCCCGCTGCGCGGCCTGCCACACCATCGGGAAAGGCGACACCGTCGGTCCGGATCTCGCCGGCGTGACCCGGCGGCGCGACCACGCCTGGCTCCTGCGCTACGTGCAGAGGCCGGATCTGGTGCTTGCCTCGGGCGATCCGATCGCGAGGGCGCTCTTCGCCCGATACCAGGGCGTGCGCATGCCCGACCTCGACCTCGGGCCCGAGGAGGTGGAGCTCGTCCTGCCCTACATCGAAAGGCAGAGCGCGTCGACCTCGCCTTCGGCCGTCTCGGCGCGCTGAACGCTCAGGGCGCTCTCTCCAGATCCCAGAGCGCCACAGGCGTGCGCTGGTGCAGCCAGAGGCCCAGGCCCACCGGCACGAAGCCGCGCTCGAGCTCGCGCCTGTACCAGGCTCCGGGCCGCAGCCACGGCGTGCGGTCGGTGGCCGAGCGATCGCAGTTCGCCTCCCAGTCCTCGCGAGTCAGGGCGCCGAAATAGAGCGCGCCGCGGCAGACGCGGCGGAGGTTTCCGATGGCGCGGCGCGCCTCGCCGTCGTCCAGGTACTGGAGCACGTCGTAGCAGACGACCAGATCGAACCGGCCGCGAACGCGGAGATCCTGGACCGTGCCTCGTTTCCAGCCGAAGCGCCTGCAGAGATAGCCGCTCGCCTCCACGCCCAGCCAGCTCGCCCCGGGAAGCGCGCGAAGCAGCGGGCCGCGCAAGGCCCCGGTCCCGCAGCCCGCGTCGAGGATGCGCCGTACCGGGATGTCCAGATAGCGCACGAAGGCCGCGATCAATCGTGCCCGCGCCCTCGACTGCGCAGCGGTGGTCACGGCCGTTCGCGCGTCCAGGTAGAAGCGTTGGTAGTAGTCGCGATCGAAGACGCTGGGGTGTGCCGACATCGCTCCCGATCCTACGACGGCCGCGTCGCAGCCGCCGAATCGCTTTCGCACCGGCAATGGCGAACGCGAGATTTTCGCCCCGGCCGCTCCGAACGTGCGGCGAACCTTGTGAATCTACGCATACCGTGCGGGTGGCACACGAGGTGCACGATACCGTTGTGGTGGTGCGCCTCGGCGCACTGGAGGGGGGCCTCCGAACAAGCACGCGTGATTGTTTCGGGTCGTTGCCGTTGCAAGCGCACAGGCGCCCAGGCGGGCGCGCGGGCAATTCTCGATCGCCCTCGCTTCGCCGCCTCGGGCGGGAAGATGCCTCGTGCACCATCAGCTGCCTGCGCCACCCCCGACGGGCACCCTGGCCCCTCCAAAGGCCAGGGTGCCTATCTTCTTTCCGGCAAGCGTTCAGTCGTCTCCGGCCGACTTCTCTTCGCCGTCGCCGTCCTCGTCCGCGACGCACGCGCCGCCGCGGGTGAGCTCACAGCGGACGGAGCGCGGCGCGCGACCGAGCGGCTTGCCTCCCGGTCCGTCCACGAACGTCATCGGCCCCGCGAACGGCTGCTGGTTCACGCCGGGGCGCGTCCAGTCGCAGACTCCGTCGGGAAAGACCGCGCGAAGGCGGTTCTGCTGGTCGGCGGTGAACGCCGCGCCGCCATAGGCCGGGTCGGCGAAATCCAGCGGCTTGAGCTGGCACTTGAGGATGTTCTCCGCCACCGGGCCGCCGGCCACCTGCCGCGGGGACGAATGCGTCGCCAGCCCCGGGTCTGCGTCGCAGACGGCGAAATCGGTGATCTTCGTCGCGAAGGTGGTGTCCGAGGGCAAAAAGCAGAAGTCCACCGCGCTCGCCGGCTTGTCCGCCACCACCTTCTCCTCCCGCGACCGCGCGCTGGTGTCCTTCTCGATGTTGGCGAGCCACTGGTCCATGGTGAGGAAGGACTGCAGCGTGAGCCCGGAAGCCGCAGGGGCGGTGAGCTGGTTCCCGAAGCGCCAGAACACGTGGTTGCCGTGGTTGCCGTTGGCCTGGTCGAGGCGGGCGCGCAAGGCGTAGCTGCGCCAGATCAGGTGGATGCCGAAAAGCGGCCCCGCGCCGAAGTTCGGCGTCCGCTCGTCGAAGCCGCGCAGGTCGATGATGGGCGTCCTGGCCAGCTGGCCGCCGGAGACGATGCCGGTTCTGTAGGCGATGCGCAGCGCCTCGGGATTCGCGACGCTGCGGGCCGGAGAGGCATTGGTGTCCGCGTCGAAGCCGCCGATCTTCTCGTTGAGCGACACGAACTCCTCGGGGGAGATGGCTCCGGAGGCCAGCGCCTTGAGCCCGTACTGGATGCCGGTGTTGTCGGCGGTGGTGCGCGCCTGGTTGGCGGCGGCGGGAACCGCGCCCCAGATGGAGATGGAGTTGTCCCAGCTCCCGCAGCGCGGCGCGAGGAGATTGGCGATGGGATCGTAGACCTGGCTGGCGAGGAGCTGGCAGTTGTTCCTCGGCGCGCCCAGCGGAATGGCGCGGCCGGTGAGGGAGGTGACCAGGTTGGGCACGAATTGGCCAGGCTTGTTGTTGGCGCCGAAGTCGTTGTTCCACCCCCAGCAGGCGGAGGGGTCGAGGTGACCGGCGATGGCGGCCTTCTTGGCGTCGATCTGCGCCTGCGTCAGGCCGGCGGTCAGGTTCGCGAAGGTGGCCGAGTTGAAGTAGTTGACCAGGAGGACGCAGTCCGAGACTTCCATTCCCGTGGTTTCGGAATCGGGATAGGTGCAGGTGGGCTGCACTCCGTCGAGGAGCCCGGGGAAGATGGAGGCGGCGGTGAGCTGCTGGATGGATCCGCCGGAGCAGCCGTTGCCGATGGTGTAGCGGATCTCGCCGTAGGTATCGACGATGTGCTCCCTGGTCATCATCAATGCCTCGGCGTTGTAGACGCGATTGGAGTTGAAGAGCGAGTCGGTCATGCTGTTGTCCACCACCATGAAGCCGCGGGAGAGCGCGTTGTCGTCCACCCAGCTCTGCTCGGAGCGGAACTGCCGGCGCGGCTGGCCGGTGCTGGCGCCGAAGGAGTGCACGACCTTGCCGTTCCAGGCGGCCTGGGGCGCCCAGGGCTTCCAGTCCTGCGCGGGATCGAAGAGCACCGCGATGTCGTAGATGCCGCGGTCGATGGTGCCCCGCTCCACCCGCACGACGTAGGGGACGGTGATGCCCTGATCGGTGGTGGTGTTGGCCAGATCCGCCGGCGCCGGCTGGCCGGGGGTGAAGGGCTTGAAGCAGGTGTTCGCGGGCGCCACCGCCGGAGGGTTCGGGTCGGGCAGCACGTTCACGCAGCCGGGCGTGCTGGTCCGGTAGAAGAAATGGAACTCGGTGGCGATATTGCACTGCGCGTCGATGGCCTCGGTGTGCAGACCGCTCGCATTGGTGGCCGGGGACGCCAGCGTGGCCGGCTGCGGCGTGGGCGTCGCGCAGATGAACGGCACTTGCTGCGGCCCCGCGATCACCGGACCGCCGATGGGATGGTTGGTGATGGTGAGCCGGGTCGCCTTCTTCGAGTTTCCCGGCCTGGCCACGAGGACGTTCTCGCCGGCCTGGAGCCCGGTGAGCAGGCCGATCACGCGGCCGTTGGCGCGGCGCGCGAACGCGCCCTTCACGTCGTGCCCGTTCAATTCGATGCGCAGCGCGGCCAGCGCCCGCGGCCGCGACAGCACCAGCTCGACCAGCGCGTCGCCGCCGCTGATCAGGTCGGCGCGATTGGACAAGGTCTTGATGACCATCGGGGAATCGTCGCCGCCGTCGTCTCCGTCGTCGGGCGCCGCCGCGGAAGCTGCCGCTGGAGCAGGAGGGGCCGCAGCCAGCGGCTGGTTCGCCGTGCCGCGGGAACCTCCACAAGCCTGGATCGCCACCGCGGCGGCGAACGCCGTGGAGGAGGTGGCGAGAAGACGGAATGGCCATCGAGTAGAAGCACTCATGGACGAGCTCCGATCATCAGGACGGCGGGAATTGTCTGGAGAGAAAGGCCGGGGGCAGACCTCGAAAACCGGTCCACGATAGCACCCGGGCAGGCGCCGTTGAAGAGCAGGAGCGGTGCCGCGCGCTTGATCTCTCAGGGTGCTCCGGATAGGCCAGTCGCCATGACCCTGATGCAGAGCCTCTCCGACGGTGGGCCGCTCCTGCGCAACGCGCTGCAGAGCGGCAATTTCCGCGTGCTCGCCTCCATGCTGGGCCCGGCCTTCCGCGGATTCGTGCAGCAGCGCGGGCGCATGCAGGGCGGCACGCCGGTGCGGCTCGACTACAAGGCGCACTTCGACTGGCGCTACGAGCGCGGCGAGCCGGAGATGGCCCGGCTCTACGAGGCCGCCAAGTCCTCGCAGTGGAACGCCACCCGCGATCTGGACTGGGCCGTCGCGGTCGATCCCGAGAGCGCGGCGCTTCCGCTCCTTCCCGATGCGCTCTTGCCCATGTACCGCCATCCGGCCTTCGCCCGCCTGTCGCCTGCGGAGAAGGGAAAGCAGCGGCGCGCGTTCATGGCCTGGCTCCTCAGCCAGTTCCTCCACGGCGAGCAGGGGGCGCTCTTCGCGGCGGCGCAGGTGACCGAGGCGGTGCCGTGGCTGGACGCGAAGCTCTACGGCAGCACGCAGGTGGTGGACGAGGGCCGCCACGTCGAGGTCTTCCACTCCTATCTCACCGGCAAGCTGGAGAAGCTCTACGAGGTGAACGACAACCTCTACGTGATCATCGACGCGCTGATGAGCGACGGCCGCTGGGACGTGAAGTTCCTAGGGATGCAGATCATGATCGAGGGGCTGGCCCTGGGCGCGTTCGGGTTCCTCCGCGCGGCGACCAGCGAGCCGCTGCTCAAGCAGCTCCTCACCTTCGTGATCACCGACGAGGCCCGCCACGTGCACTATGGCGTGCTGGCGCTGCAGAAGTTCTACAGGGACGAGCTGGGCGAGCGCGACCGGCGCGAGCGCGAGGACTGGGCGTTCGAGGTGGCCTGCCTCCTGCGCAACCGCTTCCTCGGCCACGAGTTCTACGAGGAGCACTGGGCGCACGCCGTCTCGCGGGCGGAGTGGAACGAGATCGTGCTCGGATCGGATCTGATGACGCTCTTCCGCCGCACCATGTTCAAGCGCATCGTGCCCAATCTGAAGCGCATCGGCCTGCTCTCGGAGCGGGTGCGCTCGCGGTATGCCTCGATCGGGCTCCTCGAGTACGAAGGCGGCCGCGCCGCGCCCGAGCTGACGGCGCAGGACCTGCTCGACGACCGCTGATCGCGACGGTCACGCGGCAGCGCCGTGGACGATCCGCCCGCGCCGGAGGGTGTAACGCACCTGCGCGAGCGCGCCGGGATCCGTCGACGGGTCGCGCTCGAGCACGGCCAGATCCGCTTCGAAGCCCGCAGCGACGCGGCCGATCCGGCGTCCTCCTCCGAAACGCCGCGCGGGCGCGGTGGTGAGGGATGCGAGCAGCTCGCGAAAGCCCATCCCCGCCGCCTGCATCAGCGCGTACTCGTCGCGCGGGTCCGGGTCCACCGCGCCGAGATCGGTGCCGAACAGGACCGTTCCTCCCGCGGCGACGAAGGCCCGGACCTGGCTCGCGGCCGCGTCCGCGATGCGCCGCTGCGTGGAGATGCGGTCGTGGCGCAAGTACGACTTCCACAGCGCCAGCGTGGGCGTGAGGGCCGCTCCGTCGACGGCGCCGAGGAGGGTCTCGTCCCATGCGCCGGAATGCGGCGTGGTGTGAGCGATCACGTCCGCTCCCCCGCGAAGGGCGGCGAGCACGTCCACTCCGCTGTTCGGATGGACGAAGACCGGCTTCTTCGCGCGATGCGCCTCGTCCGCAGCCGCGGCGACGACGTCCTCGCCGAGCGAAGTGCTGCGCGGGGAGGAGAGGAAGAGCTTGATCCCGTCCACGCCTTGCTCGATCAGCTCGCGCGCAGCCGCACGCGCATCCTGCGCGGTTGCGATCTCCGGAGCGGCGAACTTCACCGAGCCCATCATCGCGATCACCGCATCGCCCGGGAGCGCTCCGGGCGGGATCAGTCCCGGTCCGGTGGAGCGGATGTCGGGGCCGGGGACTTCGCCCGACTCGACGCGCTCGCGGATGCGCCGGGTGTTTTCCCACGGCGAGCCGGTATCGAACACGCTGGTGAAGCCGAAGCGCATGAACGCTTGCTCCAGCTGCGCGCCGAGCTCGTGCGCTGGAATGGCGGCCGCGTCCGCCCATTTCCGCTCGAAGAAGTGCACGTGGCTGTTCCAGAAGCCGGCCGTGATCGCGCAACCGGAGCAGTCGAGGATGCGAGCGCCGTCCGGAACGTTCGCCGTCCCCACCGCGGCGATGGCGGCGCCTTCGACGAGGACCACGCCACCCTGAATTGGCTCCTCCCCGGGGGCGGGATGAATGGTCGCTCCCACGAGCGCCAGCGGTGCAGGGTCCATTCGCAGCGCTGGTATACCGCCAGCGGCCCATCAGTGGCCCGGGGCGGCCTCCGCGACGGGTGCGACCGCGAGCGCCGGCCCGCTCGCGCGCAGGGCGAGGACGAGGGCGGCGACGTAGAGGGCGGCGGCCCAGAAGAGCGAGACTCGCACCGCCGCGGCCCCGGCGTGGTCGTGGAAGAGCGAGGCGAAGACCGCGACGCCGAGAGCCGTCCCCACCTGCCGGCTGGCGTTGAGGACGCCCGCGCCGATTCCGGAGAGCGAGGGCGGGACGCTGGCGAGGATGGCCGCGTTCATGGAAGGAGCGACCAGGCCCGCGCCGATTCCCATCAGCGCCAGCCCCGGCGCAAGCAGCGCGTACGGAGCGGCGGTGGGCAGCGCCGCCACCCACGCGGCGCTGGCGGCGAGCGCGGCGAGCCCGGCGAGGATGGGCCCGCGGGTGCCATGGCGCCCCGCCAGGCGCCCCGCGACGACGCTGGTGACGCCGAACGCGAGCGTGATGGCGGTGAGGTGCAGGCCGGCCGCCGCGGGCCCTTCACCCCGGACCTCCTGGAAATCGAGCGAAAGGACCAGCACGCTGCCGAAGAACGCGGCGGCATAGAGAAGCGCGGCCGACGCGGTGGAGGAAAAGGTCCGGTCGGAGAAGAGCCGCAGCGGCAGGATGGGATGCGCGGTCGCCCGCTCCAGACGGACGAAGGCGCGCAGTCCGGCGATGGAGGCGGCGATGGCGAGGAGGATGACCGGCGAGCCCCAGCCGCGCGCCGGCCGCTCGATCAGCGCCCAGGTGAAGAGCGCCAGGGAAGCAGCCGCGGTCAGTTGCGCGAGCAGGTCCAGGCCGGCGCCCGCGGAGGCCGGCGACGGGCGCACGAACCGCAGCGCCATCGCCACCGCCAGCATCCCGAGCGGGACGTTGACGAGGAAGATGCTGCGCCACCCGAAGGCAGAGACCAGCACGCCTCCGAGGATCGGTCCGGAGGCGGCGGCCACGGCGGTGAGCGCGCTCCAGACGCCGATGGCGCGCGCCCGCTCCTGCGCGCGCGGATACGCCTGGCGGAGGATGGCGAGCGAGGAAGGCATGAAGAGCGCGGCGCCCGCGCCCTGCAGGATGCGCGCGAACACCAGCGTGCCGAGCCCGGGGGCCGCGCCGCAGAGCGCGGATGCGGCGGTGAAGACGAGAAGGCCGGCGATGAACACGCGCCGCGCACCCAGCCGGTCGCCGAGGCCGCCCGAGAGCAACAGCAGGCTCGCGAATGCCAGCGTGTACCCGTCGATCACCCAGGAGAGGCCGCGCACGCCGGTGCCGAGCCCTTGCTGGATGGCGGAGACCGCCACGTTGACCACGGTCACGTCGAGGAGCGCCATGCCCAGGCCGAAGCTGCTCGCGACCAGGGTCCAGCGCGGCGAGGATTCTCTCGGGATCATCGGGACCTCCAGGGTCCCTGCATGGATGCACCTCTCCCTCGGAAAGATGCCCTGCATTTTCGCGTTTCATCCGTGCAAGAATGCAGGGCGATGCCCGACTGGAGCGACCTGCGCTTCTTCCTCGAGCTGGCGCGGACCGGGACCCTGGCCGCCGCCGCCCGCAAGCTCGGCGTCGACGACACCACCGTCGGCAGGCGCCTCTCCGCGCTGGAGCGCGACCTCGGCGCCCGGCTCTTCACGCGCACGCCGGACGGGCTCGCGCTCACCGCCGCGGGCGAGGCGATGCGCGCCGCGGGCGTGGAGATGGAGCAGGCGCTGCTGCGCGGCGAGCAGCGCGCGCTGGGCGCGGACCGCAAGCTCTCCGGCCTGGTCCGGGTGGCCACCACCGAGCTGCTCGGCGAGGTGATCGTGCTGCCGGCGCTGCGGGTCCTGCACGACCGCCATCCGCAGATCCGCGTCGAGCTGCTCACCGGCAGCGGCCAGCTCGACATCGCCCGGCGCGAGGCGGACGTGGCCCTGCGCTACGTCCGTCCCGACCGCGGCGACCTGATCGCGCGCCGCGCCGGGCGGGTGGCGTTCGCCGCCTATGCGTCGAAGAAATACCTGGCGGCGCGCGGCCGGCCCCAGCGCGGCGGCGGGCTCGCCGGGCACGACGTGGTGACCTACAACTCCCCCATCCGCCGTTGGCAGTTCGGAGGAGACGACCCGGCGCGCGACGGCCGCGTCGTCCTGCGCACCAACAGCACCAACATGCTCTTCAACGCGGTCCGGCTGGGGCTCGGCATCGGCCCCTTGCCCTGCTTCCTGGCCCGCGCGGACCGCACGCTGGAGCAGGTGTCCTCGAACATGCCCTCCGACGCGGACGAACTGTGGCTGGTGGTGCATGCGGACATCCAGCGAACCACGCGCGTGCGCGCGGTCATCGAGGCCATCGAAGAGCGGCTTTCTGACGCAGCCGGGGAGCTTTCTGCGGGGACCGCGCCATGAGCGGCGGCTAGAATGCGCGGCATGGCGGACCTGACTGGCAAGACCGTCCTCGTCACCGGCGCAACCTCCGGCATCGGCCTCGAGGCCTGCGTGACCTTCGCCGCGATGGGCGCGGATCTGGTGATGGTCGGGCGCGACCGCAAGAAGGGGGAGGCGGCCGTTGCCGAGGTGGAGAAGCGCTCCGCGGCCAGGCGTCCGTCGCTGATGCTCTGCGACTTCGCCTCGCAGCGCGCCATCCGCGCGCTCGCCGCGGAGTTCCGCGCGGCGCACCCCCGGCTTCACGTCCTCGTCAACGACGCGGGCTCGGTCAGCGCCAACCGCGAAGTCACCGAGGACGGCATCGAGCGCACCTTCGCGGTGAACCACCTCGGCTACTTCCTGCTCACCAATCTGTTGCTCGATCTCCTGAAGGCGAGCGCCCCGGCGCGGGTGGTGAACGTGGCGTCCATCGGGCACCGCGCCGGCACCATGGACTTCGACGACCTCGGGTACGAGAAGGGGTATTTCATCGTCAAGGCGTACAACCGGTCCAAGCTCGGCAACGTGCTCTTCACCCGCGAGCTTGCCCGGCGCCTGCAGGGAACGGGCGTCACCGTGAACTGCTTGCACCCAGGCGTGGTCGCGACCAACATCTGGTCGCACGGGCAATGGTGGGCAGTGCCCTTCCTCTCGGTGGCGAAGCTGTTCATGGTCACCCCCCGGCAGGGCGGCGAGGCCATCGTGTTCCTCGCCACCAGCCCGGAGCTCGAAGGGCAGACGGGCGGCTACTACGAGAGCAACCGGCTGGTCCGCCCTTCCCGCCTGGCGCAGGACGACGCGCTCGCGACCAGGCTCTGGGACGTGAGCGCCAAGATGGTAAAGATGGCCTGACCACGGAGGACGGATGCCCACCGCCGAGAGGACCTGGTTCCAGTGCATCGAGCCGGCCTGCCGCACGCGGTATCCCGTCGACTCGGTCGTCTATCGCTGCAAGTCGTGCGGCGCGCTCCTCGAGGTGCAGCACGACATGGAGGACCTGAGGCGCCGCGACGCGCACCACTGGATCAAGCTGTTCGAGGAGCGCTACAAGTCCACCCAGTGGCCCTACGGCTCCGGCGTCTGGGGAAAGAAGGAGTGGATCCTCCCCGACCTCGCCGACGACAACATCGTCTCGCTCTACGAGGGCGGCACCAACCTCTTCTGGGCCGACCGGCTGGGCAAGCAGATCGGCCTCGACGAGCTCTGGGTCAAGATGTGCGGCAACTCGCACAGCGGGTCGTTCAAGGACCTGGGCATGACCGTGCTCGTCTCGATGGTCAAGCAGATGATCGCCCAGGGAGTTCCCATCCAGGCGGTCGCATGCGCCTCCACCGGCGATACCTCCGCCGCGCTCGCGGTCTACTGCGCCGCGGCCGGCATCCAGTCCATCGTCATCCTGCCCCGGGGCAAGATCTCCACCGCGCAGCTCGTCCAGCCGCTGGCGAACGGCGCCCTGGTGCTCTCGCTGGACACCGATTTCGACGGCTGCATGCGGGTGGTGCAGGAGATCACCGAGGACGAGACCATCTATCTCGCCAACTCGATGAACTCGCTGCGCATCGAAGGGCAGAAGACGGTGGGCATCGAGATCGTGCAGCAGTTCGACTGGCAGGTGCCGGACGTGATCATCATCCCCGGCGGCAACCTGGGGAACGTCTCGGCGCTCGGCAGCGGCCTGTTGATGATGCGCGACCTGGGGCTCATCCAGAAGCTGCCGCGCATCGTGGTCGCGCAGGCGCAGCGGGCCAACCCGCTCTACCGCGCCTACCTGACGGGCTTCGACGTGATCGAGCCGATCAAGGCGGAGAAGACGCTCGCCAGCGCCATCCAGATCGGCAATCCGGTCAGCATCGCCAAGGCCATCCGCACGCTCCGGCAATTCGACGGCATGGTGCTCGACGCGAGCGAGCAGGAGCTGGCGGACGCCGCCGCCCTCGGCGACTTGAGCGGCATGTTCACCGACCCGCACACCGGCGTGGCGCTGGCGGTGCTGCTCAAGCTGGTGCAGGCGAAGAAGATCGATCGCTCGGAGCGGGTGGTGGTCATCTCCACCGCCAACGGCCTCAAGTTCTCCGACTTCAAGGTCGGCTACCACGAAGGGACGCTCGGCTTTCCCAGCGCGCACCGCAACCAGGCCATCGAGCTGCCGCCGACGGTGGGGGCGGTGAAGGACGCGCTCCGGCGCGCGCTGCAGAAGCGGACGGAGGCATGAAGCCGTACGTCATCTGCCACATGTGCACCACCGTCGACGGCCGCATCCTGACCGGGCGGTGGCCGCGGCTGCCGGGCCGCAAGGGCGCGGCCAGCCTCTTCGAGAGCACGGCGGACAGCTTCGGAATCGGCGCCTGGCTCGTCGGCACCAACACCATGCGCGAGTTCGCGAGCCGCCGCGTGAAGCTGAAGGCGGCAGGCCGCCGCATCGAGCGCAGCGATCACGTCGCCGACCGGCGCGCGCGCCGCTTCGCCATCGGCGCCGACGCGAAGGGCAAGCTGCGCTTCGCGAAGGCGGACGTGGAAGGCGATCACGTGGTCCTGCTGGTGAGCGGGAAGGTGAGCCAGGCCTATCTCGCGCACCTGCGGGAGGCCGGCGTCTCCTACCTCTTCTGCGGCGACGACCGCGTGGATCTCAAGGTGGCGCTGGACAAGCTGCGGCGCGTCCTCGGCATCCGCAGGCTGATGCTCGAGGGCGGCGGCACCTTCAACGGCGCCATGCTGCGCGATGGGCTCGTCGACGGGATCAGCCAGATCGTGGTGCCGATCGCGGATGGCGGGCGCGGGATTGCCACCGTCTTCGACATCCCGGGCGAACCGCCGCGAAAGGCGGCCGCCGCGCTGCGGCTCACGTCTTTCAGGAAGCTGCCCGGCGGCGCGATGTGGCTGCGGTGGCAGGTGACGGGCGGCCGATGATCTCCGCGCTGGCCGCCGCCTTGCTCCTCGTGCCCGCGGGCTTCGCGCCCTCCCGGGCGCCGGCAGACCTCCGGCAGGCCCTGGCGCGCGCCGGCGAGGCCATCCGCGCCGCGGCTTGCAGCGCGGAGCGCCGGTTCGGCGAGGGCGATCCGGATGCCAACGCGGCGCGATGCGGGAACGTCCGGACGCCGGAAGGCGTGCGGGTCGGCAGGACCAGCGCGCGGCTGCGCAACCCCCGCAACGCCCCGCCCGCCTGGGCCCGCGCGTACGTGGCGGCGACCGAGGGAAAGAAGGCCGCCGCGGTGAGCGCCATCGCCTTCGACCTGGGCGACCGCGTCGGACTGCTCCGCCCCGTCGAGATCCGGCGGCGCTGCCTTGCCTGTCACGCGCCGCGCGAGCAGGTCGACGCGAGCACGCGGAACTGGCTCGCGGAGGCATATCCGGAGGATCGCTCTTTCGGATACGCGCTCGGCGATCTGCGCGGCTTCTGGTGGGCAGAGGCGAAGAAGACGCCATAGCGGCTGCTTCTCGCCCGAGGGAGGCGTATGCTCCCGGCATGACGGGAGCAGGGGAGTTCGCCGAGGTCGAGGCGCGCATCCTGCGCATGACCGACGGCGAACTGGTCGAGATGATCGATTCTCCGGACGATTACGAGCCGTGGGCGCTCGACATCGGGCGCGCCGAGTTCGCCCGGCGCTCGCTGGCGCCGGAGCAGGTGGTCGCGCTGCACACCGCGAACGTCGCCGATGCCACTGAGGACAGGACGAAACGGGGCATCGCGACGCGCAACGTCTGGGTGCGGTTCGGCGTTCTCCTCACGGCCGCGATCGCCGCCGCTCTGGGAGTCGGGCGTGGATCGAACACGCGGCGCGAACCCGACGAGCTCTCGGTGAACTGCGCGAGCTTGCTGGCGAAGGCGGCCGGCGCGACCAGCGCTGGAAACGTCGTCAAGCTCGGCCGCCATGCCGTCACCGTGACCGCGTCGATCGAGCGCGTCGTCGAGGATCGGGAGCGCTCGAGGACGATCGCCGGCGTAGCCGTGGCCTGCGAGATCCACGGCGCGCGCGCTCGCCCATTGACGACGTGGAGCATCGGCATCGCGGCGACCCGCGACGAAGCGGTGAAGAACGCTCTCGAAGACTGGATCACCCTGTACGGCAACACCATCGCCGATGCTCTGTCGGGGAAAGGCACCGACCAGCGGATTGGCGCCTTTGCGGTGTATTCGGGGCCCACCGGATTGCGCGGCGCCGGTCCGGATGACCCCGGCGAAATCGACGGAGCGAACTGTCCGAGGAGCTGCGCCAGGCGGGAATGAAGGTGAACTGGCCGAAGAGCAGCGCCGACTACATGCTCAAGCAGTATTACGTCCTGGTTCCGCCAGATCGCAGCGATTCCGCGCATTGACGGCTCCGGGTGGCCGAGCGCCGTCGCGGTGCCCAGAGCCGCGCGAGGCTGATGTCGCTGCTCAGAGCGCCGGCGGACGTTGCACGGCGGGGGTCAAACTCTCCAGCCCGCGCCGCGCCGGCTCGATGCCCCAGGCCCAGACCACCGCGATCTGGATGGCCAGCAGCGCGATCATGAAAGCCAGCACGCCCGCCACGCCCGGCCCCTTGAACAGCGCCACCACCACCAGCGGCGTGACGATGGTGGCGCCGCGACCGAACATGTTGCAGACGCCGTTCGCGCGCAGGCGGATCTCGGTGGGGAAGAGCTCCGAGGTGTAGACGCCATAGAGGAGCGCGGTGAGCACGTAGATGCCGATGATGAGGAGGAAGCCGATGCTGAGCACGAGCCAGGGCTCCTTCATGAATGGATAGATGCCGCCGAACACCATGGTCCACGCGGAAGCGCCGATGATGGTGCGCTTGCGGCCGAAGGAATCGGCGCCGAAAGCCCCCACGGCGCAGCCGACCATCGACCCGGAGACGATCACCAGCGTGTAGGAGAGCGACTTCGCCACCCCCAGGCCCTGCTGCACGAAGAACGTCGGCAGCCAGTTCACGAAGCCGAAGATGAGCGCGTTGATGGTGATGAGGGTGAAGCTGCCCACGACCAGGCTGGGCAAGAGGTCCCGGCCGAACAGCGAGGAGAGACTGAGGCTGCGGGCCGGCCCCGCCGCGGCGGGTTCGGGGAGCGGCCCGGGGATCTCCCGCTCGATCTCCTGGAGCAGCTTCTCGGCCTCCTCGTGCCGGCCGTTGGCCTCGAGCCAGCGCGGCGATTCCGGCAAGGCCTTGCGCAGGTACCAGACGACCAAAGAGCCGAGGCCGGCGATCACGAACATGGGCCGCCATCCGAACGCCGGGATCACCAGCCGGCCCAGCACGGCGGTGACGGGAAGCCCGGAGACGACGATCAGCGCCATGAACGACATCCACTTGCCCCGCGTGCGCGGCGGCGCGAACTCGGTCATGGTCCCGTAGCCCACCACGATCTCGGCGCCGAGCCCCACCCCCATGACGAAGCGCAGCGCGTTGAGGACCTGGATGCTCGGCGCGAAGGCCGCCGCGAGCGATGCCAGCCCGAAGATCATCAGATTGAATTGATAGGTGAAGCGCCGGCCCATCCGATCGCCCACGAAGCCGGCGAGGAGCGACCCCACCGTCATGCCGAAGAAGGTGAGGGAGAGGAAGAAGCCGTTCTGCGCCAGGGTGGAGAAGCCGCTCTGCAGGGTGGCGCCGAGGACCGGCCCCGCCACGTAGAGGTCATAGCCGTCGAAGAACATGCCCGCGGCGATGAGCCAGAAGATGCGGTAATGGAACTTCGAGATGGGCAGGCGGTCGAGACGCGCGCCCGCGCCTGGCATGCTGGTCATGTGCGGCCCCCGGGGGTCGCGACTCAGCCTACACGCTCCGCCCGCCGCTTGTCAGTTCGGGATGCCGTTGACGTGGCACATCAGGCAGGTCGAAGGATTGGTCATCTTGGTCTGCGTGTGCGGGAACGACCACGCCGTCTGGTAGGCGGCTCCGGTGGTGGTCAGGCCATTTCCGGCGGGCACCACGTGGCACTGCGCGCAGTCCACCGGATAGAAGTGGTTCGCCTTCGTCACCGTCAGCGTACCGCCCTTGTAATGCGCGACCACGCTGGCGAGCGTGAACGGCCGCGAGTCGCCCAGGCCGGAGGCCTCCGCGGTGGCGCCGTTCCAGAGCGCGCCGAGAAGGTTGGTCCCCGCCTCGTGGCAGGAGTTGCAGTTGGTGTTGATGAGCGTGGAGGCGTGGTCGTAGCCGATGGCTCCCTTGCCTCCGGACGCGCTCTTGTGACAGGTGGTGCAGGCCACTCCTGCCGCGACGGACGGGTGCGGCAGGTTGGCGATGCCGAGCTGGGTGACGGTGGTGGTCGCCGGAGGCTTCGCGACGGTAAATCCACCGACCGCGATGAACTGCGGCGAGGCGCCGGCGCCGAGCCAGTTGGGGCTTTGGGCGGTGCCGGTGCCCGGCCACGAATGGCACGAGCTGCAGTCCTGCGAGCCGGAGGCGGCGGTGAGCGCGCCGTGATCGAAGGCGGTGAAGGTCGCGGTCGGCTTCACGTTCATGTGGCAGTTGCTGCAGCGCCCGGTGGTGCCATTCATCACCAGCGGGCTCGCGGAGGTGAAGTTCTGGTGGAACTTCGCCTGCGCCCATTCCTGGCCCTGGACTGCGGCCACCGTAGAGGTCCCCGCCTGCGTGTGACACGCGTTGCAGTCGCGCCCGGAGACGTTCACGTCGGTGTGGGTGATCTGGTCGTGCGTTCCCGCCGGCACCCCGGTGGTGGCATCGGCGCTCGCGCTGGTCAGCACCGACGAGCTGCTCAGGCCCGCGGGCAGGTTGTTCTTCGTCCCCGCCACCGAGCCGCCGCCGTTGGTGAGGCCGTGGCACTCCTTGCAGCTCACCGGCGCAGGGACCGCGGCATGGAACAGGTCCGACTTGCTCCACGCGCTGCCGGACACCTTCGCGTCGGAGGCATGGCAGACGGCGCAATCCTTTCCCGCCACCGAGCTGGAGCCGTGGTTCATCCATTGCGCCGCATTGGTGGAAGTGCCGCCCGCCGCGAGGGTGTACGAGACGCTGCTCTGGGTGGACGCGCCGGCCGCGGGCGCCGCGACCGCGTGGCAATCGAGGCACGCGCGCGGCTGCGACGAGAGCGACGCGTGGTAGGCGCCTCCCTGCCAGAGCGCGGCGGCGATCGGAGTCGTGCTCGCCTTCGCCAGCGCGCCGGCGTGGCAGGTCTGGCAGCTCTGGAAGGCGATCTGCGTCGAGCGGTGCTTCATGCTGTAGCGCGTCCCGTTGGTCAGGTCCGACTTCGCGGCGTCGGCCATCAGCGGGTAGTGGCAGGCGGTGCAGTCCTGCGGCGTCGACGCGCCGATGTTGGCGTGGAACAAGGGCGCCTGCGCGGGAAGCCCGTCCGACCAGCTCACGCCCGGATTGTGGTGGCAGCTCGAGCAGTCCATCGCGCTCGCCGCGGTGCCCCCGACGAACGCCGCGGCATGGTCCATCGGCTGCAGATCGGACGCCGAGCGCATGACGATTCCAGTCGGGCGCATCTGCGAATGGCAGTCGCCGCAGCGGCTGGTGGGCTGCGGGAACGGCGTGACGGTTCCGCCCGGCGTCGCCGCGTAGTTGGAGAGCGACGGGTGGAACTGTCCGCCGCTGAAGGAGGTGACGGTTCCGGCGGTATTGGTGTGGCAGTGCCAGCACTTCGTATTGTCGGGACTTCCCGTCGGGCCGGCGTTCAGCGCGGCGGGTACGCTGGTCGAGTCGTGCAGCATCATGTTGTAGAGGGTGGCGGAGATGGAGGTGGTGCCCGTGACCAGGCCGGCAGCGGATCGGTTCAGACTGGTCTCGGTGATGGTGATGAACTGGTCGAGGCCTCCCGCCAGCGTCGAGCCGGGATAGGACACTCCTCCCTTCCAGTCGCCGCCCGGCAGTGGATTATACCTGGTATATGTCCCTGCGGCCACCGTGGCCTGGTGACAGCCGAGGCAGTCGCCGGTGCCGTTCACCGAATGATCGAATCCGGAGATCACCGTCGCCGGCCGCTGTGTCGCGTGGCAGGCGACGCAGGTGGTGCCGGAGACCGCGGCGGGATCGTGCGTGAACGACCCGCGCGCCCAGTTCTGCGTGCCGCCCCAGGCGCCGGTCCCCGGATTCGCATGGCAGAGCGCGCAGTCCTGGCCGTCGCCGTGGGTGATTCCGGACGAGTTGGTGCCGTAGTCGAACGGCGAAGTCTGGTACGTCGTGCTCAGCCAGCCCGCCGTGCTGGTGGGCCGCTCGCCGGCGTGGCAGGGCAGGCAGGTCGTGGGGGTGGTGGCGCCGGCCAGGTGGAAGCGGCCTTGCGACCACGAGGTCCATTGCGTCGCCGAGCCCGTGTGGCAGGAGTCGCATTCCTGAAGGGCGGCGGGCACGGTGTGATCGAAGCTGAGGCCCGCGGGCATGGTGGCGTTGCCCGGCGTCAGCAGCATGTCCGGCCGCGAGTTGGCGTGGCAGTCGAGGCACGAGGTGGGCTGCGGCAGGTTGGCGGCGGTCAACGACGCGTGGAAGAGGGCGGGCGTACCGCCCTTCTGATCCATGGACCAGGTGGCCGCCAGCGCCTGCGACGGGCTCTGGTGGCAGACCGCGCAGTCGTAAGGCACCGCGCTCACCGCGGTGGGGCCGGCGGCATTCCACACCACGGCGTCGTGCTTCATCTCGCCGGATGCAGGAGCCCTGCCCGTGTTCGTGGGGCCCACGAATCCCGTCGGCATGCAGTCGATGTGGCAGTCGATGCACTGCCCGGGCTGCGCGATCGCCGGCACTGCGTTGGCGAGCGACGAGTGCAGCGCGCCCGGGAAGAAGTCGCCCGTCGGGGCGTTCTGGTGGCAGCCCGCGCAGTCGCCGATGATCGACGGCGCGAGCACCGTCGTCTGGTGGTTCATGCCCATGTGCAGCGTCTCCGTCTGCGGGCTGAGGACCGAGATGGAAGTGCCGGCATAGGAGGGAATCAGTGCGTCCACCGCGAGGTCCTGCGACGGGTCGAAGGCCACGCCCGCGGGCGCAAGGCCCGCGCCGGCCCAACTCGCCGTCGTGTGGCACGAGCGACAATCATTGTTCCCCTTGGGCGGGTGGGTGAACGGGCTGCCGTTGAGCCCCACGCCCGGTACCGGCAAGGGATCGAACGGCGCACCCGCGTCGTGACAGGTCGCGCAGGCCACCGTGATTCCGGCGTGGTCGTAGAGCATCCTCGCGCCGGTGGAGTGGCATTGCAGGCAGGAGGCGCTGTCCCAGGAGTAGGCGACGACGGCGGACGGCGTGGTCGGCCCGCGTGCCGGCACGCTGGCGTGCAGCATGTCGGTCAGGGGCTGCTCGTGTCCGTGGCAGCCCGTGCAGGTGAATTCCTTGAACGAGGCGAAGGCGCCGTGGCAGTTGTCACAGCTCACGGCGTGAGGGCCGGAGGCGATCCCGAAGGGATGGGTTGCCGGCGTCATCATGGTGATGGCCGGAGGTTGCTTGCCGCCGGGCTTGCAGGCGGCCAGCGCCAACGCGGCTACGACGAGCCTCGCTCCCCAACCAGAAGCAGTCATCGATCTCTTCTCCACAGCGAACACCTCTGCAGAAGGCGGGTGGATCGGGGCAAGGAAGCGCCTGCTGGAATCGACAAATGCCGCGTCTGCGGCGGGCGTCAATGCGCAAGAACGCGCCCGTGAAAGGAGAGGTGGTGCAAGGTGCGCAGCCGCGTTTTCCGCGCTGGCTGCAAGAGTCCGCGCGCGACGGAGGCGCTTCTCTCCCGATGGCGTTCGGCGTTCTCCTCGATCGCCGCGTTCATCGGAACGGGTGTGGCGATCTGCGGATCGCGCGTGCGACAGGTGGCCGCTGGCGAAGTCCTACTTCGCCCGCGCCCTGTGCGGCATCGGACAGGACAGCGCGCCGTGCTTCTCATCCCACTGCTGGTGGTAGCCCTCGGCGATCCAGAACGGCCCGGCCGGAGCGATCTCGGTGGTGATGGGATCGCGCAGTTCCTTCTGCGCCTCTTCGCGCGAGGCGAGCGCTTCCTTCTGCTGCTCGGGCCCGAAGGTGAAGATGGCCGATCGGTATTGCGTGCCGTGGTCGGGACCCTGCGCATCACCGCTCGTCGGGTCGTGGGTTTCCCAGAAGAACCGGAGCAGCTTCCCGTAGCTCACCTGCGCAGGGTCGAACTCGACCAGCACCGATTCCGCATGGCCGGTCGTGCCGGTGCACACCTCTTCGTAGGAGGGATTCGCCGCGTGGCCACCGGCATAGCCGACCGCGGTGGCCACCACGCCTGGAAGCTTGCGGAACCGTTCTTCCACTCCCCAGAAGCAGCCCTGGGCAAAGATGGCGAGCTGGTTCTTCCCGGTGGCGGCGAGCGGCGTGCCGTGTCCGGCGTGTCCCGGATCCTTTCCGCAGGCGGGATTTCCAACCTTGCCGCCGGCGCCGGCGCCGCGCACCGCCAGGATGCCCAGCCCGAGCAGTCCCAATGCAGCGAGCGAAAGCCCGAGGTTCATCCGTCGCCCTTTCCGGACCGCAGCATACTTGCCGCGCCCTGGCCCTGCCACCCTCGGGCGAATGGCGCCGCCTACTTCGCGCCGAAGATCCCCGCGATCAGGCCTGCGGCCGGAGAGCCTCCCGTCAGCGCCGCCTGGAATGGAGAGGCGCCGCCGCCGCCCAGCATCGCGAAGAGAGGCCCCGCCGCCGCGGCGATCTGCTGGTAGAGGCCGCCCTCCGCTCCGCCCAGCCGCTCCTGCAGGAACCCCCGCGTGAGCTTGCCCACCGCCGCCAGCTTGTCGCCGCCGAGGTTCAGGCTGCCGAGAAGTTGCACGAGGCCGCCCAGCCCGCCTGCGGTGGGTGCGGCGGGCAGCGCCTTTGCGGCCGACTGCCACGCGGGCAACTCCGGGACGGCGCTCTCCAGCTGCGCCGAGACGCCCGTGCCGGCGGACTGCTTCACCTGCGAATTGAGCGCGGCGAGCACGGTGCCCGCGAGACCCTGCGCCTGCTGCTCGCCGAGCCCGAGCTGCGAGACGAGCGAACCGATGAGATCCATGACCGTCTCCTTTCGGGCGCGAAGGTAACCGCGTCCCCTCGGGAAACCATCGGCGCGGCGCGCGTGCGGCCTCGTGCCTCAGCGAACGAATTGCGCCGCATCTCCTCAGTGCAGCGACTCGAGCTCCGCCCGGAAGTCGCCGGGCACATCGAGGAAGCGCACCCCCATGCGGCCGTGCTGCGGGTCTTCGCTGCGCGTCCAGCACACCATCGCGGTGAAGTCGAAATCGCGGTCCTTCACCGTGATGGTTCCGCGCACCGACGTCCCGGGAAGGACGAGGTGCGAAGTCTCGATGCACATGCCGTTGGCGGTCACGTCGGCGGTGAAGACGACGTCGCCGGCGAAGAGAACGCGGAGCCGCCGCAGCATGCGCGCAGATGCACGGCGGTCCGTGTCCATGGCGCCACTCTGCGCGAGCCGCGCGCGGCAGGCAAATTTGCTTACCCGGCGCCCAGCGCCGCCTTGCGGCGCCGGGCAAAGAACTGCTCCTCGGCGCCATTGCGGGCAAGGCGCCGGGCCCTGCCGAAGAACGCAGCGGCTCGTTCGCTCTCCCCGAGACGGGCATGGAACTCGCCCAGAGCGGCCGCATGGAACGGGTATGAATCCAGCTTCTCGCGCTCCGCGATGCGGTTCAGCTCCTCGAGCCCGCGCCGCGGCCCGAACGCCATTCCCAGGGCGATGGCCCGGCTGAGCGCCGCCACCGGCGTGGGCCGCAGCTCGAAGAGGCATCCGTAGAGCCGCGACACCCTCTCCCAATCGGTCTCGGCGACGCTCGCCGCCTGGCAATGCAGCGCCGCGATCGCCGCCTCGAAATGGAATGCGCTCGGGGCATCTGCGCTGGCAGCGGTGGCCAGATGGCGGACGCCCTGGCCAATCAGCGCGCGGTCCCAGCGGGAACGATCCTGGTCGTCGAGCGGCACCAGCTCGCCGCTTTCCAGGCGGGCCTCCAGCCGCGCCGCGTGGAAGCACATCAGGGCGATGAGCGCGTGGCTCTTCGGCGTCGCGGCTGCGGGCAGGTCGAGAAGGCGGAGCGAAAGCCGCAGCGCCTCGTAGCAGAGATCCTCGCGCACCACCTCGTCCGGATGCGCGCCGTGGTACCCCTCGTCGAAGAGCAGGTAGAGCGCGTCGTGCACGGTGTCGAGACGGACCCTCACCTCCTCGTCGCGGCGCACGTCGAAGAGGGCGCCGCGTGCGGCGAGCGACTCGCGCGCCCGGAAGAGCCGCTTCTCCACGGCCGGCTGCGAGGCGAGAAACGCCTGCGCGATCTCGCTGATGCCGAAGCCGCACGGATAGCGCAGGATGACGGCGAGCTGCGATTGCGGCGTCAGCGCCGGGTCGCAGCAGGAGAAGATGAGCCGCAGGTCGTCGTCGCGGATCGCATGCTCGTCGAAGAGCGCGTCCACCGCAGGGAGGAGTCTCCACTCCGACTGGAGCGCGGTTGCGAGACGGCCGCGGAGCGCTCCTTGCCATCGCGCTCTCCTTGCCTCCGCGCCGGGAGGTTACTCCGACGACGAACGAGGGCGGGGAAGACCGGACATGCGCGGACAGCGCGGCGGAGGAGCGATCGCTCGATCCCTCCCCCGCCACCGGATGGCCTACTGCAGCGGACCTGCGTCCACGGTGGTGCGGACCGCGAACCAGAGCGGCGCCTTGAGCGTGCTGCCGCCGCCGCTGACGGTCAAGTCGCCCCAGTACTGCCCCTCGGGCGAGGTCTGCGCCGTGTTCACCGTCACCGAGAGCGTGCCGGTGGCGCCCGCGGCGAGCGTCAGCGTGGCCGGGGAGACGCTGGCCGTGGCGCCCGAGCCTGCGGCCGGAGCGCGGGTGATCGCCGCCGAGGCCGAGAACGTCTGCGCGCCGCCGGACACGTTGGTGACGGTCACCGCGATGGTCTTCGACTGCCCCGAGTTGGGCTCGATCTTGCGGAAGGAGAGCGTGGAGGGCTCGAGCGTGGCGGAGGCGTGGACCGCCGCCGAGAGGTCGATGACGCCGCCGCCGCGGTTCTGCGGGTTGGTGGTGCCCGCCGGCCCGGTGCTCAGGTTCGCCGGACGGCTGGCGGTGTCGACCAGCGCGCTCTTGATCTGCGCGACCGTCCAGTCGGGGTGCAGCTGGCGCAGGAGCGCCGCCGAGCCGGCCACGTGCGGCGTGGCCATGCTGGTGCCCTGGAACATCGCGAAGCGGCCGCCGGGAATCGACGAGTAGATGTTGACGCCGGGCGCGGCGACGTCGGGCTTGATGTCGAGCAGGTTCGAGGGGCCGCGGCTGGAGAAGCCGGCGAGGAAGTCCTGGTTGGCGGTCAGGACCTCGATCAGCGAGGTGCCGTCGGCGGTCGCGGTGGTGCCGGCGCCGGCCGCAGCGCGGATGGCCGCGCGATCGGAGAGTCCCAGCATCACGGCAGGAATCGGCGCCGTTCCGGCCATGGAGATCGGGTCGCCGGCCACGTTGTTGACCACCAGCACGCCGGAGGCGCCCGCGGCTGCGGCGTTGGTGACCTTGGTGGTGAAGGTGCAGGTGCCGCGGTCGAGGACGACGATGCGGCCGGCGAAAGGCGTGCCGCTCAGGGCGGCGCACGCCGACGTCGCGCCCGCCGAGTCCGCCGGGTTGCTCCAGTTGGCGAGCGGCGCGGTGACTGCGGGATTGAAGGCATTGAACTGGCCGATGGCGGCGCCGAACGTGCTCGATCCGACGGCGACGGGAATGCCGAAGAAGTGGTTGTTGGTCACGGCGGCCGCGGTGATGGCCAGCGCCGCCTGGCCGGGGCTCTCCACCGTGTTGACGCCCGGACCGGAGTTGCCCGCGGCGATGGCGACGACCACGCCGGCCTCCGCCGCCCGGTTGCTCGCCACGGTCAGCTCGTCCTGGAAGCCGTTGATGCCGCCGCCCAGGCTCATGTTGATGACGTCCATGCCGTCCTTGACCGCGTCCTCGATGGCCTGCGCGATGTCGTGCGAGGTGGCGTTGGTGATGTTTCCCGGAAACACGTTGTAGTTGCCGAGGAACGCCTTGGGAGCGACGCCGGTGAGGCCGCTCACCGCCGGCGCGCCGGCGCTGGCGGGCGCACTGGTGCCGTTCACGCCGGCGATGGTGCCGGAGACGTGCGTCCCGTGGTCCTGGTCGGCATGGGCGGTGAAGGTGCCCGGCTTGCCGGTGAAGTAGACGCGCGCGACGATGACCTTGCGGCTGGTGAACTGCTGGTTGCCCGCGTCGAACCTGGGGAACCCCGCCGGCGGGTTGAGCGAATTGTCGGTGAGGAAGGGGTGCGTCTGATCGATGCCGGTGTCGATGACGCCCACCTTGATTCCCGCGCCGGCGTTCTGCACGCCCCCGAGGGCGCTCCAGGCGGCGGGCGCGGAGATGATGCCCACCGAGCGGTTCATGGTGGGCGCGTAGGTGAGGCTGGGCTGCACGTCGGCGACGCCGGGCCCTGCCCGCAGCGAATCCATGCTGGCGCCGTTGAGCTGGACCGCGACCGCGTTCAGCACCGTGTCGTACTCGCGGATGACCACCGCGGGCGAGCCGGTGGCCTTGAGGAACTGCTTGAAATCGCTTCGCGCGTGCGCGAGCGACGCCTGGTACTGGCCATTCTGGCCATTGGTGAAGTCGAGCTTGCCGTTCTTCAGCCGGGCCGCATTGGGCCACTCGGAGAGCGGCGGAGCGGTGAAGTTGACGATGGCGAACCCGGCCGCGACTCCGGTCGAAGGGGCTGGGCCGTCGCTGTTGTTGACGATTGCGCGCGCGGACCCGGCCGTCGCGAGCACGAGGATGGAAATGCCGAGCACCGCATTCGATCGACGCGATTGCATGGGACCACCTCCCGGGGAAGTGTGGGGATCTCCTCCGAGAGTCCACCTTCCGTCAAGGCGCCATACGCCATCGCGATGCGGAGCAGGCAGGCGGGCCCTGCAATATCGCGGAGTTTCCGGAGCCGCCTGCGGCAAGGCCGGGGAAGATCCCGGGCCCGCGCCGGCGGTGAAGCTGCCGGTGCCGATCTCGACCGGCGCGGTTTGCTTGCGCGGATGATATGTCCGGGTGCTGCGGCGCCGGCGGCGCGGAGTCGCTCCCGCAGGCTGCCGCTACGTGCACCGGCACTGCCGCGGGGACGGAAATGGAACCCGCAATTGAATTGAATGCTCGCGGGCGATGCCAGACATCGGTTCGCGCATCCCCTGCGCCTCGCGCGATCGGGTTGCGCGGCTGCCGCATCCGGCGGGGATGTGCGATGATCTTACCGCCGATGAAGCATCGCTTTCGCGATCCGCCGTTGCTGCCGGGGACCTCGCTGGACCCTGCCGCCTGCCTCGCCCGCGCGCTTCCCCTCGAGCGGACCGCGGGGCAGGATTACGTGGAGAAGCGCGGCGTCACCTGCGCGGTGGCTTCCGCCGCCGGCGTCCGCTTCGATCCGGACTGGGCGGGCCGGCCCGCCGTGGTGGTGGCGCTGCGCGACCGCGAAGAGCGGATCACCTCGGTGCACGGCCGCTACCTGCACAACCTCCGCGGCGAGGACAAGATGCTCACCGTGGGCAAGGGCGGCGGCGCCATCACCGTGCTCGGCGGCTGGCGCGCCGATCCGCTCGTCCTCGTGGAAGGCCTCTTCGACGCGCTCTCGCTCGCCATGTGCGGGCAGGCCGCGGTCGCCACCATCGGCCGGGAAGTGCCCTGGCTTGCGGGCGTGGCGCAGGGAAGGACGGTGCACGTGGCCTTCGACGCCACGCGGCCGGGGGAGGAGGAGGCGGCGCGCATCGCGGCAACCCTAGCGGGGGCCGTCGTCCGCCGCCTCTTGCCGCCACCGCGCTGCAAGGACTGGAGCACCGCGCTGGTGAAGCGAGGGCCGCCGGAGCTGACGCGCTGGGTGCGCAGCAACGTCGGGGCCTCTTCTGGTACCGTCGCGCCGTGAGCGAGATCTACCTCAGCACCGACGTCGAGGTGGACGGGCCCATACCCGGTCCGCACTCGATGCTGAGCTTCGCCTCCGCCGCCTTTCTCACCGACAAGACCTGCGTCTCGACGTTCGCGGCCAATCTCGCGCCGCTGCCGGGCGCCGCCGGACATCCCGACACCATGGCCTTCTGGAGCTCGCACCGCGAGGCGTGGGAGGCGGCCCGCCGCGACCCGCGCGACCCGGCGGAAGCGATGGCCGGCTACGTGCGCTGGGTCGATTCGCTCGAGGGAAAGCCGGTGTTCGTCGGCTATCCCGCGGCATTCGATTTCCTCTTCGTCTATTGGTATTTGATGAAGTTCGTTGGGCGCAGCCCGTTCAGCCACTCGGCGCTGGACCTCAAGACCATGGCCATGGTCCTCCTCGGCAAGGAGTATCGCGAGACCACCAAGAAGAAGATGCCCCGCCGCTGGTTCGACCAGGCTCCGCACACCCACGTGGCGCTCGACGACGCCATCGAGCAAGGTCGCCTCTTCTGCAACATGCTGGCGGAGAGCCGGCGGAGGAGCGGATGACCCGGGCGTTTCCGCAGTCGGTCTGCTTCCGCGTCACCCGCGCCTGCAACGCGCGCTGCGGCTTCTGCCTCGCGCCCTGGAACGGCGAGCATCCCGCGGGCGAAGCGCTGCTTCGCCGCCTCGACTGGCTGCTCGATCGCGGCGTGCGCATCGTCCACTTCTGCGGCGGCGAGCCGACCATCCATCCCGCGCTCGGCCCGCTGATCGAGCGGGTCCGCGAGCGGGATTGCGGCGCGCGCCTGACGACCAACGGCATCTCCATGCCCGAGCCGCTGCTGGAGACGCTGCGCCGCTGCGGCGCGCACGTGAAGGTGAGCCTGCATGGCGACCGCGACCGCCACGACCGGACCGTGGGTCGCGAGGCGTACCATCGGGCCACGGTCACGCTGCGCAGGCTGCTCTTCGCGGGCGTGGACGCATCCGTGCAGACCACGCTGGTCGCGGGCGGCGGCGCGGCGCTCGAGGAGATGATCGCGTTCTGCCTGCGCGCCGGGGTGCGGAGGCTGAGCGTGCTGCCGTTCATTCCCCGCGGCGACGGCGCCGCGCGCGAGGCGGAATTCGCGCTCTCGCCGCCCGAGCGCCGCGCCCTTCGCGAGAGGGTGGCCCGCCAGCGCCGCGCCCTGGCCGGCCGCCTCGACCTGCGCTGGCTGGACTTCGGCGCCGACCGCGCTCCCGTGGTGGAGGCCGACGGCCGCGTGGTGCTGGAGGGCCCGCGCGAGTCGGGCGACATCTTGCTGGCCCGCACCTGAGCCCGGTTGCCGCCG
>DATDMU010000495.1:0-3011 GCA_036518615.1 Myxococcales bacterium
TCCACCGGCATGCCGTAGTACATCACCGTCACCGCCACGTCCTTGGGATCGTGCAGCGAGGCCTTGAGCGACTCGCCGCCGCCCATGCACCAGCCGATGGTGCCCACCTTGACGCCGTTGCCGTTCTTCTTCAGCCACTCCAGGCCGGCTTCCTCCACCTGATCGCCCCAGGCCTCGTCCTTGCCCTGCATCAGCGCGCCGGCCTCCTTCGGGTCGGTCGCCACCTTGCCCTTGTAGAGGTCGATGGCGAGCGCGAGGTATCCCTGCCCGGCGAGCTGGTCGGCCTTCTGCTTGACCCAGTCGTTGAGCCCCCACCATTCGTGGACCACCAGCATGGCGCCGCGGATCCTGCCGTTGGGCTTCGCCACGTACGCCTGCGACGTCTGATCGCCCACCTTGAGCTCGGTCATGGTGCCCCTGGGTTTGGGGGCGTTGCGGTCGAGCGGGTGGGTCTGGTGCGAAGGCACGCTGCTCTTCGAATCGTCGGCAGGATGCGCGTGGGGCTGGGCGAGGAGCAGCGCGGCAAGGATCGGGAGCATGTTCACCTCGGGGAGTAGACGGTGGGATCGGGCACGCCCGCCTCCACAAACCCCTGCGCGCGCAGCCTGCAGGAGTCGCAGCGGCCGCAGGCGCGGCCCTGGAGGTCGGGATCGTAGCAGGAGTGCGTGAGCGCGAAGGGCACGCCGAGCGCGGCGCCGCGGCGGACGATCTGCGCCTTGCTCAACTGGAGGAGCGGCGCGTGGACGCGGTAGCGCGCACGTCCTTCCACGGCGGCGGCAGTGGCCAGGTTGGCGAGCTTCTCGAACGCGTCCACGAAGGCGGGCCTGCAGTCGGGATAGCCGGAGTAATCGATGGCGTTGACGCCGAGGTAGAGGTCCTGCGCGTCCAGCGTCTCCGCATAGCCGAGGGCGAGCGCGAGCAGCACCGTGTTGCGCGCCGGCACGTAGGTGACGGGAATGCCCTGCCCGATGGGCGCGTCCTTGGGCACCTCCAACTCGCCGGTGAGCGCCGAGCCGCCGATGGCGCGCAGGTCCAGCGAGACGATCTTGAGCGGCGCCCCGAGCGCACGGGCCACCCGCTCCGCCGCCGCCAATTCGTGCTGGTGGCGCTGCCCGTAGCGCACCGAGAGCGCGTGCGGCGAAAAACCGTCCTCGCGGGCGATGGCGAGGCAGGTGGACGAGTCGAGCCCGCCCGAGAACAGCACCACCGCCGGCCGCATCAGAAGCGGTTCCCGGAGATGAGGTAGTTCACCGTGCAGGGGAAGTCGCAGAGGCAGGTCTGCAGCGGGGCCGGGTTCGCGACCAGGTGGTCGACCAGGGTCGCGCTCAGGGCATTGACGAGCGGCAGGCCGCCGTCCGGCTGCAGCGCGAAGCCCGCATCGGCGGAGCCGGTCAGGAGGAAACCATCCAGCGTCTCTGTGTCGATGGCGTCGCAGGCGCACCCGTTCCCCGTGGCGGCGACGGGATCGGTCTGGAAGTGGAACCCGCCGTCCGCCTGCAGGCCGCTCTTGTTCACACCCGGCTGGCCCGCGAGGAGCAGATTGAGCTCCGGCCCGCCGTCGCTTCCCGTGCCCACGCAGAGCGTCGCTCCCTGCGAAGGCTTGTTGTCCTGGGTGAGATGCCCGCCGTCCGTCGCGACGGTGCACTCGCCGGGGACGCGCCGTGCTGCGAACGAGAGCGTGAACTGGCCCACCGGCGAAGTGCTCGGCGGGCACTGCTGGCCCACCTGGTCGGGGCAGGCGGCGAGAAAGAACGCGAGCGGCAAGAGGAGGTTTCGCATCTCAGTTCGGTGCCGCCGCATCGGAGGTGGCCCGCGCCAGCGCGGCTGCCGCGGCCTGGGCGGCCAGCTCGAGGCGGGGCTCCAGCTCGACCGCGTCGAGCACCGCCTGCCGCTCGCGCGGGGTGGCGAGGAGCGCGCCGGCAACCACGTCAGCCAGCTCTCCGGGGCTCCGCGCCCGCGCCGCGAGCTGCGCCAGCGTCTGCGTCTCCTCGGTGCGGCGGCTGGCGGAGAGCGCGAGCACCAGATGGCGGAGCGCGTCCGCGAGCGTGGCGGCGCGGGCGGCGGGCGCCGCCGGCTCGAGCAGCAGCGCGCGGACCAGCCGGTACGGTTCCGCCTGGGGCAGCTCGCTCTCGATGCGCGCGCGGGCGACGCCTCGCAAGACGATGTTGAAGCGCCCGTCGGGCAGCCGATCCACGCGCGCCAGGACCCCGACGCCGATCACCGGCAGCACGCGCGGCGGCTGTTCCCCCGCCGCGCGCTCGTCGGGAATGTTGGCGAGCGCCAGGGCGCGCAGCCCGGCCTCGCAGTCGCTGGTCATCTTCCGGTAGCGCGGCTCGAAGATGTGCAGCGGCACCAGCGCGTGCGGCAGCAGCACCGCTCCCGGCAGCGGGAAGATCGGCAGCCGCGCAAGAGCGCTGCGGACTCGCGCCTGGTCGTCCATGGCGGACAGACTCATAGCGCGGTCAGAGCCCGCAGGCTACCTGCGCATCGGCGCTTACGCCGCCTTCGCTGCCGCCCGCTCCGTCTCCGCCTCGCGGGCGCCCACCTGGATGCGCATGCCGTAGAAGCTGCGCAGCACGAACACCACCGCGACGCCGAAGAAGATGGCCGCGAGCACGAACCGGGTGCCGGTCTGCATCTCGGTGGCCAGCTCCACCGCCAGCAGGCCGAAGAGGGTGGTGAACTTGATGATCGGGTTCATCGCCACCGAGCTCGTGTCCTTGAAGGGATCGCCCACGGTGTCGCCCACCACCGCCGCGGCATGCAGCGGCGTGCCCTTGGCCTTCAGCTCCACCTCCACCACCTTCTTGGCGTTGTCCCAGGCGCCGCCTGCGTTGGCCATGAAGATGGCCTGGTAGAGGCCGAAGATCGCGATGGAGATGAGGTAGCCGATGAAGAAGTAGCTCTCCAGGCAGGAGAAGGCGAGGGTGGAGAAGAACACCACCATGAAGATGTTCCACATGCCCTTCTGCGCGTACTGCGTGCAGATCTCCACCACCTTCTTGCTGTCG
>DATDMU010000496.1:0-2993 GCA_036518615.1 Myxococcales bacterium
CGAGTCGCAGCCTAGTCTTCACGATCGCATTGAACGCGTGGCTCGCGCGGATTTGCCGCTCGAGCCCCGGCGGGGCGTCTTCCTGGCGGCACTGCGCGAAAGCTGGATCGGCTCCTCCTTGCGAAACGCCGTGCCGCGAAAGAGCGCCACCAACCGGCCGGAGGCATCGGTGACGCGCACGGTGCACACCGAAACGCGCCGCGAGACCGACTCCTCTCGCGCCTCCGCAGTGAGGACCCCGCGCACGGTCGCCCGGACGAAGGTCATGCTCGTGTCCAGCGCGACGGCGACGCTGCCGTGCGAGTTCGAGGCCGCTGCGAAGGCGAAGTCAGCGAGCGTGAACACCGCCCCGCCCTGCGCCACGCCCACGCCGTTCAGGTGGACAGGGGCGAGGCGGAGGCGCGCCCGGGCGTAGCCGCAGCGCACCTCCACGAGCTTCGCTCCGGCGGCGGCGGCCCAGCGGTCGCGGGCGATGAGGGCGCGAGCAAGGGAGGTAGAGTTGGGCGTAGGCATGAAGGCGACTCTATCGCGGCAACTCCCGCATCGCCCGGCCGCGCGCGATGCCTCTCGCGCTCGCTCATCGCCCGACGCCGACGTCGATTCCAAAGACCATCCCGTTGGCCAGCCGGTACTCGCCGCCGGGTACCGGCTCGCGGCCCTGGGAGAACTCGAAGCGGCGGAAGAAAGTGTAGCCGCCGTGGATGGTCAGGTGCATCGGCGGCAGGATGAACCAGCGCGCGCCGAGGTCGGCCGCGGCGGCGGAGTAGTTCAGTTGCGGGTTGTTGACGCCGTAGACGCTCTCGGCGCCGTGGTAGTTGCCGCCATTGACCAGAAGGGAGGCGCGCAGGCCGAGGACTTCCATCGGCCGCCAGGTCAGCTCGGCGTTGATCGGCAGGATCGACTTGAGCCAGAGGCTCTCCGCGATCGTCCAGTCGATCGCCGCCACCGGCAGCGGGAGCGGCTCGCCGAAGACGTTCTGCAACGCGACGCCGAGACCGACCTCCAGCCGGTCGCTGAACCGGTAGCTGCCGGCGCCCACGAACGTCATGGTGATCGCGTCGAGCGACGCCGGTCCCCTGAAGTCGTCGGCATATCCAGGCGCCGCCACGAGGATGAGCCCCCACGGGTCGCTCAGCTTCTGCCGCAGGAACGCCGTGGCGCTGACCGCCTGCGCGCTGTGCAGCGGGTGCGTGAAGCCGCGGTAGTCGAACTGCAGCCGCTGGTACGAGAGCGAGAGGTCGAGGCGCGTCGCTCCTTCGTTGGCGGCGATGGGATACGAGGCGTTCACTTGCTGGGTGGCGACGCGGACCTCGCCGATGCGCTCGCCGGTCGCGGCGCGCTCGAGCGTGCGGTAGGGAAAGAAGGTGTAGCCGGTCGAGATGGATGGCGCCGGCGGCGGAGAGACGTCCCTGCCGGTCAGCCCGCCGAGAACCTCCGCGCCGATCATCGCGGTGGGCCCCGCGTTGGCGGCGTTGATCTGCACGGCCACCGCCGCATGACTCGCCGGATCGTAGCCGATGAAGGAGCTGTGCGCGCTGCCCACCCCCATGTGTCCGAGGATGGTCAGGTTGTTCAGCGTGTACCTCTCCAGCCCGAGCCCATATGCGTGCGCAACGTATCCATGGTCGTCGCCGCGTACGAAGGCGCGCATTTCCGCCGCGCGCTTCGCGTCGAGCAGGTCGCCTTCGAACAATGCCAGCGTGAAGGTCAGGAGATCCGCGGCCGTCGAGTACATTCCGCCGGCTGCCCCGCCGAGCGAGGGATGCCACAGCAAGGTGGCGTCGGCGAACTTGCCATCGACGATGAGGTGGCCGGTCCCGAGCCGCGGGGCCGAGGGTTCACCGGCGTAACCGCTGTGCCTGAGCCCGAGCGGCTCGAGGATGCGGCTGCGCACTTCCGCGTACCACGGCCGCGAGGTCACCCTTTCGACGATCTCGCCGAGCAGCAGGTAGTTCGTATTCGCGTAGTGGTAGCCGACTCCCGGCGCCGCCACCGGGCCTCTTGCGACGGCGACGGCGATCAGTTCGCGCGCGCGCCACTCCCGCCGCGCGGCGGCCTCCACGGGCCCGGTATGGAGATACTCGGACAGGCCGCTCTCGTGCCGCAGGAGTTGTCGGGTGGTGATGCGCGACGCGGACGGGAGATCGGGAATGAACGAATCGATCGCCGCGTCCAGATCGATCTTTCCCTCCTGCGCGAGTTGCAGCACCACCACCGCAATGAACGTCTTGGTGGCGCTGCCGATGATCCACGGCGTGTCCGGGTCGACCGGCGCGCCGGCCTGGTCCCCGGCGCCGGCCGTCACCGTGACCGATTCGCCCGAGGGTCCGCGCAGCGCCAGCACCGCGCCCGCGAATTCGCTCCGGGCAAGGTGGCGCTCGAGGACCCGCCTCGCGCGAAGCGCGGACGAGCTCGACGCGTCCGGACGGGTGGCGGTCGCGGGCGTCGCGCAACCCACGTCAAGGACGGCGGCGAGCGCCATTGGAAGGAGCAAGCGAGAGGCGGTGCGGAACATCGCGCCCTCCCTTCAGCTCGAATTCGCCGGTCGCCAAGCCTGCCAGACCGCCAACGCCGTCTGCAACCCCGCCATCAAGGACAAAAAGACGCGCCGCGGATCACATCGCCGCCAGCAACTGGTGGAACCTGGGGTTCTCGCGCAGCGAGGCGAGGTCCGGATCCCTCTCGATCCACTCCTTGTTGCGAAAGCCCGCGCCGATCACCTGCTCCAGGCAACCCAGCGCCTTCTCCGTCTCGTCCTCGAGCGCGTAAAGGCAGGCGACGTTGTACGAGACGCCCGCGTCGCGCGGGTCGAGCGCGAGCGCCCGCTCCGCCCAGCGCAGGCCGTCCTCCCGGCGGCCGACGCGGCAGAGCGAGACGGCGCGCATGGTGGCGGCGCGCGGGTCGTCCGGATTCAGCTCCATGTGGCGCTCGACCACCGCCAGCGCCTCGCGGTACGCGGCCAGCGCCTCGGCGTGGCGGCCCAGCGCCTCGCT
>DATDMU010000497.1:0-15689 GCA_036518615.1 Myxococcales bacterium
CGCGCCGCTCAAGAACCTCCGCGCCATCGCCAACATCTACCCCAACACCATCCAGATCGTTGCCCGCAAGGACTCGGGCATCCAGAAGCTCGGCGATCTGAAAGGCAAGCGCGTCTCGGTGGGCGCGCCCGGGTCGGGCACCGAGATCAACGCGCGGCAGATCCTCGAGGCCGCCGGCATGAGCTACAAGGACTTTGCCAGGACCGACTACCTCAGCTTCGCCGAGAGCGCCGATCAGATGAAGAACCGCGCCATCGACGCCACGCTGATCAGCTCGGGCCTCCCCAACCCGGGCATCATGGACATCGCCACTTCGCAGGAGATCACCGTGGTGGCCATCGACGGCGCCTTGCGGGACAAGCTGACCCACGACCTGCCCTTCTTCCTCGCCACCACCATTCCCAAGGGCACCTACCGCGGACAGGACCACGACGTGCAGACGGTCGGCGTGGCCAACTTCATCATCGCCCGCGCGGAGATGGACGAGAAGACGGCCTACGACATGACCAGGGCCATCTTCGAGAACGTGGACCGGCTGGTGCAGGCGCACGCAGCGGCCAGGGACATCAAGCTGGCCAACGCCGCCAGGGGATTGCCCGTCCCGCTGCACCCCGGGGCGGAGAAGTACCTGCGCGAGCGCAAAGTGATCCAGTGAGCGAGGCCGCCGGCGCCATCGTCAATCCCGCGGCGGTCGAGCGGGAGATCGCGAAGTACGACCCGGAGTTCCGCTTCCGGAACGTCTCCGGCGGGTGGAAATGGCTCGTCTTCGCGGTCGCCGCAGGGTTGTCGCTTTACCAGCTGGCCACCGCGGGCTTCGGGCTGCTCGACGCGATCCTGCAGCGCTCCATCCATCTCGCCTTCGTGCTCGCGCTGGCGTTCCTGCTCTTCCCCTCCCGGCGGGGAAGGCTCTCCGGCAGCGTCCCCTGGACCGACCTGCTCCTCGCGCTCGCCGGCGCGGCGGTGGGCCTCTACCTCTTCTTCGACTACGACGCGCTGGTGGAGCGCGCGGGAATGCCGACGCCCACCGACCTGGCGTTCGCGGCGCTCTGCATGCTGCTCGTGCTCGAGGCGAGCCGGCGGGTGATCGGCCCGCCCATGGTGATCCTTTCGGGCATCTTCCTGCTCTACGCGTACTTCGGCCGGCACATGCCCGGCATCTTCGCGCATAGAGGGTATTCGCCAGAGGACATCGGGCAATACATGTATCTCACCACCGAGGGAATCTTCGGCATTCCCCTGGGCGTCTCCGCCACCTACATCTTCCTCTTCATCCTGATGGGGGCCTATCTCGAGCAGGCGGGCATCATCACCTTCTTCGCCGACCTGGCGATGAGCCTGGTCGGGCACACCATGGGCGGTCCGGCCAAGGTGGCGGTGGTCTCCAGCGCGATCCTCGGCACGGTGAACGGATCGGCCATCGCCAACGTGGTGACGGTGGGCGCCTTCACCATTCCCCTGATGAAGAAGACCGGCTTTCGCCCCGAGTTCGCCGGCGCGGTGGAGGCGGCCTCGTCGATGGGCGCGCAACTGATGCCGCCGGTGATGGGCGCGGTGGCCTTCATCATGGCCGACACGCTGGGCATTCCCTACGTGGAGATCTGCAAGTCGGCGGCGATCCCCGCGGTGCTCTACTTCCTCGCGGTCGGGGTGATGGTGCACTTCGAGGCGGGCAGGCTCGGGCTGCGGGGGCTGCCGCGGCCCGACCTTCCCAGGTTCCGCAAGGTGATGGCGAAGGGCTGGTACCTGCTCACGCCGCTCGCCGTGCTGGTCTGGCTCCTGGTCACCGGCTACACGCCGCTCTTCGCCGGCTACTCCGGCATCGTGGTCACCATCGCGGTGATCCTCTTGCAGAAGCTCTGGACCAGCTATCCCACTGCCGCCGCGCGGACCTTCCTCGCGCTCCTCGCCGCGGCAGGAGCCGCTCTCACCATCCGCTACGGAGTTCCCGGCGTGGTGGCGCTGCACGGCACGCTCATCTTCATCTGCCTTGCGCGGCCGGCCACCCGCGGCACCGTCTGGGAGCTGCTGCAGTCGCTGGAGCGCGGCGCGCGCGGGGCGCTGGGCGTGGCCATCGCCTGCGCGGTGATCGGCATCGTCGTGGGCGTCGCCACCATGACCGGCTTCGGCGTCAAGCTCTCGGGCGCCATCACCACCCTCGCCCACGGGAACATGGCGCTCACGCTGGTCTTCACCATGATCGCCTCGCTGATCCTCGGCATGGGCGTGCCCACCATTCCCACGTACATCATCACCTCGACCATGGCGGCGCCGGCGCTCGCGGTCCACGGCGTGCCGCCGCTGGTGGCGCACATGTTCGTCTTCTACTTCGGGCTGCTCGCGGACCTGACGCCGCCGGTGGCGCTGGCGGCATTCGCCGGAGCGGGCATCGCCAGGGCGGATCCCACCCGGACCGGCATCAACGCGGTGCGGCTGGCGCTGGCGGGGTTCATCGTCCCCTTCGTCTTCGTCTACGACCACTCCATGCTGCTCTTGCAGACCTCGGTCCAGGGAGCGGTCGGGAACACGCTGGCCACGGCGGCCGGCATCGTCTTTCTCGGCGCCGGCATCATCGGATACTTCGTCAGCGCCGCGCGGGCGTACGAGCGCGCGCTCTTCGTCGCCGGAGCTGTGCTGCTGATCGTGCCCGGCCTCGCCACCGACCTGGTCGGGCTCGGCCTCGGCGGTGCGGCCATCGCCAGCCAGCTCGCGCGCAGGTCGAAGGCGCGCTGAGAACCCCAACGCCCGCTCGCCCGGCGGCCCGGCGAGCGCCGCTCCGCCGTCCGGGAATGCCGGTATCGCGCATCGGTCGCACCTTTATAGCGTGCCCCCGCCGGAGCCGAGCATGGAACCCGAACCGATCGGACCTGCGTTGCAGCATCCGCCGCGCACCCGCCGACGCGCGGCGCGCCTTTCGCCGATCACCCGCGCGCTCCGGGCGGCCGCCCGCGGCGAGGCGCCCGAACCCGTCCCGGTGCGCGGCGACGGCCCGTCGGGAAGGCTCGCGCGCGCCGCCAACGCGCTCATCGCCAGACAGCAGGAGCTGCTCGAGGTGATCGCGCGGGCCGCCGCAGGCGAGCGGACGGTTCAGCAAGACCCTCCCTTGCCCGGGCAGTGGGGCACCGCCGCGGCGAGGGTGGCGCACCTGGCCTGGGAAGTGGGCGAGACCGGCGCGGTGGCGGCGGCGCTGGCGCGCGGCGATCTGAGCCGCTCCATGGCCACCGAAGGGCCGGGCGTAAGAACGCTCGACGGCGAGGCGCTGCGCCGCACGCAGGCGATGAACTCGCTCGTGCGCAGGCTCGGCGCCATCCGCTCGGAGGTGATCCGCATCGCCGAGGAGGTGGGCAGCCAGGGCCGACTGGGCGGACACGCGCACGTGGAAGGAGCCGAAGGCGCCTGGAAGGAGCTGATGGACGGCGTCAACCTGCTCGCCTCGAACCTCACCTCGCAGGTGCGCAACATCGCCCTGGTCACCCGCGCGGTGGCGCGGGGCGACCTCTCGCAGAAGATCACCGTCCCCGCGCACGGCGAGATCCTCGAACTGAAGGAGACCATCAACGACATGGTCTCGCAGCTCCGCGCCTTCGCGGCCGAGGTGACCCGCGTGGCGCGCGAGGTGGGTACCGACGGAAAGCTCGGCGGCCAGGCGGCGGTGCCCGGCGTCTCCGGCACCTGGAAGGACCTGACCGAGAGCGTGAACATGCTGGCGGGCAACCTCACCGCCCAGGTGCGCAACATCGCCGCGGTCACCATCGCGGTGGCGCACGGCGACCTCTCCCGCAAGATCACCGTGGACGCGCGCGGCGAGATCCTCGAGCTGAAGAGCACCGTCAACGGCATGGTCGACCAGCTCCGCGCCTTCACCGCCGAGGTGACGCGCGTCACCCGCGAGGTGGGGTCGAAGGGCATGGGCGAGCAGGCCAACGTGCCCGGCGTGGCGGGAAGCTGGAAGGACCTCACCGTCTCGGTCAACCAGATGATCGTGGACCTGGGCCAGTCCACCCGCGCCAACGAGGAGCAGGACTGGCTGAAGACGAACCTCGCCCGCCTCTCGGCGCTGATGCAGGGCCAGGCCGGCCTGGAGCAGCTCTCCAGCGCGATTTTGGCCGAGCTCTGCCCGGAGGTGGGCGCGCAATTCGGCAGCATCTTCGTGGCGCGGCGCGAGAAGGACGGCCCCGTGCTCGAGCGCGTCAGCGGATACGGGCTGCCCGATACGGCGCCGCGGCTGCGCTTCCGCATCGGCGAAGGCCTGGTGGGCCAATGCGCCCGCGAGCGCCGGCTGCTCGCGGTGGAGGACCTTCCCGAAGGCTACGCGAGCATCCGCTCGGGCACCGGCGAGGCGCAGCCGCGCTCGCTCATCCTCCTGCCGCTGCTCTTCCAGGGAGAGGTTCGCGGCGTCCTCGAGCTCGCCTCCTTCCGCGCCTTCGGGGCGGCGCAGCGATCGCTGCTCGATCAGCTGGCGCAGATGCTCGGCGTGGCGCTCAACACCATCGCGACCAGCATGCGCAGCGAGGAGCTGCTCGAGGAGCTGCGCGCCTCCAACGCGGAATTGGAGAAGCGCACCGCCGAGCTGGAGGAGAAGGCGCTGCAGGTGGCGCAGGTCTCGCGCTACAAGACCCAGTTCCTCGCCAACGTCTCCCACGAGCTGCGCACGCCGCTCAACAGCCTGCTCATCCTCGCCCAGCTCCTCGCCCAGAACGAGGAGGGCAACCTCAGTGCCGAGCAGGTGGACCACGCCCGCACCATCCTCTCCAGCGGGCAAGATCTATTGGCGCTCATCAACCAGGTCCTCGATCTCTCCAAGATCGAGTCGGGCAAGATGCAGGTGGACATGCGGCCCACCGCCATCCGCGAGGTGATCGGCGCGGTGGAGCGGACGCTGCAGCCCATGCTCAAGGATGACATCGCCTTCCGCGTGACGGTGGGAGAGATGGTCCCCGAATGGGTGATGACCGACGCGCAGCGCCTGCAGCAGGTCTTGAAGAACCTGCTCGCCAACGCGTTCAAGTTCACCGACCACGGGAAGGTGGAGCTGGCCGTCTCCGCCTCGCGCGAGGGCGCGCCGGAGGGCAAGGACGTGGTGCTCTCCTTCGCCGTCTCCGACACCGGCATCGGCATTCCCGAGGACAAGCAGGCGCTGATCTTCGAGGCCTTCCAGCAGGCCGACGCCTCGACCAGCCGGACCTACGGCGGCACCGGCCTCGGCCTCACCATCAGCCGCGACCTCGCGGCCCTGCTGGGGGGCCAGCTCGCCCTGCGCAGCGCTCCCGGATCGGGGAGCACCTTCACGCTGCGGCTGCCGGTGGAAGTGGCCCCGGCTCCGCCCGCGCAGGAAGGACTGCGGCCGCTCCGGGCGGCCGGGTGCGCCGAGCCCGGCAAGCGCGGCCCCAAGGTGCTGCTCGTCGACGACGACGGGCACAACCTCTACGCCGTCGCCACCGCGCTGGAGAAGCTGGGGGCGCGGGTGGTGGCGGCCCAGAGCGCCCGCGACTGCTTCGCGCTCCTCGACGAGAACCCGGACGTGGACCTGGTGCTGATGGACGTGATGATGCCGGAGATGGACGGCCTCGAGGCGACGCGGCACCTGCGCAAGCAGGCGAACCTTCCCGACCTGCCGGTGATCGCGCTCACCGCCAAGGCGCTTCCGGGCGACAAGGAGCGCTGCCTCGAGGCGGGCTGCTCCGACTTCGCCACCAAGCCGGTGACGCCGGAGAGCCTCTCCGATCTGCTGCGGAAATGGGGACGGAAATGAACGACGAGGTGACCGCGCCGAGCGTTCTGTTGGTGGACGACCGCCCGGAAAATCTCATGGCCCTGGAGGCGGTGCTCAAGCCGCTCAAGGTCCGGCTGGTGAAGGCGCGCTCCGGCGAGGAGGCGCTGGTGCACCTGCTCCGCGAGACCTTCGCGCTCATCCTTCTGGATGTGCAGATGCCCAGGCTCGACGGCCTGCAGACGGCGGAGCTGATCAAGCAGCGCGAGCAGACGCGCCACGTGCCCATCATCTTCATCACCGCGCTCAGCCGCGAGGCGGCGTACGTCTTCAAGGGCTATGCGCAGGGCGCGGTGGACTACCTGCTCAAGCCCATCGACCCGGAGATCCTCCGCGCCAAGGTGCGCGTCTTCTGCGATCTCTGGGTGCGGGGCGAGAGGCTGCACAAGCAGGCGGCGCAGAGCGAGATGAAGGACGTCTTCCTCGCCTCGGTGGCGCACGAGATGCGGACGCCGCTCGCGGCGGCCAAGGCGCAGGCGCAGCTCGCGCTCCACCAGCTGGGCGACTCGGACTGCGACAGCCGCTCGGCGAGCGCGCTCCAGCTCATCTCGCGGCAGATCGACAAGGTGGCGCGGCTGGTCTCCGACCTGCTCGACGTGAACCGCCTCGAGGCCGGGGTCCTGAAACTGAACCGCGGCGAGGTGGACCTGGGGGTGGTGGTGCGCGACGTGGTGGCGCGCATGCAGGTGCTGACGCCGAATTCGCCCATCGGCGTGACGGCGCCGGAGCACCTCTTCGTGGTGGGCGACCGGGACCGGCTCGAGCAGGTGCTCACCAATCTGGTGACCAACGCCATCCGCTACTCGCCCGCCAACGCGCCCGTCGAGCTGAAGGTGGAGCCGAGCCCCGACTCCGCCCTGGTCAGCGTGCGCGATCACGGCATGGCCATCCCGCTCGATCAGCAGCGGCGCATCTTCGAGCGCTTCGCGCGGGTCCGGCCCGGCGGCGAGGGACTGGGGCTGGGCCTCGCCATCGCCAAGGCCATCGTCGAGCAGCACGGCGGCAACATCTGGGTGGAATCGAGCGGCGTTCCCGGCGAAGGCAGCGTCTTCTTCGTGCGCCTGCCCCAGGGTGGGAAGAGGTAGGCGGCCGCCGGGAAGTACGGAAAGCTGCAGCGTGTTAGAAGGCTGCTCCCACGGCCAGTGCTCCGATCGCTCGCCTTTCGCGCGGGTGGTCACCGGGCATCGGGAGCCCTTCACCCGGGCTGAAAGGTTGACCCATGACGACGAAGAAACTGTTTGCGCTCTTGCCTGTCCTTGCGATGCTCTCGGCCGCCTGCGCGACCAACACCCAGACGGGCGCGCTTGCCGGCGGCGGCGGCGGCGCCATCCTCGGCGGCGGAATCGGCGCCCTCGCGGGCGGCACCAAGGGCGCCTTGATCGGCGCGGCGCTCGGCGGAGTTGCCGGCGGAGTGAGCGGCGCCTTGATCGGCCGCTACATGGACAAGCAGCAGGAGGAGATCAACCGCGATCTCAAGTCCGGCTACGTGGAGCGGGTCGGCAACAAGCTGGTGGTCAAGTTCGAGAACGGCATCCTCTTCGAGACCGGCGAGGCCACGCTCAAGCCCGAGGCGCAGCATGACCTGGGCGAGTTCGCGAAGATCCTGAACAAGTATCCGGACACCAACCTCAACATCGAGGGCTTCACCGACAGCGTCGGCAACGAGACCTACAACAAGAAGCTCTCGCAGCAGCGGGCCGATGCGGTGGTCGCCTATCTCTCGCAGGCCGGCGTCGCGCGCGCGCGGCTGGTCTCGCAGGGCTTCGGCGAGGCGCGCCCGGTGGCGAGCAATGCTTCCGAGGCGGGCCGGGCGAAGAACCGCCGCGTCGAGATCCACATCATGGCCAACGAGGAGTTGAAGCAGGCCGACGCCGAGAACGCCGCCCACAAGGGCTAGGCTGGCGCCCTGGCGCGGCAGCGGCCTTGTAGATCTTCGAGGTCGCTGTCGCGCGCGCGCAAATCTCGTCCGGCGCGATGAAGTGCTTGCGCGCCGCGGCGCATCGACCCCTCGATTCCTGCGCAAGGACTGCGCCGCCCGGCGATTCGCGTCTCGGGCGGCGCATGATTTACGCCGCACCCCTCCGCTTCGAGTCGGAGCGGCCGAGGGCACCGGAGTTGCTCTTCTGATGCCCAGGGCGGCCTCGCTGAGCGCCAATGGTGTCAGCCGATGTGCAAACATCCGTTGATGGTGGTGCTCGCCGGATCGGTCGCTTCTTCCCTCGCCTGCAGCAAGGCGGCTCCGCGGCCGGTGCAAGGCGACGTCTGCACACACTGCCACTCCAGCCCTCTGTCGCCGCTGCCCTTCGTCAACCCGCACGGCGTGAGCGACCCCACCGCTCCCGGCGCCGGCGCGCACGCGGCGCACCTCGGAGCGGGCAAGCTGCGCCGGGCGCTTTCTTGCGGCGACTGTCACACCGTCCCGGGCAAGCCTTCCGATCCCGGCCACTACGGCACCGGCCACGCCGAGGTGAAATTCGGCGCGCTCGGCCGCAGCGGCGGGCTGCAGCCTTCCTTCGATCGCGAGACGGGCCGCTGCAGCAGCACCTGGTGCCACGGCGGGGGCCTCACGAACCCCACGCCCATGTCGCCGGCATGGACCGATGCCCGCACGCTGCAGTGCACCGGATGCCACGGAGCGCCGCCCGCCCTGCCGCATCCGCAGCGCGCCGACTGCAGCACCTGCCACGCCGGAACGGTGAGGCCCGACGGCACCATCGACGTCGAGGGCGGACTGCACATCGACGGCATCGTCGAGGCGCCGACGGCAGGCTGCGCCACCTGCCACGGCGACCCATCGCGCGCGAGCGCCTCCGCGGCGCCTCCTTCGGGCACCCGCGGAGAGAAGGACACCACCGCGCTCGCGGTCGGCGCGCACCAGTCACATCTGCAGCCGGGCAAGCTGCGCGGTCCTGTGCCCTGCAGCGAGTGCCACGTGGTGCCCACCGATCTTTCGCACGTCGACGGAACCCCCGCGGTGGCCTTCGGCGAGCTGGCCCGCACCGACGGCGCGAAGCCGTCGTGGGACCGCGCCGGCGCGACCTGCAGCGCAGCGTACTGCCACGGAGCGACGCTCCCCGGCGGAACGAACACGGCACCGAAGTGGACGCAGGTGGACGGCACGCAGGCGGCGTGCGGCTCCTGCCACGGAGTCCCGCCTCCCTCGCCTCACCCGCAGAATGCGAATTGCAGCTCCTGCCACCCAGGCACCGTGAATCCCGACGGATCGATCAAGGTGGAAGGCGGGCTGCACATCAACGGCGTGGTGGACGTGGCCGGCGGCGGCTGCACGAGCTGCCATGGAAGCGGCAACGATCCGGCGCCGCCGCAGGGGACGCGCGGCGAGACGGCCACCACCGACCGCGCCGTGGGCGCGCACCAGTCGCACCTGAAAGACGGACCCTTCTCGCGCGCCCTGGCCTGCAGCGAATGCCATGTGGTTCCGGCGAAAGCGCCGCACGCCGACGGCAAGGTGGACCTGGTCTTCGGCCCGATTGCCACCACCGGCGGAGCGGCGCCGCAGTTCAACGGGACCTCCTGCAGCGCGGCCTACTGCCACGGCAACTTCAACGGCGGAAACGCGAGCAATGCCCCGCAATGGACGAAGGTGGACGGAACCCAGGCGGCGTGCGGCACCTGCCATGGACTGCCGCCGTCGAATCATTCCTCGAGCGCCACCAGGTGCGGCTCGTGCCACGCCGGATACACCTCGACCAGCGTGAACCTTGCCCTGCACGTGAACGGCAAGGTCGACGTGGAGGGCGTCTCCTGCACCAGCTGCCATGGCGACCCGGCCCGCAACGACGCCGCTCCTCCCGCCGGCATTCACGGCGAGACGGCCACCACGGACCGCGCGGTAGGCGCGCACCAGTCGCACCTCCGCCCGGGGCCGCTGAGCAACGGAATCGCCTGCGCCGAGTGCCACGTGGTGCCGGGGACCGTCACCCACTCCGACGGCACGGTCAAGCTCACGTTCGGTCCCATCGCCACCGCGGGCGGCGCCGCGCCCCAGTTCAACGGAACCTCCTGCAGCGCCTCGTACTGCCACGGCAACTTCCCGGGCGGCATTGCCACCAATGCGCCACAATGGACGAAGGTGGACGGAACGCAGGCAGCCTGCGGCTCCTGCCATGCGCAGCAGCCGTCGTCGGGGCATCACGACAAGCACCGCGGCGAAGGCATCGCCTGCTCGAGGTGCCATACCGGATATACCGGAACCACCGTCAATCCTTCATTGCACGTGAACGGGCGCAAGGACATCGATCCCACCACCGGCTGGAACGCGACCACCCGCTCCTGCGCGAACTCCTGCCACGGGACGGAGACGTGGTAAGCGGCGGCGTCACCTGCCCGGCCGCAACACCGCGCAGATGCGCGAGGTGGTCTGGTCCTTCGGATCCGCGCACAGCTTCGAGTGGGCAGGCGGCCTGCGCGCCGCCTCGCGCTCCGTGGGCGCGGCGGCTTTCGCAGCCGCGGGAAGGCTGCGCGGGGCGGCCAGCGGCGCAATCTCCGCGGGCGGATTGAAGGGCGGCGGCAACGCCGTGCAGGTGGCGGAAGCGGGCGCGCGCCGGGGCACCTCGCCGACCCTGAAACCGACGGGGACCTGCAGGCACGGGCCATTTCCGAATTCCGACGCCGCGGCGCGCCGGCACCCTTCCGGATCGCTCGCGCAGATGCGCGCGATCTTCTGCTGCACGTCCTCGCCCTCCTCCTGGGTGCCGAGGAAGCGCCGATCGAGCGGCATGCCGGCGGGCGCCTTTCCCTCCTCGGGCGCGGCGCGGGTTCGCGGCCGCTTGCAGCGGATGTGGACCTCGCCCTCCACGGTGGCACCCTCCGGCACGCCGATGGTCAACAGGGCCGCGGCGCGCCTTGGGTCGATTGTCACCGACGCGGAGGCGCCGCCGCGGTCGCTGCACAAGTTCGCCGGCACGGGCGTCTCGTCCGGCTCGCAGTCGAGAGGAAGGTCGGCGCGGTACTTGCGGTCCGGCCATTCGACCGCGTGTTCGCGGCTCTGGTGCGAGCAGAAGCCCTCGTTGCCGCCGTCGCGGGCGAAGACGGTCCAGACTTCGTTCTTCCCGGTGGCCCGGGTCTGGACGGCCATGGCGAAGACGGGATGCAGCTCGACGTTCAGCGAGCGGGCCGACATGTGCTCCGCGTCGATGCCGAGAAGCCCGGTGACGACCGCCTTGCGCCGGCCCACCCACGCCGCCGGCGCCTGCTTGCCTCCGATGAGGACCTCGGTGTTGAGGCGGACGAACCACGGAGCATGGAATCCGGCCACGTCGCGCTGATCGATCTCCACCCCGATGGCAAATCCCGGACTGGGCCCGCGATCCGGCTCGAAGTAGAAGTTCAGGTCGTGATCGTTGGAGGCGTACTCCTGCCAGGAGAGGGTGCCTCCATAGGTGACGGCGCCGTGGTACGCGTCGCCCCAGTTGAGATGGCCGGTGTAGAGCAGCGGGCTGTCCGAGCAGGTGATGCCGAACAGCCAGGTGGACCAGTGGTCGGAGAGGTCGGGATCGAGCGGGCGCGAGTTGCAGGCGCCTTCCGGGATGGCGCCTTCCTCGAACCTCCACGAGCAGGTGGACGGATCGGCGTCCTGGTCCGCGCCGCCGCACCTCGAATGGCGGTTGAACCACCAGCCGAATTCCGGATCGAGGCTGAAGCCGTTGGGATCGTATCCGCGCGGCACCAGGTCGTACCGCCTCGCGCCGGTCTCGACCGGCCGCGCCTCGCGCTCGGCCGAAGGCGCGCCGTGCGAGCACGCACAGCAGGCGAGGACGAGAAGCGCAGCCGGGAATCTCAAGTCGCCACCTCCGTCAGCCGGACAGCGAGGCCCCTTCGAAGAGCTGGAAGCGCAGCCCCAGACCGAAGAGCGCAAACCCGTGGAACCGCGGCACGCGCAAGCCCACCGTCGCGCTGAAGACGAGCGGGCCGAAGAGCTGCAGGTCCGCGTACAGGCTCGGCCCCCAGTCGAACGAGGGCGCGAGCTGGAAGTCGGCGAGCGAGAGCGACCAGGTCCAGTTCCAGCCGCCGAACACATGCGCTTGCGTGACCACGAGGAGCTGGACGCTGGAGATGCGCTCCGTGTCGCCGGCGGCGAGATCCTTCAGCCCCTGCAGGCGAAAGCGCACGAAGTCGATCCTCAGGTCCATGCGCTCGAAGCGGCAGCTCGACGGCTGCAGCGCGCGCAGGAAGGCGGGCTCGAAGACGGGGACGCCGTATCGGCGGCGCCCGAGGCCGAGGCGCAGCTCCCCGCCGTAGGAGAGGCTGCGGTCGGGCACCGAGTAGACGATGGCGGAGACGCCAACCGCCAGGCCGGTGCGGGTGTGACCGCTGCGGAAGAGCGTGAGCAGCGTGTCGGCGTCGACGATGCTGCCGAAGCCCCAGGCATTCGCGGCGGCGTGAAAGGCGTCGGCGCTGCCGTAGCCGCCCACCGGCCGCAGGTACAGGACCAGGCCGGGGTTCTCGGGGACCTGCTCGTCGCGGAAGGCGTCTTGCGTGTTGTACTGGTCCACGCACTGGGCGATTCGGCGCTCGGCCTCCTCGACCGCGTCAGCGGCTCCGCTCGCGAAGGCAGCAGCCATGAGCGCGGCGATCACAGGTCGGTGCATCGCTCCGCCTCGCCGGCAGTGCACGGCGCAAGGTCCGAAGGCGCGAGCGACAGCTCTCCGGAAGCGAAACCGTCGCCCACCCCGATGCGGACGCGCGCCGCGCCCAGCGCCTCCACCTCCGCGTCCGAGGGATGGAAGATGGTGCTCCATCCCCAGCCGCCGCCGGCGCGGCCGCGGATGCGCGTCTCGAAGTCCGTCCCGCGATCGTCCACCGCCGCGTCCGGATCGCAGGCAGCGCCCCGCCGCAGCGGCCGGTCGGCTTCGCACAGCCGATGCCCGGGCGGGAGCTGCAAGTGGACCCACGGCGCGGTTCCCAGCGGAACGGCCGCGGGCGAGCCGTCCGTCCAGGCGAAGCAGATGCGCGGCCGCGGCGCCGGCAGCCGGCAGAGCACCTCTTGCGCGCGCGCGGAAAAGGGCGTGGCCTTCCTCGGGTAGCGCTCGCGCTGCGGCCCCAGCGAATAGTCGAAGGCCGCCACCTCGTCGATGGCGGGCGAAAGATCCCTGGCTTCCGGCGGCGTCGCGCCCGACGCGACGGCGCGGGCGAGCGCTCCCGCCCGCTCCGCCAGAAACTCGCTCGAGAGCGGGCCGTAAAGGGTGGAGCCGCCCTCGTAGCGCTGCAGCTCGTATTCGGGGCGCGTGGCCACGTACTGGATGTACGCGTTGGCGAGGCCCACCACGCGGACGATCGCTCCCGGGGCGGCGCGGGCCACCTGCGCGCGCACCTCGCGGCCGGCGTGCACGGTCAGCTCGGCAGGCATGAACGAGAGCCAGGTATCGCCGATGCGCAAGACGCCCATGGAGACGTGCTCGGGGAATCGCAGCTTGTCGGAGCCGATCAGCCGCGCCTGCAGCCACTCGCCGAGCAGCGGCTTCTTCGGCGACTGGCACCTCTTCGCCGCCTCCGCGGACTCGACGTCGGACTCGGCCGGCAAGAGTCCGTCGAGCGAAGTGGGGTGGTCCGACCCGCCGTGGCCTGCGCCCTGGCCCAGCTCGCCCTTTTCACAGAGCGCCCGCCGTCCGTCGAGGAGCTTCGCCGAGGAGAGTCCCACTTCCAGATATCGCGCCGCCAGCCGCGGATCGTCGAAGCCCGCTCCGGGCGCGCCGCGCACCTCCTCGACGCGGGTGGCGAGCTTGCGCGCGACGTCCAGCACTTCGCCGGCGTCGCCGGTGGACCAGACCGGCGACACGTCGCCTTCGTTGGTGTTGAAGATGGCGGCGAGCGGATCGCGCCGCTGCGGCAGGCCCGGACATGCGGCGTGCGGATCGCAGCCTCGCGCCGGGGCTTGCTCGGCCCAGCGCCGCCGCATCTCCGCCTCGAGCAGGCGCGAGGCTGCGCCGAAGACGTCGCCGCCGAACAGCCGGTTGGTGTTGGGCAGGACGGTGGGATGCATGGCGAAGAGCACGATCTGGCCGAGCGGAACGGTTGCGTTCCCGCGCGCGTCGTCCATGCCGGTGAATTCCAGCACGTCCAGCGCGGGGTCGATGGCGCGCTGGTCGAGCGGAAGCTCGTCGTGCCCGGCGGCAACGCCGTCGCCGTTGGCCGAGAACGCCGAAAGGCTCCGGTTGCGGGTGAGGCCCCATGCCTCGCCGTGGCTCCAGCGCGCGCGCGCGGGCGAAAGGTTCTTCGCCGCTTCGACGATGGCAGAGGAGATCCGGGCGGCGAGCAGTTCGAGGATGGCGCGGTCGAATCCCGGCCGCCGCGTGCTGAGCAGGCCCGCGTAGGCTTCGCTCTCGAAGAAGTGCCCGGGACCGGCGTGGGTGTGCGTGGCGGCGAGGAAGATCCGATTCGGCGCCACCGCGCCGGCCGCTCCGCTCGCGACTGCGCGCTGGAGCAGCGCGCTGATGGCGGGCAGATCGCACGCGACCAGCGCCACCCGCTCGCCGCCCGCGTCGAGGACGAAGGCGCGGCAGTAGAGCCGCGTCCAGAAGCCGGTGGCGACGTGCGAGTCGGGGCCGTGACCGAAGGTGGCCGGCCCCGGCGGGAGCGTCAGATCGGCCCGCGCGGTCCCCACCCGCAAGAGACCCGCGCCGGGTTCCAGCGCCTGGGGCGCGGGTGCCGCAGCCCGATGATGCGAGCAGGCAAAGAGGACCATGACCAGCGCCGCGCGCTTCACGGCAGCACGCTCGAGGCGAGGTGGATGCGCAGGCCCAGCAGCGCCGCCGGCTCCCATTGCCAATCCTGGTGCGAGGGTCGGACGGCATTGAATCCAATCTCCGGCACCAGCATGACCGACGGCGCGAGGACGTCGTCGGCCTTCCAGGGATCCTTCCGCTGGCCGAGCAGGATGGGAATGGCCAACCTGAACCCCCCGAAGAATCCGGTGGCCGCCGCCGGACCGGAGCTGCCGCGCAGGAACCCGGCGCGGCCGGTGACCTCGTAGCCGACCCTTTCGGTGGGATCGGGGAGCGCCGAATATCCGCCTGCCAGCGCGAGTCGCCATTGATCGAATGGCGCGCCGGGATCGACCTGGGCCGCGGTAGCGCCCTCGACCGCGACCATGGCGCGGTATTCGCGGGGCAATTGCAGCGCCGCCTGGAACGCTGCGCCCAGGTGGGTATTGGCGCCGGCTGCGGCGCCGCTGGTCCGGAATGCGACCGCGCTGCCGGTCAGGGAACACGAGAGGCACAGCGCTGCAGCGCAGACCGCACCACGACGCATCGCACGTTCTCCCCGCCCGCACGCTGCACGAACGGGGAAGCGTTTGCAAGGCGCCGTGCCGGTGTAGAACGGCGGCAATGCCTCGCGATCAGGTGGTGGAGCAGCTTCGGGCACTGGGAGTGCGCCGGGGCGGCGTGCTGCTCGTGCACACCTCCTTCCGCGCAGTGCGACCGGTCGAGGGCGGGCCGCCCGGATTGATCGCGGCGCTGCGCGATGCGCTTGGAGACGGCGGCACTCTCGTCATGCCTGCCATGACCGACGGCGCGTCGCCATTCGATCCCGCGCGCACGCCGACCTTCCAGATGGGCATCACCGCGGAGCTCTTCTGGCGGGAGCCCGGCGTCGTTCGCAGCGGGCATCCGGGAGCGTCGTTCGCCGCCGCCGGTCCCCGCGCGGAGGAGATCTGCGCGCCGCAGCCGCTCTCGCCGCCGCACGGGCCGGACAGTCCGGTCGGGCGGGTGCACGCGCTGGGCGGACAGGTGCTGCTGCTCGGCGTGGGTCATTCCGAGAGCACCACGCTGCACCTGGCGGAGGCGCTCGCCAAGGTCCCCTACTCCGTCGAGCATCCCTGCGTGGTGATGGTGGACGGCGAGGCGCGGACCATCCCCATCGCCGAAACCGACCATTGCTGCCGCCGCTTCGAGCAGATGGA
>DATDMU010000498.1:0-10899 GCA_036518615.1 Myxococcales bacterium
CCGCATCGTGGTGCACTTCCACGACACGCGCGGGTGGGGAATCGCCAACACGCTCACGGCGCTCACGTTCGGGTTCCGCTACGTGGACACCTCGCTCGGCGCCATCGGCGGGCAGCCGAAGACCGGCTCCGCCTCGTACCATCGCGGCCATACCGGCAACTCCTGCACCGAGGACCTGGTGCCCATGCTCGAGGAAATGGGCATCGCCACCGGCATCGACATGCGCCAGCTGCTCGCGCTGGGGGCGCGGGCGGAAGAGCTGATCGGCCGGCAGCTGCGGTCCAACTTCCTTCTCGCGGGTCCCGTGCCGCATCGAGGGCGGGAGTACGACAGGAACCGCGGCATCGTGCAGCCGGGCGGCTCCGCGGAGGGCGGGTAGGGCGCCGGGCGCCTGCTCCTTCGACCAGAGGGCGGGCGGGCCTTCGTTCGCACGGATACGCAGGACCATCGTCGGTCCCCGATGGCTGCCACGAGCCGGGGTTTCGCTGTACGCTGTAGAGCGGATGTTTTCCGGCGGAACCCCATGAGCACCATCCTGGTCCTCGACGACGATCGGATCTTCCTGCGCCTGGTCGTCGAGGCGCTGGAGAAGCGCGGCCATCGCGTGCTGCAGGCGAGCCGCGCCTCGGATGCGGACCGGCTGCTGCAGGCCGAAGATCCCGATCTGCTGGTCGTGGACGGCCTTTTGCCCGACATCACCGGCGTGCAGTGGGTGGAGAAGATCCGCGCCGCGGGCCGCGAGACGCAGGTCCTGCTCATCACCTCGTTCTGGAAGAGCATGCGCGCCTTCGCGGTGGCGGCGGCGGAGCTTCGCCCGATCCGGTTGCTGCACAAGCCGCTGGAGCCGGACGAGGTCGCTGATCGCGTGGACGCGGCGCTCGCGGAGCACGCGAAGGCGCCCCACCGGACCCGGCGAAAATGACCGCGGCAGAGCGCACAGGGCCGACCGGCAGCCCGCCGCTGCGGGTGCTCGTCGCCGAGGATCACGCCATCAACGAGATGGTCCTCCGCACCATCCTCGAGAGGCAGGGTTGGACGGTGCGGGTGGTCCACAGCGGCCGCGACGTGGCGGACCTGGCGCGCTCCGAGCGCTTCGACGTCATCCTCATGGACGTGCAGATGCCCGGAATGGACGGGCTGGCGGCGACGGCGGCTATCCGCAAGATGGAGCGCGAGGCCGGCGGCCACATTCCCATCGTCGGCGTGACGGCGCAGACCATGGCAGGCCGCGAGGGATGCCTCTCGGCGGGAATGGACGCGTTCGTCTCCAAGCCCATCCGCCCCGCGGCGCTCTTTGCCGCCATCGACGAGGCCATCCGCCTGGCCGCGCTGGCCGCCGCGGCGGACCCGCAACTGGACGCCCGGCTCGCCGCGACCGTGGTGCTCGACCAGGGCGCGCTGCTCGGGCTGGTGGGCGGCGACGCGGATCTGTTGACCGAGCTCGCGGCCCTGTTCCTGGAGGATGGGCCGCGGCGCCTCCTGGAAATCCGCGCCGCCCTCGACGCCGGCAACGCCGAGACGCTGCTTCGCGCCGCCCACCAGCTCAAGGGCTCCGCGGGGAGCGTCTGCGGCAGGCGCACCCACCTGGTGGCGCTGCGGATGGAGGAGCTGGCGGAGAAGGCCGATCTGGACGAGGCCCGCCGCATCTACCCGAGACTCGAGCGCGAGCTCGATCAGCTGCAGGAGGCGCTTGCCCGCCTGGCTGCATCCACCTCATGACCATCCACCGCAAGCTGCTCTTCGCCTTCTTCGGGCTGCTGCTCACCGCCACGCTGCTCGGCGCGGCCCTCATCGCGCTCGCGGTGGACAACGTCCGCCGCGTCGAGCAGATCGTCAGCGTCTACGACGTGCTGCAGCTCGACTCGCTCAAGCTCCGCTTCGATCTGATGGTGATGAGCGACGCCATGCGCGGCTTCATGCTCAACCCGCGCGACGCGAGCGAGCACGAGCGCAAGCTCGGCGCCGACCACGACTTCTCCCGCGACGTGGCGCAGATCAAGGCCATCGCGCCGCCGGAGATGACCGGCAGGATCCTCGCCGCGGAGCGGATGGACGTGGACATCCTCGACCGGCTGGAAGAGCAGATCATGGATCTGGCCGGGAAGGGCGAGGGCGACCAGGCCAAGGAGCTGTACCTGCGCGACTACCTTCCCATCCGCGCGAAGCAGGTGGAGCTGATCAACGGCGTGGAGTCCGCCGCGGACGAGCAGAAGACCGCCGCCCTCGCCAAGGTCAGCCGCGCCACGCAGGTGGCGGTGTGGAGCGCCATCGTGCTGGTGGCGCTGCTCGGCATCGGAGGAGCCATCGCGGCGCAGGCGGTGACCCGCAACCTGGTGGGCCCGCTCGCCGACACCGCCCGGCTGGCCACCGCCGCCGCGGGCGGCGACCTCTCGGTGCACCTCGAGCACGACGCGCGCCGCGACGAGATCGGCGAGATGAGCCGCGCCTTCAACCGCTTCCTCGGGTTTCTGCGCGACAACGTTCGCGTGGCCAACGCCATCGCTTCGGAGGATCTCTCGGTGGAGGTGCGCCCGCGCAGCCCCAGCGACGCGTTCGGGCACGCCCTGGAGCGGATGGTCACCTCGCTGCGCGAATCGGACCGGAAGCTTCGCGCCGAGCTGGCCGCGCGGCACCGCGCCGCCGAGGAGCTTCGCGCCGCCAAGGAAGCGGCGGAGGCGGGGACCAAGGCGAAGAGCGAGTTCCTCGCCAACATGAGCCACGAGATCCGCACGCCGATGAACGGCGTGATCGGGATGACCGGTCTGCTCCTCGACACCGACCTGACCCCCGAACAGCGCGAGTACGCGCAGACGGTCCGCAGCTCGGCAGAGGCGCTGCTCACGGTGATCAACGACATCCTCGACTTCTCCCGCATCGAGGCCGGCAAGATGATGATCGAGCCGCTGCCCTTCGACCTGCGCCCCGCGCTGGAGGAGTCGGTGGACCTGCTCAGCGTGGCCGCCCAGCAGAAGGGGCTCGACGTGGTCCTCCGCATCGCGCCGGACGTGCCCGACCGGGTGGTGGGCGACGCGGGCCGCATCCGGCAGATCCTCACCAACCTGCTCGGCAACGCGATCAAGTTCACCGAGGCCGGCCACGTGCTGGTGGACGTGGACGTCCTCTCCGCCGACGACTCGGATGCGGTGCTGCGCTTCTCGGTGAGCGACACCGGCATCGGCATCCCCGAGGACCGGCTGCGCGAGATCTTCGAGAAGTTCACCCAGGCGGATGCGTCCACCACCCGCCGCTTCGGAGGCACCGGCCTCGGCCTCGCCATCACCCGGCAACTCGCCGATCTGATGGGAGGGCAGATCGAGGCGCAGAGCAAGGTGGGAAAGGGATCGACCTTCACCCTCACCCTGCGCCTGCGCGTCGATCGCCGCCTGCCGACGCCGCCTCCGCGCAAGCTCGACCTGGTGGGGCTGCGCGTGCTGGTGCTCGACGACAACGAGGTGAACCGGCGCGTGGTCCACGAGCAGATCACCACCTTCCGCATGCGCAACGGCTCGTATGCGTCCGGGCCCGAGGCGCTGGAGGCGCTGCGCAGGGCGGTGAAGGAGGGCGACCCGTATCACCTGGCCATCGTGGACTTCCAGATGCCGGGAATGGACGGCGAGCAGTTCGCCCGCGAGGTGAAGGCCGATCCGCAACTGCGCGACACCGGCGTGGTGCTCCTCACCTCGGTGGGCGAGACCTGGGAGACGGGCAGGCTTCGCGCTTCCGGCATCTTCGCCTGCCTGACCAAGCCGGTGCGGCAGGGGAACCTCCTCGATACGCTCGCCGCCGCCTGGGCCGCGCGAAGCGAGGGCCGGCACGTGAGCGATCGCCGCGTCGTCCCGCAGCCGGCGCCGGTGCCCGTCTTCGACGGATATTCGCCGCGGGTGCTGGTGGCAGAGGACAACATGGTGAACCAGCGCATCGCCTCCCGGCTGCTGGAGAAGCTCGGCTGCAAGGTGGACGTGGTGGCCAACGGCAAGGAAGCGGTGGAGATGATCGCCGGCATCGATTACGACATGGTGCTGATGGACGTGATGATGCCGGAGATGGACGGCTTCAAGGCGACCTGCGAGGTGCGCCGGGTGGACCGGCCGCACCACACCGTGCCCATCGTCGCGATGACCGCAAACGCGATGCAGGGCGACCGCGAGCGCTGCCTCGAGGCAGGAATGAACGACTACGTGAGCAAGCCGGTGCACCCGGCGGACCTGCAGCGCATCCTGCAGCACTGGGTCAAGGTGAAGCGCGCGTAGGAGGGCAGGCTTGTCCACGCCGGTCGTCCGCAGCATGAAGTGGGAGGGCGGCGCCGATGTCGAGCCGCTGCTGACCCGCGAATGGCTGATCGCCAACGGCCTGGGCGGCTACGCTTCCGGCACCGTGAGCGGCGTCGCGACGCGGCGGTACCACGGCCTCCTCGTCGCCGCGCTCCCGCCGCCGCACGGCCGGACGATGTTCCTCAACCACCTGCGCGAGGAGGTCCGCACTGCCGGCGGCGGCAAGTACCTGCTCGGCGGCGACGAGCGCGTCCGCGGGCAGGTGTCGCTGCCCGGCGCGTCGCTCCTGGAGGAGTTCCGCCTCGAGGACGGCCTTCCCGTCTGGCGCTTCCGGCTGGGAGACGCGGTGGTGGAGAAGCTGGTGTTCCTCGTCCACCAGAAGAACACCGTGCACGTGCTCTACCGGCTGGTGGAGGGCCGCGGTCCGGTGCGCATCAAGGCGTGGCCGCGGGTGCACTTCCGCTCGCACGACGCGCCGGTGGGCGCGGCGTCGGGGCCCTACCGGCTGACGGCCATCGACGATCGGTACGAGATCAGCGGCGCGGGGAGCTTGCCGTCGCTGAAGCTGCGGCTTCTCGCCGCGCGAAGCTCCTTTACCATCGAGCCGAGCCGCGAGCGCGAGCTGCTCTACCGCATCGAGGAGAGCCGCGGGTACGACTCCACCGGCGAGCAGTGGTCGCCGGGCTTCGTCCGATTCGAGATCGAGAGCGGCGGCGAGGCGGCGCTGGTCGCCTCGACAGAGGGGTGGGACGAGCTGGAGTCGGTCGCTCCGGCGCAGGCGCTGGCGGCCGAGCGCGAGCGGCGGCGGCGCCTGGTCGAGCTTGCGCCTGCCGCTGCGCGCGAAGGCCCTGCCGCGGAGCTGGTGCTGGCCGCGGATGCGTTCCTCATCGAGCCGGTGGGCCGGACCGGCGGCTCCGGCGCGCGAAGCGTCATCGCGGGGTATCACTGGTTCACCGACTGGGGCCGCGACACGATGATCAGCCTGGAGGGGCTGACGCTTTCGACCGGACGGGCGCGCGAGGCGGGGAAGATCCTCACCACGTTCGCGCACTACGTCCGCGACGGATTGATCCCCAACATGTTCCCCGAAGGGCAGGACGAGGGCGTCTACCACACCGCCGACGCGACGCTCTGGTTCTTCCACGCCATCGCGCGCTATCTCCGGGCAAGCGGTGACCGGCAGACGCTGCGCGGGCTGCTTCCGACGCTGCACTTCATCGCGGGAAAGCACCTCTCGGGAACGCGCTTCGGGATCCGCGTCGATCCCGCGGACGGTCTGCTGGCGCAGGGCGCTCCGGGGTACCAGCTCACCTGGATGGACGCGAAATACGGCGACTGGGTGGTGACGCCGAGGCGCGGCAAAGCGGTGGAGATCAATGCGCTCTGGTTCAATGCGCTGCGGCTGCTCGAGCAATGGTCGCGCGAGGACGGAGACGCCGCGGGCGCCTCCGCGCTGGCGGGGCACGCGGAGCGCGCGCAGGCGTCGTTCAACCGGCGCTTCTGGTGCGAGGAGCGCGGGCACCTCTACGACGTGGTCGATCAGGAGGGCGGCGGCGACGATGCCGCGTGCCGGCCCAACCAGATCTTCGCCATCTCGCTCGACCACCCGGTTCTCGAGAAGAGCCGCTGGGCGCCGGTGCTGGAGACGGTGGAGCGGTCGCTGCTCACGCCTGTGGGCCTGCGCTCGCTGTCCCCCGGCGAGAAGGACTACAAGCCGACCTATCACGGCGATCTCGCGATGCGGGACGCGGCCTACCACCAGGGAACGGTGTGGAGCTGGCTGATCGGCCCCTTCGTGGACGCATGGATCCGCTGCCACCCGGACCGCGCCGCGGAGGCGCGGCAGTTCCTCCGCGGCCTCGCCGGCCACCTCGGCGAGGCCTGCCTGGGCAGCATCAGCGAGATCTTCGACGCGGAGCCGCCCTACACGCCGCGGGGTTGCATCGCGCAGGCGTGGGGGGTGGCGGAGACGCTGCGGGCGTGGCTCGCGACTACTTCTTCAGCGTATGGATGTAGTTGACGAGGCCGTCCACCTGGTCGCTGGACAGCGAGTCCTTGTAGGCCTGCATCTCGCCGTCGCCGGTCTTCACTCCGTTGAGGATCGCGTCGCGAATCTTCGCGTCGGTGATGCTGCCGTGCCAGCTGGCGCTGGTCATGTCCTTGAGCTTCATCTTCTTGCCCTGGTCGGTGTCGCCCTTGCCGTCTGCGCCATGGCAGGAGGCGCACTTCGCTTTCCACGTGCGCTCGGTCTTCTTGTCCACCGCCTGCACCGAAAGGCTGCAGAGACCGAACGCAAGGACGACACCAAGACGGATCCGCATGCCATACCTCCCTTCAGCGCGGACGAGCATCTTTCCATCCGCGCCGTCGCACCTCGCCACAGGATCGGCCGCTCGACAACTGAACAGGCGAGGAGGGTCGGCCCGCTAAGTCCGGCCATTCGTGCCGCCTCCCGGCGCGGCCCGCGCGGCGGGAGCGTTGCCCACCGCGCGGAGGTTGACGAGCTTGTTGAGCAGATCGAACCAGAACGGTCCGCCCAGGGAAACGGCGATCATCGTAAACAGCAGCCCCGCGATCTTGCCGGGCAGCTCGTCGGCGGTCGGGCGGCGGATCCAGCCGATCGGCAAGCCGAGGGCGGACACTTCGGTGGAGGCCGTCTTCAGGCGCAGGTTGGCGTCGTTCCAGGCCTGCTCGAAACCCGCTGCCGGCGTCCCGGGCGCTGGCGCCTTCTCCTGCACCCATTCGGCGGCCCGATTGGCGACGGCGGCACGAAGCTGCGGCTGGGTCCAGAGCGCGCGCGAGATGGCGAGGGTGTCCGCATTCGTCGTCGCCGTCACGATCACGGCGACGGCGGCGACGATGAGCTGCGCCTGGCGCTTGTAGGCGCCTGCGAGCGAAGCCATCGCCGCGTCGAACCAGACGCCGATCGCCTTGCGTTCCTGGACCGCCTGATCCTCCACGACCGGAATCGCCGCGAGGAGGGCATCGAGGGCCTTCGATACGTCAGATTTGGGGCCGCCGTCCGGCCGGGAAGGCTCGACGAGGTCCTGCAGCGCCGCTGCGAAGAGGTCGGAGGGGATGTAGGCGGGAAGCTTCCGGCTCTGCGTGCCGTGGTACAGGCTCTTGATCAGCGGGTGGTCGTAGATCCGGTCGCGGATGTCCGCGCCGACCATCACTTCGATGCCGCGGCGCAGCGACTTCTGCCTGAGCGCGAGAATGCCGGCGATGAATTCATTGATGGCGGAGCAGATGACGCTGAGGAGCAGGTAGACGAACGACAACCCGATCAGCACTTCGACGATGGTGCCCGCGGACATCGCGATTCTGTAGTCATTCCCCGAGCGGAATGTCCAGCGACCGCCGTCTACGCCGTGGCCGCGCCGCGATCGATGGGCGTCACCGCGCGCGCGCTCGCTTCCGCCTCGATGAAGGCCGCGACGTAGCGCTCCACGTCGCGCTCCTCCTCCATCCGCGTGTCGAGGCGCGGCAAGAAGCGCAGGAGCCGCCCGATGGTCGCGAGCCGCTCCGCGCAGGTGGCGCGGTCGAGGCCGCGGACGAAGCCGTTGACCAGGTCGCCGGTGAGCCCGACGGTGAAGCGGGCGCGCCGCAGGATCGCAGCCACCATCTCCGCGCGCAGCCTGCGCTGGTCAGGGGCCGCCCCGCCTCCGCGCAAGCGCAGGCTGATGTGGTTCTCGTTCTCGTTGTCGCAGAGGACGCTGTCGACGACCACGTAGTGATACGCCTGCCGCTGCGGCCGCGCTCCCAGCAGATCGCGATCGAGGCCCGCGCGCGAGTTCAGGTTGAGGTAATCGGCGGTGACGCAGGCGTAGTTCGGAGCGCCGAGCTGCGTAGGCCCGGCGCTGACCATGGAGGCGGCCAGCGACAGCTCCAGCGGGCCGGCGCGGTTCGGCGCTCTGGGCGGGGAGAAGTGCGCGTCGCCCAGGCCGCGCCAGAGCGCCTGGAAGGGCGCGCAGGCGATCTCGGCGGGCTTGACGGTCTTCCTCGCCAGGGCGGCCGGCCCGAGCCCGCCCCCGAGATCGAGGACATGGAGGAAGAGCGGCGGCGGGCAATCCACCTTCTTCACCCCGCCGATGGGCGAGTCGAGCAGGCGATCGCCAATCTCGAACATGGAGTGGATGGCCATCTCGTGCGCGAAACGGATCACGTCGTGCAGCGACTGGCAGGCCCAGGTGCCCATGAACGCGCTGCCGCTCAGCCTGGTGAGCTTGCCGGCGAGCAGCTCCGGCATTGCGGCGGTCCGCCCGCCGAGGATCCGGGCGGGAAGCTGGCCGCGCAACTCCGGCCAGAGGATGCCGTCGAAGACGGCGCGGCTGGCCACGTCGAGGCTCACCACCCGGCCCGGCACGAGCTGGTCGGCGGCGCCGGTCAGGCCGAAGAGGCTGGGAATCCGGAACTCGCGCAGGAGCGACGCGGCGTGACCGGTGACGGTGCCTCGCTCGACCACGATGCCGCAGACGCGCGGCAACAGCCGCACGCAGTCGGGCAGGAGCTGGGGCACGACGAGGAGCGCGCCGGACGGCGTCTCGTCCTCCTCTTCGGGAGTCCGCGCCACGTGGACCGGGCCCACCGCCCGGCCGTGCCAGACGGGCTCGCCGCCGCGCAGGAGCACGGGCGCGTCGCAGGCCACTTCTCCGTCCACCGCATCCGCCTTCGCGGTGCGGAGCGTGCGCGCCTGCAGGACGAAGAGCTGCCCCATGTCGTCGAAGGCCCACTCGATGTCCTGCGGCGTCCCGAAATAGCGCTCGATCTGCAGCGCGGCGGTGGCCAGCCGCGCCGCCTGCGCGTCGGTGATCGAGGCCTGCAGTTGCTCGAGCGGAGCGACCGCGAGCCGGCGCACGCCGCCGCCGTCGTCCGGCTGCAAGCGCGCGCGCTTGGGAGCGATGCGGCGGTCGAGGATGCGGTGCGGGGAGCTGCGCGAGACCACCAGCTGGTCGGCGCTGGCGATGCCCAGGGAGACGTCCGGCCCGAGGCCGCGCGCCGCGGCGACGAGGATGCCCGGCGCCTTCGCGTCGTCCGGCGGGCGGGTGAAGGCGACGCCGGACGCGCGCGCGCGGACCATGCGTTGGACCAGCACCGCCATGGGCGTATCCACTTCTGCGAGGCCTGCGGCGCGGCGATAGAAGACCGCCCGCGGCGAGAAGCGGCTCGCGACCACCTTCTTCCAGGTCTCGACGAGCTGCGCGGCGGGCACGTTGAGGTAGCTCTCGAACTGGCCGGCGAAGGAGAGCTCGCCGCCCTCGCCGGCGGCGCTGGAGCGCACCGCCAGCCCTTCGCCGCCGGGGAAGCCCGACGCGCGGTGCGCGGCCATGATGGCGTCGGCCACGGGCGCGGGGACCTCCGCCTCCAGGATCACCGCGCGGGCGAGCCCGCAGCGGCGCGCGAGGTCGGCGGGCGAATCGAGGCGCGCGGGCGAGAGGATCGATCTGAGCTGGCTCGCGATGCCTCCGGACTCGAGGAACTCGCGGTAGGCGTCGATGGTGACGGCGAACCAGCCGGGAACCCGCACGCCGAGGTCGCTCTCGACGCGCGCGAGGCCCACCGCCTTGTCGCCCACCCGGGCGGCGGTGTCCGAGCCGATCTCCTCGCTGCGCAGGACCAGCGGCAGCCGCTCCTGGCCGTCGCTCTTCTCGAGGAACCTGAACACGTCGGCGCGCAGCGTCGCCACCACGTTGCGCAGGTCGAAGTACCGGTCCGAGGTGAGCTGGTTGAGCGCTGCGACCATGTCGGCGGTGCCGTCGAAGAGCGCGCGGATGCCCATCCGAACCCGCGTGTGCCGGAAGGACGTCCAGGTCGATTCCTCCTCCACGTCGGCCAGGTTCTGCAGCACCTCGTTGTTGAGCGAGAGCAGCGTGCGGAAGAGGCGGTACTTGCGGTGCAGCTCTTCCACCTGCGCGGGCGAGCGGGGGCGGTGGCGCGCGGCGAGCAACCTGTCGTCGAAGCCGCGGCCGATGCCGGAGAGCATCACCGCCGCGGGGTGGGGGCGCGCCGACTTGCGGCTTCCCAGAAGGTCGACGCCGACCCCGGTGAGCACCAGCGCCACCACCGCGAGCACGCCGAAGAGCGCGCTGCGCTCGTGCGCGAGGCGGATGAGGAACGCCGGCACGCCCACGCGCTCGATCCGGACGCGCGTCACCTCCTCGCCCGCCAGCGCGCCGGAAGCCAGCTCCAGCACCGCCACTTCGATCTCGCCCGGAGGCGCCGCGCCCGGCAACCGCACGCTGGCCTCGAAGGAGCGACGCCCCTCGTGCGCCTCGGCGAGCCGGACCGCTCCCGGCGCGACCAGGTAGAGGCCCTCGCTCTCCTTGAGGCGCACGAAGTGCTCGACGAGCTGCGCCTTGTCGCCGCGCCGGCCCTCGACCTCGATGCGCGCCTCGAGCGTGTCGTAGCCCAGCTCGAGCTTCCCGCGCAGCGGCGCAGGGGCGAGCGCCTCCAGCGCCGCGCTGGTGTGCAGGGCATAGAGGCTGGGCGCGTGGCGGAAGGTGACGTGCTCGATGCCGCCCCAGATGACGCCGATCCGGCCGCGGCGGTTGAAGTGGTGGTGCTCGCGCGGACCGGTGACGCGGATGGCGACCTGGGAGTGCTCGCCGATGCTGCCGCTGACGTGGAG
>DATDMU010000499.1:0-25775 GCA_036518615.1 Myxococcales bacterium
CGCTCTGGGGCTACAACCCGGCGGTCGCCCTCGGCGGCGGAGTGCAGCCCCAGAAGCACCTGGGCGGCATCTTCGTGGCGCAGAAGGGCGTGCCCATCCAGATCACGTTCAACAACAACCTCCCCGGAACGAACATCATCCCCGTCGACACCTCGCTCCCCGGATCGACCTTGGGGATGAACCGGACCGCGACGCATCTTCACGGAGGGTTCGTGCCGTGGATCAGCGACGGCGGCCCGCACGACTGGTTCGGAGCCGGCGCGACCGGCCTGAGCTTCCTCAACAACGCGGTGCTGAACCCCGCGGCGGCCGGCTCCACCAGCCAGGCTGAGTACTACTATCCGAACGCCCAGAGCGCGCGGCTCATGTGGTACCACGACCACGCGTGGGGCATCACGCGCACGAACGCGTACGCGGGGATCGCCAGCGCCTACGTCCTCCGCGACGCGTTCGAAGGCAACCTGAGGAACCAGGGCCTGCCCGACTTCATCGAGAACGGCGGCCGCGAGCTGCCCATCATCGTCCAGGACAAGATCTTCGTCGGCAAGGACATCGCGACCGCCGATCCCACCTGGACGGGACCGAAGGCGCCGGGAAGCCTCTGGTATGCCCACGTCTATGACACCGCCCGCTACGGCAAGGTGGGGCCGGCGCCGCTCGGCGCGCTGCCCGCCGTCTCCTGCGTGCCCGAGTACTTCGGCGACACCATGCTGGCGAACGGCACGGTCTATCCGCAGGTCACCGTCGAGGCCCGCAGGTACCGGCTGCGCATCCTGAATGCGTGCAATGCGCGGTTCCTCAACCTCCAGCTCTACGTGGATGACGGGACCCCGAACGGAATCACGCTGAACAACCAGGACATGCCGCTCAATGCTCCGGCGCGCAATGCCGCCACCACCAACCCGAAGGGCAAGCCCAACTCCAACTTCCTCGTCATCGGCAGCGAGGGCGGCCTCTTGCCCAACCCGGCGCTGGTGCCGTGCAACGTCCCGTTCAACGGGACGCCGGCGGCAGGATCGCTCCTGCTCGCGCCGGCCGAGCGCGTCGACGTGATCTTCGACTTCTCCGCCCACGCGGGCCAGAAGCTGATCCTCTACACCGACGCTCCGGCGCCGTTCCCCGGCGGGAGCCCCTTGAACGACTACTTCCCGGGACTGGCCGTCAACAAGAACCCGGTCAACGGCCTCACCGCCCCGGGCTCCGGGCCGAACACGCGCGAGATCATGCGCTTCAACGTGGTCCCGGCGACCAGCGCCGATCCGCCGCTCACCATCAACACCGCGACGAGCTTCCTCGCCGGCATCGACCCGCTGCTGGTGCCGGCGGGCGTCACCGCGCTGCCTCCCGGCATTCCCATCCGGCCGCTCACGCTGAATGAGACCTTCGACGGCTATGGCCGCCTCATCCAGTTGCTCGGCACCAACGTGGCGCTGACCCCCGGCACCTTCGGCCGCGCCTACATGGACGCGCCCACCGAGACGCCGAGGATCGGGGCCACCGAGATCTGGCAGATCGCCAATCTCACCGCCGACACGCACCCCATCCACTTCCACCTGGTCAATCTGCAGATCATCTCGCGGCAGCCGTTCGCGGTGAACTCGTACACGGGCGTGCCCAACCTCCAGGGCGCGCCGGTGGCTCCGCTGCCCTACGAGACCGGCTGGAAGGAGACCATCCGGATGAACCCGGGCGAGGTGATCAACGTGATCGCGAAGTTCGCGCTCCCGCCCACCCCGCAGTTCGTCACCCCCACCAGCCCGAGGACCGGCGGCTTCGAGTACGTGTGGCACTGCCACATCCTCGAGCACGAGGAGCACGACATGATGAGGCCGATGGTCGTCAGCTAGCCGCACCGCGCCCCCGCGAGGAGCGACAATGAGCAAGCCCACCCTGGTGATATCCATCGTGTCGCTCCTCGCGGTCTCCTTCATCGCCGGCGCCTTCTATGGGCGCGCCACCAATGCTCCGCCGCTGCGCGGCTCCGCCCGGCCGCCGGCGAAGCCGTCGGCCTCCGCGCCAGGCTCCGCGCCGGATCCGGCTGTCGCAAGCGCCTCCGCCGGGCCGGCCATATCCGGTCACGATCATGCAAAGCACATGGCGGGCGCCTCCGGCGCGGGCGCGCCCGCCGGAGCGCCGCCGCCCGCGACCATCGCCGTCTCCGCGGAGCAGCAGCAGCTCATCGGCGTGCGCCTGGGCACCGTGGAGCAGGGAGCGAAGAGCTTCACCCGGCGCCTCGTGGGCCGCGTGGCGGCGGACGAGACCCGCCTGTACCGCGTGAACATGGCGGTGGACGGCTGGGTGCAGGAGATCTTTCCCGCCACCGTGGGCTCGCTCGTCCGCAAGGACCAGCCGCTGCTCTCGTATTACAGCCCCGAATTCGGCGGGGCCATCCAGGCCTATTTCTATGCGCTCTCGGCGATGGACCGCTACCAGTCCAGCGGCACCGAGACCGCCGCGCAGATGGCGCTCACCACCGCCAACATCCAGCAGGCCATCGACAGCCTGAAGAACCTCGGCATGGGAGATCTCCAGATCGAGGAGCTGAAGCGGACGCGCCGGCCGACCAAGCGGGTGATGATCCGATCGCCGGCGAGCGGCTTCGTGATGGTCCGCAACGTCTACGCCGGGCAGCGGCTGGAGCGCGGATCGGAGATCTACCGCATCGCCGACCTCGGCCGCGTCTGGATCCTGGCGGACACCTTCGACGGCGAGGCGGACTCGCTGCGGCCGGGCGCCATCGCGAAGGTCGCCATCCCTCACGCAGGCAGGAGCTTCGAGGCGCGCGTGGCGCAGGTGCCTCCGCAGTTCGACGGCGTCTCGCGCTCCCTCAAGGTCCGGCTGGAGGCGGAGAATCCCGGCAACGTCCTGCGGCCGGACATGTTCGTCGACGTCGAGGTGCCGGTCGAGCTGCCCTCCGCGGTGACCGTGCCTGCCGACTCCGTGCTCGACTCCGGGCTGAGGAAGACCGTCTTCGTCGACCGCGGCAACGGGTCCTTCGAGCGCCGCGCCGTGGAGACCGGTTGGCGCTTCGGCGACCGCGTCGAGATCCGCCGCGGCCTCCAGCCGGGAGAGCGCATCGTAGTCGCCGGCACCTTCCTGCTCGACTCCGAGAGCCGGATGAGGCTCGGCCCGGGGACCTCGGAGCCCGCGGCGCACCATCACCCGGCGGCTGCGCCCGCGCCGGAAGCGCGCAAGGACGCTCCCGCGGCGCCCGCTGCCGTCGAGTCGCACCAGCACCATCATGGGGCCGCGGGACATGATTGACCGGCTGATCGACTTGTCGGTGAAACACCGGCCGACGGTGTTCCTCGCCGCCCTCGCCCTCTGCATCCTCGGCTGGTGGTCGATGCGGACCATGCCGCTCGACGCCATTCCCGACCTGGGCGACACGCAGGTGATCGTCTACTCGCGCTGGGATCGCAGCCCCGACCTGGTCGAGGATCAGGTCACCTACCCGATCGTCACCGCCATGCTCGGCGCGCCGCGGGTGAAGACCGTCCGCGGCATCTCCGACTTCGGCTATTCGTACGTCTACGTCATCTTCGAGGACGGCACCGACCTGTACTGGGCGCGCTCGCGCACCCTCGAGTACCTCTCCGCGGTCCTCTCCCGCCTGCCGGAAGGCGCGAAGACCGAGATCGGGCCGGACGCGACGGGCCTGGGATGGATCTACCAGTACGCGCTGGTCGATCGCTCCGGGCGGCACAGCCTCGCGGACCTGCGGGCGACCCAGGACTGGTACTTGCGCTACCACCTGCGCTCGGTGCCCGGCGTGGCCGAGGTGGCGCCCCTGGGCGGCTTCGCGCGGCAGTACCAGGTGAACGTCGATCCCAACCGGCTGCGCGCCTACGGCATCCCCATCCGGCGCGTGGTGGACGCGGTGCGCACCGGCAACGTGGAGGCCAGCGGCAGGCTGGTGGAGTTCGGCGGCACCGAGTACATGGTGCGCGGGCGCGGCTACGCGCGCACCATCTCCGATTTCGAGGAGATCGCGGTCTCCGCCACCGAGGGCGGCACGCCCATCCGGGTGAAGGACCTGGGCGAGGTGGCCCTGGGGCCCGAGCTTCGCCGCGGCACCGCCGACCTCGACGGCCAGGGCGAGGTGGTCTCCGGCATCGTGGTCATGCGCCAGGGCCAGAACGCGCTCGAGGTGATCGACCGCGTCAAGGCGAAGCTCGCCGAGGTGAAGGCGGGCCTGCCCGAAGGCGTGGAGATCGTGCCCGTCTACGACCGCTCCGAGTTGATCCGGCGCGCGATCGACAATACGAAGACCACGCTGTTCGAGGTCATCGTCACCGTGGCGCTGGTGATCCTCCTCTTCCTCTGGCACCCGCAGAGCGCCGTCATTCCCATCGTCACCATTCCGGTCGCGGTGCTGGTGTCCTTCATTCCCTTCCGCGCGCTGGGACTCACCGCGAACATCATGTCGCTGGGCGGGCTGGTGATCGCCGTCGGCGCGCTGGTCGACGCCGGCATCGTGGTGGTGGAGCAGACCCACAAGCGCCTCGAGGAATGGGAGCGCGGCGGGCGCAGCGGCGATCCGGCGCCGCTGATGATCGAGGCGGTCAAGCAGGTGGCCGGGCCCAGCTTCTTCGCGCTGCTGGTCATCGCCGTCTCCTTCCTGCCGGTCCTGACGCTGGAGGCGGAGGAAGGACGCCTCTTCAAACCGCTCGCCTACACGAAGACGCTGGCCATCCTGGTGGCGGCCATCGTGGCGGTGACGCTCGACCCCGCCCTGCGCCTCTCGCTCGCCGGCACGGCGCGAAGCGCGGCCAGAGGCTGGCTGGGGCGGGCGGCGCGCGCAGTCGGCATCGGCGTCATCCAGCAGGAGGAGCAGCACCCGGTGAGCCGCGCCCTGATCCGCCTCTACCAGCCGGCGATGGCGTGGACGCTGCGCCACAAGGCGCTGGTCGTCGGAGGCGCGATCGCGCTGGTGGCGCTGACCATTCCCGCGTACCTGCGGCTCGGCTCCGAGTTCATGCCGCCGCTCGACGAGGGATCCGTCCTCTACATGCCCTCGACCATGCCGGGGATCTCCGCGAGCGAGGCGCAGCGGGTGCTGCAGACCACCGACCGCATCCTCGGGCAGTTCCCGGAGGTGGAGCGGGTGCTGGGGAAGGCGGGGCGCGCGGAGACCTCCACCGACCCGGCGCCGCTCTCGATGCTGGAGACGGTGATCGTGCTGCGGCCGCGATCGCAATGGAGCAGCCGGCCCACCTGGTATTCGCCATGGGCGCCGCAATGGTCGAAGCCGCTCTTGCGCCGCGTGACCTCCGACCGCATCTCGCAGGACGAGCTGATCGCCCGCATGGACGCGGCGCTGCGCATCCCCGGGCTGGCCAACTCGTGGACCATGCCGGTCAAGGGCCGCATCGACATGCTCAGCACCGGCCTGCGCACCCCGGTGGGGCTGAAGATCACCGGCGCCGACCTGCGGACGCTCGACGAGCTGGGCGCGCGCGTCGAGGAGGCGCTGAAAGGGGTGCGCGGCACCCGCAGCGTCTTCGCCGAGCGGACGGGCGGCGGGTACTTCCTCGACGTCCAGTGGGACCGCCGCGAGCTGGGTCGATTCGGCCTGAGCATGGAAGAGGCGCAGAGCACGGTGGAGAACGCCATCGGCGGCGAGAACGTCACCACCGCGGTGGACGGCCGCGCCCGCTACCCGGTGAGCGTGCGCTACCTGCCCGACTTCCGCAGCGACCTGGGCGCCATCGGGCGGGTGCTGGTTCCGGTGAGCGCGGAGCGGCAGGTTCCGCTCGCGCAGCTCGCCGAGGTGCGCGCGGAGAGCGGCCCTTCGATGATCCGCGACGAGAACGGGATGCTCACCGCCTACGTCTACGTCGACGTCGCGGGCCGCGACGCGAACGGCTACGTGGAGGAGGCGCGCCAGCTCGTCTCCGGGATCGCGCTCCCCGCCGGCTACGCCATCTCCTGGAGCGGCCAGTACGAGGCGGTCCAGCGCGTCCGCCAGCGGCTCCAGGTGGTGGTGCCGCTGACGCTGCTCTTCGTCTTCTTCCTGCTCTACCTGAACACGCGCTCGATGACGAAGACGCTGATCGTGCTGCTGGCGGTGCCCTTCTCCGCGGTGGGCGCGGTCTGGCTCCTCTACCTGCTCGGCTACAACCTCAGCGTGGGAGTCTGGGTGGGCATGATCGCGCTGCTCGGGGTGGACGCGGAGACCGGCGTGTTCATGCTGCTCTACCTCGACCTCGCCTATGACCGCGCGCGGCGCGAGGGGCGGATGAAGAGCGCCGCCGATCTGCAGGCGGCCATCTACCAGGGAGCGGTGCAGCGCCTGCGTCCCAAGTTCATGACCGTGGCCACCACCCTGCTCGGGCTGGTGCCCATCATGTGGGCGGTGGGGACCGGCTCGGACGTGATGAAGCGCATCGCCGCGCCGATGATCGGCGGGATCGTCACCTCCTTCGCGCTCGAGCTGCTCGTCTATCCCGCCATCTACCAGACCTGGAAGTGGCACGCGGAAGTGAAGCGCGCCGCCGAGCCGGCGCCGGCGTGAGCGGTGCGCGCATTCAATGCGCGCCAGGCATTGCGTCAAAAGGACGCGCCCGGCCGCGTTGACCTGCCCGCGGGAAGGTGTCCATTTCTGGCGCACTCGCCCCGACCATCCAGAGTCGGGAAACTCATCCAGAGGAGGGGCCCCCATGCAGAACAGGGCTGTCGTTCTTTCGGCGGCGCTCGCCGCGCTGCTTCCGCTCGCCGCGGCGCCGGCGGACAAGCCGATCAAGATCGCCATCGTCGACACCATGACCGGAGGACCGGCGCTCTACGGCATCGCCGGCATCGAAGGCGCAAAGCTCGCCGTCGCCGATCTCAACGCTGGCAAGGGCGTCCTCGGGCGCAAGGTCGAGCTGATCGTCCGCGACGACAACGCCAAGCCCGACGTGGGCGCCCGCGAGACCCGCGACGTCATCCTCCGAGAGGAGGTGGCCGCCATCTTCGGGCCCGTCTCCAGCGGCGTCCTGCTCGCCATGTCCGAGGTGGCGAAGGAGAACAAGACCATCCTCATTTCCCACACCGCCAACACCGAGCGCGCCTTCGTGGAGCGCGGCCACCGCTACATCTTCTCGGTGGTGCCGAACACCTTCATCGAAGGCAGCGCGATGGGCCAGTACATGGCGCAGAAGCCGTACAAGCGATACGCGATCATCGGCCCCGGCTATGAATTCGGATACATCCAGGCCGACGCTTTCGAGCGGCGGCTGAAGGAGAACAAGAAGGACGTCGAGATCGTCGCCAAGGTCTGGCCCAAGCTCGGGGAGACCGACTACACCTCGTACATCACCTCGATCATCGCGGCCAATCCCGACGCGGTGTATTCGAACCTGTTCGGCTCCGACCTGATCGCCTTCACCAAGCAGGCGAAGGGCTACGACTTCTTCAAGAAGTTCCCCTTCGCCGCGCTCTACGACGTGGACACGCTGCAGGGCCTCGGCAAGGACGCGGTCGAGGGCGTGATCGGCTACGAGCGCGGTCCCTTCCACGTCATCCGCAAGCTCGCGCCCAGCGACAGGCTGGAGAAGTTCATGAAGGCTTACCAGGCCAAGACCGGGAAGTATCCCTCGACCTGGGCGATCAACGCGTACGACGGCGTGATGACCTGGGCGAAGGCGGTGCAGAAGGCGGGCACGGCGGACACCGAGAAGGTGGTCGACGCGCTCGAGGGCATCGAGCTGGACTCGCTGCGCGGTCCGGGGCGGTTCATCCGCAAGGTCGATCACCAGGCGAACGTCGGCTCGTACATCGGCACCGTGGCCTGGGAGAAGGGCTTCACCGACTTCGCCACCTACAGGGACCCCAAGTACGTGGCCGGCGACCTGGTCTGGCGGCCGGAAGGCGAAGTGCCGCAGGTGCGCGCCAAGGCGGCCGGCAAGTAGGCGATGACCTGGGACCTCGCCACCGTCGTCATGCTGGTGATGGCCGGGCTGACGCGGGCGTCGATCCTCTTCATCGTCGCCTCCGGCCTGACGCTGGTGTTCGGCGTGCTGCGCGTCATCAACATGGCGCACGGCTCGCTGTACATGATCGGCGCCTTCGTCGCGGCCACCGTCATCGAGCGCGTGGGCGGCGCGGGCAGCTTCTGGCTCGCGCTCCTCGCGGCTCCGCTGGCAGTGGCCGCGGTGGGCGCGGTGATCGAGCTGGGCGTGCTCCGCCGCATCTACCGGGCGGAGCACGTGGTGCAGCTCCTCGCCACCTACGCGCTGATCCTCATCGTCGAGGACGTGGTGAAGATGGGCTGGGGCGCGGAATACCGGTCGGTGTCGGTGCCCGCCATCTTCGCCGGCGCCATCCAGATCGGCGGGCGGCCGTTTCCCGTCTACAACCTCTTCGTCATCTTCTGGGCGCTGGTCCTCGCCGCGGCCCTCTGGCTCCTCATGTACCGGACGGGGCTCGGCAAGCTGATCCGCGCCGCGGTGGACGACGCGGAGATGCTGGAGTCCCTGGGCGTGAACATCCCCCGCGTCTTCATGGCGGTCTTCGTCATCGGCGCGTTCCTCGCCGGCCTCGGGGGCGTGCTGGTCGCCCCGCAGGGATCCATCGGGCTGGGAATGGACGTGTCCATCCTCATCGAGTCGTTCGTGGTGGCGGTGATCGGGGGGCTGGGCAGCTTCCCCGGCGCGCTGCTCGGCGCGGGGATCATCGGGATGATGTTCAGCTTCGGCATCACGGTGGCGCCGCGGATGGCGATGGCCTTCATCTTCCTCGCCATGGTGGTGGTGCTGGTGGTGCGGCCCTGGGGGCTCTTCGGCGAGCCGGAGAGATAGCCGATGACCTCTCCCGGGATCGCGCTGCAGGCGGAGCGCTCGCGAGCGCCGTGGAGGACGGGCTGGGCCTGGGCGGCCGCCGTCCTGCTCGGCCTTTCGCTCTATCCGCTCCTCGTCTCGCGCTACCAGATCGTGCTCGGCACCGAGGTGATCATCCTCGCGCTATTGGCCATGAGCTACAACCTGATCTTCGGCTACGCGGGCATGGTCTCCTTCGGCCATGCCGCCTTCTTCGGCCTTGGCGCGTACACGATGGCGATCCTCGGCCACAGGTACGGCGCTTCCGTCCTGCTCGGGCTCGTCGCCGCGCCGATCGTCGCCGCGCTCGCCGCGGTGGTGATCGGCTGGTTCTGCATGCGCACCGCGCGGCTCTACTTCTCGCTGCTCACGCTCGCCTTCTCGCAGCTCCTCTACGCCATCGTCTACCAGTGGGTCGAGGTCACCGGCGGCAGCGACGGCATCCACGGGCTCTCGCGCCCGGAGGCGCTCGGGTCGTACCAGGCCTTCTACTGGTTCACGCTGGCGGTGAGCGCCGCCTGCGTGGGGCTGCTCTGGCTCGTCGCCAACTCTCCCTTCGGCTGGTCCCTGCGCGCCATCCGCGAGAACACCCAGCGGTCCCAGTTCCTCGGCATCGACGACCGGCTCTACAAGCTGCTCGCCTTCACCCTCGCTGCCGCCTTCGCGGGAGTGGCCGGCGGCCTCTACGCGCTCTTCCAGAAGTGGGCCGACCCGGACCTGCTCTACTGGACCACCTCCGCGAACCCGGTGTTGATGAGCATCCTCGGCGGGATGTTCAGCTTTGCCGGGCCCTGCATCGGCGCGCTCGTCTTCGTGGCCCTGCGCGAGCTGATCAAGGTGCGCACCGACTACTGGCCGCTGGTCCTCGGCCTCATCCTGCTCGGGCTGGTGCTCACCATCCCCGACGGCATCTCCGGCTTCTTCTCGCAGCGGCTCCCGCGCCTTCTCCGCCGCAAGGGGGCAGGATGACGCTCTTGCAGATCGACAACCTGCGGCGCGCGTTCGGCGGAGTGCAGGCCACCGACGGCGTGACCCTCAGCGTGAAGCGCGGCTCGCTCTCGTCGGTCATCGGCCCCAACGGCGCCGGCAAGACCACGCTCTTCAACCAGATCACCGGCTACCTGGTCCCCGATTCCGGCAGCATCTCCTTCCGCGGCGACGACATCACCGGCCTCCGGCCGCACCAGATCAGCCGGCGCGGCATCACCCGCGCCTTCCAGATCATCAACATCTTTCCCCGGCTCACCGTGCTGGAGAGCGTCCAGCTCGCCATCCAGGCAAAGCGCGGCAAGACGCTGCAGCTCTTGCGGCCCGCGAGCGGCATCGCGCGCGACGAGGCGCTGGCCATCCTCGAGACCGTGGGCCTGCAAGAGCACGCCTTCACCCAGGCGCGCGCGCTCAGCCACGGCGACCAGCGCGTGCTCGAGCTGGCGCTGGCGCTCGCGGGAGAGCCGGAGCTCCTGCTCCTCGACGAGCCGATGGCGGGCATGTCGCCCTACGAGCGCGCCCGGATCACCGAGCTGATGCAGCGGATCCACGAGCAGCACCAGCTGACCATCCTCTTCTGCGAGCACGACATGGACGTGGTCTTCTCCATCTCGCGGACGGTGACGGTGCTGCACCAGGGCCGCGTCATCGCCGAGGGCAAGCCCGACGACATCCGCAACAACGACGAGGTCCACCGCGTCTACCTGGGGTCGTCATGATCCTCGAGGTGGAGAAGATCAACACCTACTACGGCACGAGCCACGTGCTCTTCGACCTCTGCCTCCACGTCAGCGAAGGCGAGGTGGTGGCGCTGATGGGCCGCAACGGCGCGGGCAAGACCACCACCATCCGCAGCATCATGGGGACCACGCCGCCGCGCGACGGAAAGGTGCGCTTCCGCGGAGCGGAAGTGGCGCGGACGCGGCCGTACCTGATCGCGCGCCAGGGGATTGCGATCGTGCCTGCGGGGCGGCGCATCTTCTCGAGCCTCACGGTGCTGGAGAATCTGGAGATCGCCGCCAAGCCTTCCCCGTCGGGCAGGCAGGAATGGACCGCGGAGAGGATCTTCGGCCTCTTCCCCAGGCTGGAGAAGATGAAGGACCAGCGCGGCGGCACGCTCAGCGGAGGCGAGCAGCAGATGCTGGCGGTGGGGCGCGCGCTGATGGGCAATCCCGACTTCCTGCTGCTCGACGAGCCCGCCGAGGGACTGTCGCCGCTGGTGGTCTCGACGCTGCTCGGCCACCTGCTCGATTTGAAGGCGGCGGGGCTGCCGATGCTGCTCTGCGAGCAGAACGCCATGTTCGCGCTGCGGGTGGCGGACCGGGCCTACGTGCTCGACAAGGGGGCGGTGAAGTTCGAGGGAACCTCGGCGGAGCTGGGCACGAGCGCCGCCGTCCGATCGCACCTCGCGCTCTGAAGCGGCGCGAAACGATTACGCGCCCCGGCGTCTGCCCGCGAAGGGTCTGCGGCGAAGATCGCCGCCCGCGACGGCGCGAGGCGGGGCACGGGCGATGCATTGCCGCCGCGCATGACGCTCATCCCTTCGCTGCTCCTTTGCGCAACCCTCGCGGCACAGGCAGGTCCGCAGCCGCAGTCCGCCGACTCGCCCGACATCCGTTCGATGACCGCGGAAGAGGTCTGGTCTTCCACCTGCGCGCGCTGCCACGGCGAGCAGGGGCGGGGCAACCCGCCGGATGCGGTGCTCGTCCACTTCGAGGTCCCGCCGCGCGACTTCCATTCCGACTACTTCAATTCGCGCGAGCGCCGGCGCGACTGGTTCGACGTCATCAAGTACGGCGGCCCCTTCCGCGGGCTCTCGGCGACGATGCCCTCCTTCGGCGACCAGCTCGGCGACGAGCAGATCTCGGCGCTGGTCGACTACCTCAAGGCCTTCGTCGAGGAGGACAGGCTTCCGCAGGGCGAGACCAACTTCTTCCGCGCGCACTTCGCCACCAAGGCGTTCCCGGAGCAGGAGTTCCTCGTCCTTCCCGAGCTGGTGCGCACGGCGGGAGCGGCCAGCTCCACCGAGACGCGCGTCACCTTCTACTACGCCGACCGATTCGCCGACCGCGGCCAGTTCGAGGTGAAGGCGCCGGTGATGAACGTCGCCACCCCCGGAGCCAACGACGCGGGCCTCGGCGACGTGGAGCTCGGCTTCAAGTACGCCTTCTTCGACCGCCGGACCACGCCCGCCATCGCCGCGGCCGGGATCGAGGTCGCCTTGCCCACCGGAGACTCCACCCGCCAGTTCGGCAGCGGGGCGTTCGTGGCGGTGCCCTATCTCGCCGCGGGCATGGGCGTCGCGAACAAGCTGCAGCTCCAGGCCAGCGCCAAGCTGGAGACGCCGCTCGCCACCGGTCGCACCACCACCTTCGTGGGCGCGCTGGCGGCCACGCTCACCCTGCCCTCCTCGCGGCAGGGACTCTTCCCCGGGCTGGAGCTGCTGGCGGAGACGCCGCTCGACGGCGGATCGGCCACGCTCTCGCTCGTCCCCACCCTCTACACCGGGATCACCAGGCTGGGTCACGTCGCCTTCTCGGTGGGGAGCGAGTTCCCGGTGGTGGGCAAGCGGCCGTACGACGCCCGCCTGGTGGCCTTCTTCCTCTGGGAGTACGCGGACGGCGGGATCTTCTGGTGACCGCGCCCGCCTGAGCTCACGCCCGGCCGATTGCGTCGGCCTCGAACCGGCCCTCCGCTCCCGCGACGAGCCGCGGATAGCTCGCGCGCATGTCCGCGGCGATGACCTCGAAGGGCAGGTCGTCGAAGAGGCCGCGGTCGCGCACGTACTCCATGTGCCGGCGATTCTTCGCATCGTACGGCTGCAGGAGCGAATCGGCGGTGCCGTCGAACTCCAGCGCGCGCACGTCGAAGCGCCGGCACATCTCGATGTTGAAGGCGGGCGTGGCCTTCACCCAGCGCCCGTCGAGCAGCATCGAGACGTAGCCGTGCCAGATGAAGAGGTCCGATCCCATCGTCTCCAGCAGCCGCTCGGTCGCGAGGTGGTTCTTCACGTCGGCGAAGCCGAGCCGCGCCGGGATGCCCTCGGCGCGGCAGCAGGCCGCAAGCAGGACGGCCTTGGGAACGCACCATCCCGTGCGCGTCTCCAGCGTGCGGCTGGCGCGCAGCCAGTCGGGGGAGAGGTGGAAGGCATACGGGTCATAGCGGATGCCGTCGCGCACGGCGTAATAGAGGCGCACCGCCCTTTCCCGCGCCGAGCCCCGTCCGGCGGCGCGGCGGGCGAAGGCAACCACCTGGGGATGGCCGGAGTCGAGAAAGGGCGTCGCGGCGAGGGCAGGATCCATCGGCCGAGCTTAACTTGTCTCGCCGTAAACAGGGACGGCGATTTTGTCCCATCCACGGCGGTCGTACGGGCCCGAATCAAACCACACTCCCGCAGCGCATGACGGCGGCAGAGCGATTTCCCGGAGGAGGCGAGTGCGGCGAGCTGATCCGCTCGCTCGACTGGTCGGCCACTCCGCTCGGTGACGCGGCCTCCTGGCCGGCATCTCTCTCGGCGCTGGTCCGCACCCTCCTCAACACCCGGCAGCCGATGCTCCTCTGGTGGGGCCCGCAGCTCATCCAGGTCTACAACGACGCCTTCCGCCCCAGCTTCGGCCAGGGCAAGCACCCGCGGGCGATGGGGCAGCCGGCGCGCGAATGCTGGCCCGAGGTCTGGCCGATCGTCGGCCAGCAGCTCGAGGACGTGGTGGCGAAGGGAGACGCGATCTGGAACGAGGAGACGCTCGTTCCCGTGTTCCGCAACGGCAAGGTGGACGACGCGTGGTGGACCTACAGCTACTCGCCCGTCTTCGACGATGCGGGCGCGAGGGCCGGCGTCCTCATCGTCTGCACCGAGACCACGGCGGCGATCGTCGCGCGCAGGGAGCTGGAGCGGGCCAACCGGGAGGCGGAGCTGGCGCGCGAGGAGCTGCGGCGCGTCTTCATGCAGGCGCCGATTCCCATCGCCATCCTCACCGGCCCCGAACACCGCTTCACGCTCGCCAATCCGGCGTACGACGCGCTGGTCAGCCGCAGGGTGCTGGGCAAGACCCTGATGGAGGCGTTTACCGAAGAGGAAGCCGGCGATTACCGCGGCATCCTCGACCGGGTCTTCCGGACCGGCGAGCCGGTCTCCATCTACGAGTCCAGGCTCCGCCTCGCCAACGCGAAGGGCGTGATGGAGGAACACTACATCGATTTCCTCTACCACCCGTATCGCGGCGCCGACGGCACCATCCTCGGGGTGATGGCGCTGGTCAACGACGTCACCACCGCGGTTTCGGCCCGCAAGGAGATCGAACGGGCGGTGCAGGAGCGCCGCAAGCTCGCCGAGGCCATCGAGCAGTCGAACGAGTTCATCGGCATCGCGACTCCGGACGGCGTGGGCGTCTACCTCAACCGGGCCGGGCGCAACCTCGTCGGGCTGGACGCCGGCGAGCCGATCCAGCAGAGGAAGCTGCTGGACTTCTTCGCGCCGGATCGGCGGGCCCAGGTGCAGGACGTCGTCCTCCCCGCGGTGGCGCTCAAGGGGCGCTGGGAGGGCGAGCTGACCTTCCGGCACTTCGTCAGCGGCGAGCGCATCCCGGTCTGGTACTCCGTCTTCGAAGTGCGCGATCCCGGCGGCGGCGTGATCGCGCTCGGCACGGTGACCCGCGACATCCGCGCGCAGAAGGCGCTGGAGGGCGAGCGGCTCGCCATGCTGGAGCGCGAGCAGACGCTGCGGGTGGCCGCCGAGGCCGCGGGGCGCGCCCGCGACCAGTTCCTCGCCATGCTCGGCCACGAGCTGAGAAATCCCCTCGCCCCCATCTCGACGGCCACCACCCTGATGCGGATGAACGGCGACCGGCATCCGCGCGAGCGCCAGATCATCGAGCGCCAGGTCGCGCACCTCTCGCGGCTGGTGGACGATCTGCTGGACGTCGCCCGCATCGCGCGCGGCAAGATCCACCTGGAGCGGGTGCCGGTGGAGCTTTCGGAGGTGATCTCCAAGGCCATCGAGATGGCGAGCCCGCTGCTAGAGCAGCACGCGCACCAGCTCTCGGTGAACGTGCCGCGCAAGGGCCTGATGGTCGACGCAGACCCGGTGCGCCTGGCGCAGGTGGTGGAGAACCTCCTCAGCAATGCCGCCAAGTACACGCCGCCGGGCGGACGGATCGCCATCGACGCGGCGCGAACGGGGAGCACCGCGACCGTCACCGTCTCCGACAACGGGCCGGGCATTTCCGAGGAGCTGCTTCCCAACGTGTTCGACATCTTCGTGCAGGGGCACCAGCGGATCGACCGCGCGCAGGGCGGCCTGGGCCTCGGGCTCGCGCTGGTCAAGAACCTGACCGCGCTGCACGGCGGATCCGTCTCGGCCAGGAACCTTCCCGAAGGCGGCAGCGAATTCAGCGTGGGCATTCCCGCCCTCGACGTCGACCAGGCGAGCACGCTGCAGGCGCGCAGGGCCGAGCCGCCGATCTCGTCCGCCAGCGTCCGGCGCCGCGTCCTCGTCGTCGACGACAACGAGGATGCCGCCGACCTGCTCAGCGACTTCCTCCGCGGCGTCGGGCACGAGGTGGCCATCGCGCACGACGGACCCCAGGCGCTGGAGACGCTGCGCTCGTTTCCGGCGGAGATCGGCCTGCTCGACCTGGGGCTGCCGGGAATGGACGGCTTCGAGCTGGCCCGCCGCATCCGCGAGCAGCGCGGCTCCAGCGTGCGCCATCTGGTCGCGCTGACCGGGTACGGGCAGGAGCACGACCGCGACGCCTCGCGCTCCGCCGGGTTCGACCGGCATCTCACCAAGCCCGTCGACCTCGAGGACCTGGCCGCCATCATCGAGGAGGAGGGCTGAAAGGAAGGGAGCCGGGCGTCATTCGTGGCCGTGACCAGCTCGCGTAAGATTGTCCCCTGCCATGGAGACGTCGGGAAAGCTCTCGGAAGCGCATCGCCGCCTCGCGCGGTCGCTCCTGCGCGGCATGGTCGCGGTGGGCGTCCTCTCGGTCGTCGGCCCGCTGCTCTCCTATCGCATCGACGTCGCCGAGACCGAGCGCCAGCTCCGCTCCCGCGGCGCACACGAGGCGCGCCTCTACGCGGACTCGCTGTCCTTCCGCATCCTCACCATGGAGTCGGAGCTGCGCCGGATCGCCCGGATGCCCGAGGTCGATTTTTCCGACAACACCTTCGAGCCGGAGAAGATCCTCCTGCGCCACGCCCACGAGCAGTCGGCCCTCTTCACCGGCGGCGTGGCGCTCCTCGACCTTGCCGGCCGGGTCGCGTCCGGCGTTCCAGCCGATTTCTTCGCCAGGCCGGGGACGTACTCTTCGCGCCGCTGGTTCCAGAGGGCGCTGGCGAGCCGGGCCGCGGTGGTGGACCGCTTCGGCGAGGGCCTCGACGGCTGGGTGGTCGTCGTGCCCATCGGCGCGGGCCGCGGCATCGCCGGGTTCGTCATCGGCGTCGCCCGCGCCGACGACCAGCCGCTCGGCGCCAATCTCGATCCGGCCCAGCAGGTCGCGGTCGTCGACCACGGCGACGTCCTCTTCGAGGCGCCGCGCTCCGGCGCCTTCCCCAGGGTCGCGCTTTCCCGCTCCGACGAGGCGCGATCTCCGGACGGCCTCGACATCGGCGAGGGAAAGGAGCGCGACCTCGTCTTCGCCGCGAGCGTGCGCGGCCCCATGGAAGTGTGGCTCGCCAACCGATTCGACGCCGCCGTCGCGCCGATCCGGCGGCGACTGATCGAGCAACTGCTGCTGCTGGTGACGGTGCAGCTCGTCACCTGGATCGCCTTCGCCGTCTTCATCCGGAGCACCTGGCTCGAGTTCCGCAAGATGGAAGCGCGCGCCACCGATCAGGAGAAGATGGCTTCGCTGGGGGTCGCCGCCTCCCTCATCGCCCACGAGGTGAAGAACACGCTGAACGGCATCACCGCCGCGACCAGCTCCGGCGTGGACCAGCGTCTTTCCGGGCGGGTGGTCCGGAGCCAGCTCGCGCGCCTGTCGAACCTCGCCCGATCGCTGCTCGCCTTCGGCCGGCCGGCACGGCCGCAGCTCGCGCCGGTCCTGCTCGACGGAATCGTGCGGGAGGCGATCGAGGCGCTCCACCTCCTCCCCGAATCGGCGGACGTCGCGTTCCAGCTCTCGCTGGGCGGGCCGGTCCTGGTCGATGCGGATCCGTCGCTCGCCGCCACCGCGGTGGACAACGTCCTGCGCAACGCCATCGAGGCCGCGGTGACCGCGAAGGACGTGGGCAGGATTTCCGAGCCGACGGTGAGGGTGACGATGCAGGGCGAGGAGATGGCAATGCTGGTGGTCGAGGACAACGGCGGAGGTCCTCCTGCGGGATTCGAGGAGCACGCCTTCGAGCCGTTCGTCACCTCGAAACCCAAGGGCGTCGGCCTCGGCCTCGCCACCACCCGCCACGCGATGGAGGCGTTGGGTGGTAGCGTCAGCTTCGAAAGGATCGAAGGCGGCAGCCGTTTCGTCCTCGCATTCCGGCTTCACCAGATGGGGCTTCGCGATGAACCTGAACACGCTGCTGGTGGATGACGACCGGGCCTTCGCGTCCATCGCCGCGGCAGCGCTCGAGCGTGAAGGTTTTTCCCTGACCGTCGCGCACGCGCTCCACGCGGCGCGCAAGGCGCTGCTTTCGCGCGATTTCGATCTCGTCCTTCTCGACCGTCGCCTCCCCGACGGGGACGGGCTGCACTACGTGCGCGAGCTGCTTTCGGCGCAGCCCGGTGCCGCGGTGGTGATGGTGACGGCCGACGACGACATCTCCAGCGCCATCGAAGCGCTGCGGCTTGGCGCGAAGGACTACCTGGTCAAGCCCGTCGACATGGAAGACCTCATCTTCAAGGCGCGGCGCGCCTCGGACGAGCGCCAGCTTCGCGATCGGCTCGAGCGCGCGGAGAGCGAGCTGCACCACCAGCACCGGCTCGTCGCTCCCGCCTCGAAGGCGATGAAGGAGGTGTTGGCGGCGCTCGAGCAGATCGTCTCACGCCCGCGCAGCCCCGTGCTCCTTCTCGGCGAGACGGGCGTGGGCAAGGAAGTGCTCGCCCGGCACCTGCACGCGAAGAGCGCCCCGTCGGCGCCGTTCGTCCACCTCAACTGCGCCGCCATCAACGAGCAGACCGCCGAGAGCGAGCTGTTCGGCCACGAAAAGGGCGCCTTCACCGATGCGAGCGGCACCCGGCGCGGCCTGGTCGAGGTGGCCAGCGGCGGGACGCTCTTCCTCGACGAAGTGGGGGAGCTCTCCGCCTCGCTCCAGGCGAAGCTGCTGACCTTTCTCGATTCCGGTGAATTCCGCCGCCTGGGCGGAACGGATACGAGGAAGAGCACGGCCCGCGTCGTCGCCGCGACCAATCGCGATCTGGAGGCGGGGATGAAGACGGGCGCCTTCCGCTCCGACCTCTGGTTCCGGCTCTCCGTCTTCAGGCTTTCCGTCCCGCCGCTGCGCCAGCGGAAGGAGGACATCCCCGCCCTCGCCGAATCCATCCTCGAAGGCCTCCGGCGCGAGTTGGGAAGGCCGGGCCTGCACCTCGGCGAAAGGGCGCGCCGCCGTCTCGACGCCTATCCGTTCTACGGGAACGTCCGGGAGCTGAAGAGCGTCATCGAGCGCGCGGCGGTGATGGAACAGGGTCCCCAGCTCACGCTCGATGTCCTCGATGCGGCGGCGGCCGGCGCGCCTGCCCGCGAAGGAACGGAGTTCGTGGTCGCCGGTGCGCCCATCCCGCTCGAGGAGCTGGAACGGCGCTACCTCGGCCACGTGCTCAAGCAGCTGAACGGCAAGCGCATGGAGGCGGCCCAGGTCCTGGGCATCTCCTATCCCACCTTCGCAAAGCGGCTGGGCGAAGTGAAAGATTCCTGAAGCCCGGTTCAAGGATCTTTCAGCGCGGCGCAGGCGCGCGAGGCAACCGCCGCGATTTCAGGGCACCCGGCCGATGGCACGCGGCGTGCGTAGGAGCGCGGTGGATGCGTCTGCTCTCGGCCCGCCGTTGGCTGCCCACGGCGTCGATCTGCCTCGTCCTGGCGTCCGCGGCGTTCGCGGACGAGCCGGGGCTTCCCGCCGTTCTCACGCTGGAGAGCGCGCTGCGCCTGCTCCACCAGCGCAGCCTCGATCTCCTTCTCTCCGAGGCGCAGGTGTCCGCGGCGCAGGGAGACGATCGCGCGGCCCACGCGGTGGCCAATCCTGCCGTCAGCGGCAGCGTCGGCAAGTCCTTCAACTATGACCCGTCCGCCTGCGCCGGCTGCTCGGCGACGTCGGTGGGCCTGGGCATCTCCGACCAGGCAGCCCTCTTCGATGCGCTCTCGGGCAAGCGCGGCCTGCGCATCGAGGTTGCGCGCGCTGCGCTGGCGGCGGCGAGGCTGTCGCGCGAGGACGCGGAGCGCACGGTGCGCCTGGCGCTGGAGCAGGCGCTGGTCGATGCCGCCCTGCAGCGGGCCCAGCTCGATTTCGCCGGCGAGCTGCTCGCCTTCGCGCAGCGAACCCAGGCGCTCGACGAAAAGCGGCTCCATGCAGGCGCGATCAGCGAGGCGGAGCTGGCGCGCGCCGAGGTGGCGGCGCTGGAGGCGGCGCAGGCGCTGGACCTTGCCGGGCAGGCGGAGCGGACGGCCCGCTCGCAGGTGGCGGTGCTGCTTGCCGTACCGGGCCCGCTTCCCGACTTCCGCGTCGATCCAGGCTTGCTCGAGAGAGGTCTCCGGCTGGTCCCGCCGCAGGCATCCCGCGAGTCGCTTCTCGCGGAGGCGATCGCCACCCGCGCCGACCTGCGCGCTCTCGAGCAGCAGGAATCCCGCGCCCGCGCGGCGCTCGCCCTCGTGCGCCGGCAGCGTGTTCCCGACGTCACGCTCTCGGCCTCGTATGCCCAGGAAGGCACCGGTCCGGCCTCGATCACGCCGCCGACGCTGACGTTCGGACTGTCGCTCCCCTTGCCGATCTTCTACCGGCAGCAGGGAGAGGTCGCGCGCGCCGAGGCGGATCTCCGCGTCCAGACGCTGCAGCGGCGGAAGCTGGAAGCGCAGGTCGGCGGCGAGGTCGGCACCGCGTTCACCGCCTTCGCGACCAGCCGCGCGCTGGTCGAGCGGATGCAGACGCGCCTGCTCGACCGGGCGCGGCGCGCGCGCGACCTGGTCGAGATCCAGTACGAGAAGGGCGCTGCGTCGCTGCTCGAGCTGCTCGACGCGCAGCGCGCCTACGCGCAGACCCATGGCGAATACCTGCAGGACCTCCACGACCTCTGGGTCGCGCTCTTCAGGTTGCAGGCAGCCGCCGGCAAGGAGATCCAGCCGTGAACCGGGTCCTCGTCGCCGCGTTGTTGGTGGTCGTCGGATGTCGAAAGAACGAGCAGCGCAACGAACCGCGTCCGCCGCCGGGAGAGGCGTGGCTTTCGCTCCAGCAGATGAAGGACAGCCGGATCGAAGTCGTTCCCGTCGAGGAGCAGCTGGTGGCCTCCGCGCTGCAGGCCGCCGGCCGCATCGCCTTCGACGATTCACGCGTGGCGCACGTCTTCTCGCCGGTGAGCGGCCGGGTGCTGCGCATCGAGGCGGCTCTCGGCCAGCGGGTGAGGAAGGGCGCGCCGCTCTTGACCCTGCTGTCCGCGGACGTCGGCGGTGCGGCGGCCGACGTCGGGAAGGCCGAGGCGGACCTGCACGCCGCCGAGCGCGAGCTGCGGCGGCAGCGCGAGCTGGTCGAAGCGCACGCAGGGGCGCAGAAGGATCTCGACGCCGCCGAATCCGCGCGCGATCGCGCCGCCGCCGAGCTCGCCCGCGCCCGGCAGCGCGCCCGGCTCTTCGGCCGCGGCGCGGATCGGGTGTCGCAGGACGTCACGCTGCGCTCTCCCATCGACGGCGAGGTGGTGGCGCGGTCCGTGTCGCCGGGGATGGAAATCGCCGGACAGTCGGGCGGCAGTTCTCCCGAGCTGTTCACCATCGGCGACATCGACACGGTCTGGGCGACCGCGGACGTCTTCGAGATCGACCTGCCGCGGGTCAAGCCGGGCGCGCCCGTCTCGGTCAGCGTCGTCGCCTACCCGGGCAAGCTCTTCCAGGGCCGCGTCGACTGGATCTCGCCGGTGCTCGATCCCGTCTCCCGCAGCGCGAAGGTCCGGGCCACGCTGCGCAACCAGGATCGCGAGCTGCTCCCGGAAATGTACGCGACGCTCGCCATCGGGACCCCGCCCCGCAAGGCGCTGACCATTCCCCGCAGCGCGCTCCTGCACCTCGGCGACGACAGGGTGGTCATGGTCGACGTGGGCCAGACCGAGAACGGGCTCCTCCGCTTCCAGCAGCGCCGCGTGCAGGTCGAGTCCGACGACGCCGACCCCGTGGTGGTGACTTCCGGGCTCGAGCGCGGGCAGGTGGTGGTCAGCTCCGGCACGCTCCTCGTCTCGGGGATGCTCTGATGGGCCGGCTGGTGGGGGCGGTGCTGGGCTTCCCCGGGCTGGTGCTGGCCTTCGCGCTCGCGCTCCTCGGCATCGGTCTCTACTGCTACACCCAGCTCGACATCGAGGCCTATCCGAACCCGATCCCGCCGATGATCGAGATCATCGCGCAGCCGCATGGCCTTTCGGCCGAGGAGGTGGAGCGGTACGTCACGCTCCCGCTCGAAGCGGGCCTTTCCGGGATGATCGACCTCGACCACGTCCGCTCGCAGTCGCTCTTCGGGCTGAGCGACGTGAAGTGCTACTTCAACTGGAACCCGAGCTACGTCGAAGCCCAGCAGCGCGTGCTCAACCGCCTGCAGTTCATCCAGCTCCCCTCCGGCGTCCAGGCGGAGATCTCTCCCTGGAGCGCCATCGGCGAAATCTACCGGTACGTGCTGCGCGGACCTGGCTACTCGCTCGCCGAGCTGAAGACGGCGCAGGACTGGATCCTCGAGCGGCAGTTCCGGCAGGTGCCCGGCGTGGTCGACGTGGTCGGCTTCGGCGGAGAGATGCGGCAGGTTCACGTCGAGGTGGACCCCCTGCGGCTGAAGGGGCACGGCCTCACCTTGCAGCAGCTTTCGGCCGGCATCGCGAACTCGAACCAGAACGTCGGCGGCCAGCGCCTCACGCTCGGCGAGCAATCCTTCAACGTCCGCGGCATCGGGCTCATCCGCAGCCTCAAGGACGTTGAGAAGATCGTCGTCAGCGAGCAGAAGGGCGTGCCGGTGCGCGTGCGGGACGTCGCGGAGGTGAAGGACGGCGCGGCCCCGCGGCTCGGAATCGTGGGCAAGGACCTGGAGCCGGACGTGGTGCAGGGGATCGTCCTCATGCGCTACGGCGGCGATTCCTTGAAGACCCTCGGCGGCGTGCACGAGAAAGTCGAGCAGATCCGCAAGTACCACCTGCTCCCGCGGGGAATGACCCTCGAGCCGTATTACGACCGCGAGAGGCTGGTCCGCCTCACCACCAGCACGGTGATCGAGAACCTGCTCGTCGGCATGCTGCTGGTGACGCTGGTGCTCTGGCTCTTTCTCGGCCAGGCGCGCGCAGCTGCCATCGCGGCGGTGAACATTCCGCTGGCGCTCCTGGCGGCTTTTTGCGGAATGATCGCAACCGGCACTCCCGCCAATCTCATTTCGCTCGGCGCGGTCGACTTCGGGATCATCGTCGACTCGACCGTCATCATGGTCGAGAACGTCTATCGGCACCTGGGCGCCGCGGGCAAAGGCAGCGTCAGGCAGCGGGTGCGCTCGGCGGCGGCCGAGATCGGACCACCCATGCTCTTCTCGGTGCTGATCATCACCGTGGCCTTCTTTCCCCTCTTCACGCTCACCGGCGTCGCCGGGGTGATCTTCTCTCCGATGGCGCACACCTACGCCTTTGCCATCGGCGGAGCGGTCCTGCTCAGCATCACGCTCACGCCGGTGATGGCGGCGAGCCTGCTCAAGGCGGACGCGAAGGCCCAGGCAATGCCCGCGGGCGAGGCCCACGAGGCCGCGCACGCTCACGACAACCGCTTCCTGCGCTGGCTGGATCGCGTCTATCGGCCGCTGTTCTCCTTCTCGCTCCGGCGCCCGGCCGCCGCCGTCGCGCTCGCCCTCGCTCCGGTGGCCGGCGCGGCCGCCATGCTCACGCTGATCGGCACCGAGTTCATGCCCAAGCTCGAGGAGGGCAACTTCTGGATTCGCGCGACGCTGCCCATGTCGATCAGCCTGGAGCAGGCGTCGAAGTACGTCGGCCGCATGCGCCGCATCGTGCTCGGCTGCCCTCCGGAGGGGCCTTGCGACTTCTCCAACCGCTCCATTCCGGAGGTGCGCACCGTCGTGTCGCAGCTGGGCAGGCCCGACGACGGCACCGACGCCTCGGGATTCTTCAACATCGAGTTGTTCGCGCCGCTCGCGCCGCCGTCGGAGTGGCGCCGGGGCGTGACCAAGGACCGGCTCACCGGCCGGCTCTCCCAGGAGCTGCGCGACGCGTTCCCGGGAGTGGATTTCAACTTCTCGCAGTACATCGCCGACAACGTCGAGGAGGCGATGAGCGGAGTGAAGGGGGAAAACACGGTCAAGGTGGTGGGCCCCGATCTGAAGCTCAACGAAGAGAAGGCCGCGGAGGTCGCGCGCGTTCTCGGCGAGGTGCGCGGGATCGAGGACCTGGGCGTCTTCCGCACCCTGGGCCAGCCGGACGTGCGCATCGTGCCCGATCGCGATGCGGTTGGCCGGTACGGCCTGAACGTCGGCGACGTGATGAACATGGTCCAGGCGGCCATCGGCGGCACGGCGGTGACCCAGGTCTACGAAGGAGAGAAGCACTTCGACCTGGTGGTGCGCTGGGCCGAACCCTACCGGAACAACCTCCGCACCATCCGGCAGATCCTGGTGCCCGCTCCGGACGGCGCGCAGATTCCGCTCGGACAGCTCGCGAGCGTGACCGAGGACGAAGGACCGTCCCGCGTCTATCGCGAGGACCAGCGCCGGTATTCGCCGGTGAAGTTCTCTGTGCGGGGGCGCGATCTGGGCGGTACCGTCGCCGAGGCGCAGCAGCGAGTCTCGGCCAGGGTGGAGCTTCCCTACGACACGCACTTCGAGTGGGCGGGCGAGGCCGACCAGATGCGGGAGGCGGCGCAGCGCCTGCGCATCATCATTCCGCTGACGCTTCTCATCATCGGCTTTCTCGTCTACAGCGCGGTGGGGACGCTGCGCGACACGCTGCTCGTGCTGCTCAGCATTCCTGCGTCCTGCGCGGGCGGCGTCTTCGCTCTCTTGATCACGCGCACCCACCTCTCCATCTCGGCGGCGATGGGGTTCGTCTCCATCTTCGGCATCGCGGTGCAGGACGCGATCATCGTGGTCACCTACGCGCGCAAGATGTGGCGCGAGGGCCACGCCCTCGGCGAGGGCGCGCTGCTCGCGGCGGAACGCGGCTTGCGGCCGGCGCTGATGACCGCGTCGGTCGCTCTGATTGGCCTGTTGCCAGCGGCCCTTTCGCGCGGCATCGGTTCCGAGACGCAGAAGCCCCTGGCCATCGTCGTGATCGGTGGAATGCTGGTCCTCGCCCTGTTGCCACGCCTGCTGCAGCCGCCGCTCCTGGTCCTCCTCCATCGCCGCGACGCGGCCCGTCCCGGCGCCGAGGCGACCTGACACGGGTCATCCGCCCCACAGCTTGCGACTCGCAAGACTGAGGCCGCAGAAGATGCTGAACCTGCGGCTCCGTGGAAAGAGCCCTGCGTCACCGCCCGCATCGATGACCAGCCAGCTGGTTGCCGTCCACGACAATGCCGCCAGCAATCCCGCGTCTCTCTGGGCATAAGGCAGCGCGCCGCCGAATCGATACCCTTCGGCCATCGCGGTGAGCCCCAGCGGCAGGTCGCGCGAGAGCGCGAGCGCTGCCCAGGGCTGGGTCTGCGCGGACCCTTCGATGTGGAATACGTTGGCGCCGAGGTTCATGTCCGCCTCCACGTTGGCGGGCAGCATGTAGGTCAGGTAGCCGGTGACGAGCGCGTCGGTCGCCTTCAGGTAGCCGAGTTGCCTGCCCGGCGTGGGGACGGCGAGTTGAAGGGACGCTCCAACCGTGGGGAACGCGGTCCCGCCTTTGCGGCTGGCCTTGAACCCGAGCTGAAGGTTGTCGTGGAATCGCGCCGGCGCGGGCCCGTCGGAGACGGTGTAGCCGTTGGAGGACACTTGCGCCTCGAGCCAATCCGCCAGCGCCAGCTTGGCGAGGAACGGGATGGATTCCTGTGTGACGCCCCCCGCGAGAGCGCGCCGCAGATATCCCAGCTCCAGTTGCAGCGTGCCTTCCGGCGCCAGCTCGGCAGTGCAGGCGATGGTCGGCCTGCAGGGCAAGAGCGACTTCGGTTCTTCCGCGCCGGCGCGCGCGGCCAGCAGCACCACCGTGAGCAGCGCCCGTCTCCGCATCGGTATGATGCAAGCCATCACAGGCTCCTAGAACGCCACGTGCGCGCGGCCGGTGAAGACGTGGATGGGACCGCGGTCGCGGTTGAACCCGGGATGAAGGATGGGCTGGTAGTTCACGCCCAGCGAGACTTCGCGGGAAATGGCTGCGCGATAGAAGATCTCGCCGAGCGCCTCCACTCCGTAGCGAAGGGCGCCGTCGCCGATGATGAATCCATACCCTCCCGCTTCGAGATAGCGGCGATGCAATGCAGAGAGGCCGCTCAAAACCACCGCCGCGCCCGCCTCGTCGTCGGCTCTGCCCCAAGGTTCGCCCGACTGCACCGCGCCGATGGCGAAGGAGCGATCGATCTCGGTGAACGCCCAGGTCTCGTTCGCCCCGTCGCCATAGCTCGCGCGCACGAAGGCGCCGAGCCCTCCGCCCAGATCCTGGTTGGCGCTCGCCGCGAAGCCGGCTTTCGTCCTTCCGAAGGCGCGCGTCGCGGTGACGTCGAGGTTGGCGGACGGATCTTCGAGCGCCTGCCGGTAGCTGCCCATGCGCGCGTCGTTGAGGAAGACGAGAGCCCGCGCCGCGCCCTTGCGCCCCCAGGCGGTGAAGCGACCCTCGAATTCGCCCACCAGGCCGCGCGCCTTGTCGATGCGCCACTCCAGCGGCAGGAGGTTCGCGGACTTCGGTTCGAG
>DATDMU010000500.1:0-30704 GCA_036518615.1 Myxococcales bacterium
GATGCGCTTCGAGGTGCGCAGGCTGCACGACGCCTACCGCACCACCAGCGTCTACGTCACCCACGACCAGGGCGAGGCGATGACCACCGCCGACAAGATCGCGGTGATGAACGCCGGCCGCATCGAGCAGTTCGGCACGCCGGAGGAGGTCTACGATCGGCCCCGATCCGAATTCGTCGCCCGCTTCCTCGGCGGCAGCAACATCATCCGCGGCAAGGCGCTCGACCAGACGCGCTTCTCTTTCGGCGGCGCCGCGCTGGAGTGTCCCGGCGCGGCGCTTTCGCCCGGGGCGGAAGTCGCCGTCGCCATCCGCCAGCACGACATCGTCATCTCCAACGGCGGCCACCCGCCACCGGGCAACGCGGTGAAGGCCACGGTGGTCCGCAACGTCTTTCTCGGCGCGGCGCGCGACTACCTGCTCGAGGCGCAAGGCGGCGCGCAGTTGCGGGTGACCGCGGCCGCGTCGCCTGCGTTTGCTCCCGGGGCGACGGTGTGGCTGGTGCTGCCGCCCGAGCGTTGCCGGCCGCTGATATCGTGAAACGAGGGAGAACGAACGATGAATGAAAGGAAGATTGGCCGGCGCCGCCTGTTGCAGGGCCTGACCGCGGCCCCGCTGCTCTTCGGCCGCGGAGCGCGGGCGCAGGAGACCGCCGTCACGCCGGCCCTCATCGAGGCCGCCAAGAAAGAGGGCAAGGTCATCTGGTACACGGCCGTCGACCTGCCGGTGGCCGAGCACATCGCCAAGGCCTTCGAAGAGAAGTACCCGGGCATCTCCATGCGGGTGGAGCGCTCCGGCGGCGAGCGCATCTTCCAGCGCATCGGCCAGGAGTACGCGAGCAACATCCACGAGGTGGACGTGGTGAACAGCTCGGACGCCGCCCATTTCATCGTCTGGAAGCGCGACGGCATCCTCGCCCCCTATGTTCCCGAGGACGTGGCGCGCCACTACCCCGCGGAGCAGAAGGATTCCGGCGGCCTCTTCGCCAGCTGGCGCGTCTGGCTGAGCGTCATCGGCTACAACACCAGGCTGGTCAAGCGGGAGGAGGCGCCGAAGTCCTTCGCCGATCTGCTCGACCCGAAGTGGGCCGGCAAGATCGTCAAGGGGCATCCCGGCTACAGCGGCACCATCATGACCGCCACCTTCCAGATCTCGCGCGACCTGGGCTGGCAGTACTTCGAGAAGCTGGCGCGGCAGAGGGTGATGCAGGTGCAGTCGTCCGCCGATCCGCCCAAGAAGCTGGCGCTGGGCGAGCGCGCCATCATGGCCGACGGCAACGAATACAACCTCATCCAGCTCAAGGAGAAAGGCGAGCCGGTGGAGGTGGTCTATCCCGTGGAAGGCTCGCCGTTGATCATCGGCCCTTCCGGCGTGCTCAAGGACGCGCCCCATCCCAACGCCGCGCGCCTGTTGCAGAGCTTCATGTTCTCGCGCGAGACGCAGCAGATGATGGTGGACTACGGCGGGCTGCGCTCCTTCCACGCCCAGGTCAAGGACAAGCCGGGCAGGAAGCCCCTGCGCGAGATCAAGCTGATGAAGGACGACCCCGCCGCGGTGGAGAAGCAGGCCGACGAGATCAAGGCCCACTACACGCGCATCTTCAAGGTCTGACGGTGCGCGCGACCCGCCTCGATCTCTCCGGCGCGGTGCTTTCGCTGTTCGCCGCGGCGCTCTGTCTTCTGGTCGGGCTGCCCATCGGCTGGCTCGCCATCTTCGCCTTCAGCGACCGCGCGCGGCATTTCACGCTGGAGAACTTCCGCCTGCTCTTCACCGATGCGGCGTTCGTCGATCCGCTGGTCACCACCCTCGTCCTCGCCGTCTCCGTCAGCGCCATCTGCTGCCTCGTCGCCGCGCCCATCGGCTTCATCGTGGCGCGCACCGACCTGCCGCTGCGCCGCGTGGTGCGAATCCTGGTGACGGTCTCGTTCGTGACCCCGCCGTTCCTCGGCGCCATCGCCTGGGAATTCCTCGCCGCTCCCAACGCCGGGCTCCTGAACCAGCTCTATCGCGCGTCCACCGGCGCTCCGCCGGAGGCGGTGCTCTTCGACATCTACACGCTGCCCGGGCTCATCTTCGTGGTCGCCTGCTACACCTTCCCCTACGTCTTCGCGCTGGCGGCGACCGCGCTCGAGCGCATTCCCGGCGATCTGGAGGATGCGTCGGCGACGCTGGGCGGCAGTCCCCTGCGCACCGCGCTGCGGGTGACCATTCCGCTGGCGCTTCCCGCGCTGGCCGCCGGGGCGCTGGTGGCTTTCCTGCAGGCGATGACGCTCTTCGGCTCGCCGGGAATCCTGGCGTTGCCGGCGGGCTTCCATACGATGACGACCAAGATCTGGAGCCTGTTCCAGTATCCGCCCAAGCCCGAGCTTGCCGCGGCCGCATCGCTGCCGCTCTTGTTTCTGACCGTGGCGCTCTTGCGCGCGCAGAGCGCGCTCCTGGGCCGGCGCGGCTATGCGGTGGTTGGGGGAAAAAGCGGCGCGCCGCGCCTCGTGCGGCTGGGCGTCTTGCGCTGGCCCGCGCTTGCGCTCTGTTTCGCCTTGCTCTGCCTTCCCGTCTTCCTGCCCTACGCAGCGCTCCTGAACGCGGCCTTCGCGCGCGTGCCGTCGCAGCTCGTCGGCGCCGGAAATTTCACCTTCGACAACTTCCGCTTCGTCTTCCGCGAGCTGTCCGCCACGAAGCTGGCGATGAAGAACACGCTCCTGCTCGCGCTGATGGCGGCCTTCTGCGGCACGCTGCTCGCGCTGGTGATCGCTTTTCTCACCTCGCGCATCGCGGTCCGCGGGCAGCGCGTCCTTTCCCTTCTGGCCATGGCGCCCATCGCCATTCCCGGCATCACGCTCGGGGTGGGGCTCTTCCTCGCGTACACGCGCGGCCCGGTGGTCCTCTACGGCACGCTCTGGATCCTCCTGCTTGCCTACGTGACGATTCAATTGCCGTCGGCGTACCAGCAGATCCAGGCCGCGTTCCGCTCGCTCTCGCCGGAATTGGAGGAAGCGAGCCGCATTCTCGGCGCCTCCCGGTTGCGCACGCTGCGCGACGTCACCGCGCCGCTGCTCGGCCCCAGCCTCGTCGCCACCTGGTGCTTCGTCTTCGTGGCGGTGGTGCGCGAGCTGTCGGCCGCCGCCATCCTCTTCACCTCGGAGACCAAGGTGCTCTCGGTGCTGATCTTCGATCTCAACGAGAGCGGCGATCTGGCTGCCATCGCCGTCCTCGGCCTCACGCTGCTGATTGGCACCGGCGCCGTCGTCGTCGCGGCGAACCTCCTTCCCGGGTTCGGCGGCGGCGTCCGCCTGCGAGGGCCTTGAGATGGCGGACACGGTCGCAGAGGTCCTGGCCGCAAGAATCGCCGCGCTCGATGCCGGGCGGCTGCCGGTCGCGATCCGGGAGACCTGCGAGCGGCTGCTGATCGACGTGATCGGACTCTGCGTCGGCGCGCGCGAGAGCGCATACGTCAAGGCCGCGCTCTCGGCGTTCACCGATCCCGGCAGCGCGACCGCCATCGCACATTCCCGGCCGCTCGCCGCGGCATCGGCCGCCTTCGTCAACGGCACCGCGGCGCACGGCGAGGATTTCGACGACACCTTCGAGGGCGGCCCGGTGCACGTGGGCGCGGTCGTGGTGCCGGCGGTCCTCGCGGCGGTCGAGCAGGAGGGGCTGGACGGCAAGTCCGCTCTTCTGGGCATCGCGGTCGGAGCCGAGACGCTCTGCCGGCTGAGCCTGGTGGCGCCCAAGGCCGTGCACCAGGCCGGCTTCCATCCGACCGCGGTCTTCGGCGCATTGGCTTCTGCCGCAGGGGCCGGCGCCGCTCTCGGGCTCGATTCCCGCCCGCTCGTCGATGCGCTCGGCGTCGCCGGCTCGATGGCGGGCGGCATCATCGAGTACCTGGCCGAGGGAAGCTGGACCAAGCGGATGCATCCGGGATGGGCGGCGCAATCCGGGCTGCGCGCCGCGCTGCTCGGCCGGGCCGGATTCAATGGGCCGCGCACCGTCTTCGAGGGCGCGCACGGCCTGTTCAACGGTTTCGCGCGCAGCCGGGAAGGCCATTACCAGGCGCTGCTCGACGGCTTTGGCGAGGAGTGGCTCTTGCCTTCGCTGGCATTCAAGCCATATCCCTGCGGGACGATGATCCAGCCCTATATCGACTGCGCCCGCCGCCTGGGCGAGCGCATCGACCCGCGGGAGATCGTGGAGATCACCGCGGAGGTGGGCGAAGGCACCGTCCACCGGCTCTGGGAGCCGCTCGCCGAGAAGCAGCGCCCTCCCAACGGCTATGCCGCGAAGTTCTCCACTCCCTGGTGCATCGCGCGCGGCATGTTGCGCGGCCATCCCGGGCTAGACGCGTTCACCGACCAGGCCGCGGCGGACCCGGAGGTCCGCGCGCTCGCCGCGAAGATCCGTTACCGGATCGATCCGTCCAATCCCTATCCGCGGGAATTCACCGGGCACCTCCGCGCGCGGCTCAAGGACGGCAGCGAAATCGAGGAGCGGCAGGCGCACCTGCGCGGCGGAGCCCGCGAGCCGCTCGGCCGTTCCGACCTCGAGGCGAAGTTCAGGGCGAATTGTCGGGCGGGCGGCTGGCCCGAAGCGCGCGGCGATGCGGCGCTCGCGCTGGTGCGGAGTTTGTGGGACGGTGCCGTCGATCTGACGTGTCTGCGAGGCTGAGCGTGGGCAACGACAAGGAGCTTTCCGGCCGCGTGGCCATCGTCACCGGCGCAGGGCGCAACATCGGCCGCGCCATCGCGCTGGCGCTGGCAGGGGGCGGGGCGAAGATCGCCGTCAACGGCCGGCGCAACCGCGCCATCGTCGACTTGGTGGTCGGCGAGATCGAGGCGAAGGGCGGCGAGGCGATGGCCGCCATGGCCGACGTCGCCGACGAAGGCGCCGTAGAGGAGATGGTCGCCGCGGTCGCCAGGCGCTTCGGCCGCGTCGACATCCTGGTCAACAACGCCGCGGCCCGCCCCGAAAAGCCGCTCGACGCGATGTCCTACGCCGACTGGCGCCTGGTGATGGGCACCATCCTCGACGGCGCATTTCTCATGACGAAAGCGACGCTCCCTCATTTGAGGAAGAGCGGCGCGGGCGCCATCGTCAACATCGGCGGCCTGAGCAGCCACACCGGCACCCGGAACCGCGCGCACGTGGTGGCGGCGAAGGCGGGCCTCGTCGGCCTGACCCGGGCGCTGGCCCACGATCTCGCCGGCGACGGAATCACGGCCAACTGCGTGGCGCCCGGACTGATCGAGACCGAGCGCGATCCCGGCGTGCCACCGCCGCAGCACCACAAGGTCAGCAAGACGCTGGTGGGGCGCTGGGGAAAGCCGGAGGAGATTGCCGCCGCCGTGCGCTTTCTCGCCGGACCCGATGCGCGCTACGTCACCGGCCAGACCCTGCACGTCAACGGCGGGGCATTCCTCGGGTGACCGGCATCGACGAGGCGGGCCGGACTTCGTTCGACCGCAAGGCCGGGCTGTACGATGCAATGCGCCCCTCCTACGCGGAGGCGATGGTCGACGAGGTGATCGCCCGCAGCGGGATTTCCCCGGAAGGAAAGATCCTCGAGATCGGCGCGGGCACCGGCAAGGCCACCCTGCCGTTCGCGCGCCGCGGGCGCCGGCTCCTCGCCCTGGAGCCGGGCGCGAACATGGCGGCCGTTCTGCGCAGGAACGTGGCTTCCTTTCCCGGGGTCGAAATCGAGATCACCACCTTCGAAGCCTGGGGCGGCGCTGACGGATCGTTCGACCTGGTGATCTCCGCGCAGGCGCTGCACTGGATCGATCCCGCCGTCCGCTACGCCAAGGCGGCCGCCGCGCTGCGCCCCAAAGGAGCGCTGGCGCTGATCCGCAACGAGATCTCCGATCTCGCCCCGGAGCCTCTGCGCGCCGGGCTCCAGGCCGCCTACGCGCGCTTCTTCCCGGCGCCGATCTGGACCGCGGCGCGCAACACCATCGAGGCGCAGCGCCGCGGCCTGACCGCGGAGATCGAAGGCAGCGGGCTCTTCGACGGCGTCCACGCCGGCTTCTTTCCCTGCCCGGTGAGGTATTCCCGCAGGCAATACCTCGATCTGCTGGACACCCATTCCGACCACGCGCTGCTCGCCCCGGAGTTCCGCGAGCCGCTCTACCAGGAGATCGGCGAGGCCATCGACCGCCACGGCGGCAGCATCGAGGTGCCGTACGTGTCGATGGTCTTGCTCGCCTTCCGCGCGGCCTGAGCTGTCAGAACTTCGCCAGGAACGCGTCGAACACGCGCTGGCTCGCGTTGACGTTGTCCTCGAGGAAGAAGCCGTGCGCGTTGCGGCCGAGGAGGACGAGGTCCTTGTCCTTCGACCCGAGCAGGTCGTAGACGGTCTGCGCCTCGCCGGGCAGGACGAACGCGTCCTTCGCGCCCGCGACCACGAGGGCGGGAATCTGGATGGACGCGAAGCGCGGCGTCACTGCCGCCGCCCAGAACTCGGGGGAGGCCTCCTGCAGGATCGCGAGCAGGCTGTCGGCCTGCGACTGCGCCACGAACCGGCCGAAGGCGTCGGCGCCGATGGTGGGATCGCCGGTCACCGGATCGAAGCCGAAGACGCCGGCGAAGAGGATCTCCGGCGGCGGGAGCCAGCGGTCCGTGCCGCTGGCCACCACGGCCTGGATGATGGGAACGAGCGCGGGGTCCACGTGGAAGCCGTGCGCGGGCACGCTGAAGAGGCCGATGCCGGCGAACAGATCGGGCGCTGCCGCGGCCACCAGCGCCGCCACGACGCCGCCCTGGCTCCAGCCGATGACCACCGGCTTGCGCCCGCTGGTCGACGCAATGTACGCCGCGGCTGCCGCGACGTCCTGCGTGCGCTCGGGCAGGCCGATGGCGAAGTAGCTCGCCGGGTAGCTCGAGTCGCCCATGCCGCGGAGGTCCACGGCGAAGACCTCGTAGCCCCGCTGCGTGAGGTAATCGACGCAGCTTCGCCCATCGAAGGTCCAGGTCCGCGAGTCGCCCCAGGTGCCGTGGACGAGGAGCACCGACGCGCGGGTGGGGCCGGTATCGCGCACGTAGCGGTGGACGGCGATCTGGACGCCGTCCGGCGTGGTGATGAAGGTGGTGGAGCTCGAGGCGAAGCTCGCCGGCGAGGCGAGCGCGAGCAGCAGCAGGATGACGTTGCGCATGGATTCCCCCCTCCCGCGCCGGCCTGGTGACCAGGCGACGGCGCAGGCGCTTCTCAGATGATGGACGAACGTCATACCGTAGCATACTGAGCCATCCAATCCCGAATCGTTTTATCGCCGCGATACCCTACGGTAATCGCGTCCTTGGCAAAGGGCTTCGCGCCTGCGCTCGCGAAGCCCTCTGCGCCGCCCGACCTCAGCGGCTCACTTCGTCAGCTCCTGCACCAGGGCCTGAACGTTGGGCACGCCGATACCGGTGACCGGATCGTACCCGGGACCGGCCTCGTAATGGCCGTTGGTGCCCTGCGTTATTTCGCGGAAGCACGAGCTTCCGTTGAGGGGATAGAGGAGCGGATTGAGGAAGGGCAGGGGGGGCTTGCCTGCCCGCTGCCGCGCCTCGTTGAGCAGCGCGCAGATGCCGGCCCACACCGGAGCGCTCCAGCTCGTCCCGCCGATGATCTGCCTCTTCCCCTGCAGCCAGACGAACGCCCCGAAATCGGGATCCGCCGTGATGCTCACGTCGGGTACCAGGCGCTTCGAGCCGTGCGGCACCCCGTTGCCCTTCTGCCAGGGAGGACGGGCGAAGAAGATGCTCTTGCCTCCGCCGCTGCCCGTCCACGCCACTTCCGCGGCGACGTTTCCCGCGGGCCCCAGGCGCAGGCTCGTGCCGCCCACGCCGATGACGCACGGATCGGACGACTCGTATTCCGCCTGGAGCGGGCCGCCCGAGCCGTGGCCGCTTCCGTCCGGATTGGAGCCCGCGTCTCCGCTGGAGACGAACACGTTCACGCCCGCGGCGGCCAGGCGCAGGAACTTGTGGTGTTGCGCGTCGACCTCGTCGCGGGACATGAAGGTCTCGCCCAGGCCGAGGCTGATGGAGAGCTGGCGCATGGTCGGCTGGCTGGGCAGGTCTTCGATGATCCGGTCGAGGGCCCGGTCGAGATCGACGAAGGAGAGCGAGCCGCAGGCGTAGACGCGCACCGTCGCTCCGGGCGCCACGCCGCTCGACCATTCGACGTCGAGCGTCTCCTCGCCCTCGGCGGGAGGCAGATGGCCGCCGCCGACGTTGACCTTCTCGACCTGGCTGAGCGTGACGTCCACGCCGTTGTGCTTCCAGAACCCGTGCAGGTCCGCGTCCTCGGGGACGGTGTCGATGAGGATGGCGATCTTCTGCCCCTTGCCGGTCACCTTCAGCTTGTCGGCTCCGTATGCCTTGAGCACCTCGGAGACGAGGTAGGGCGGCTGGTTGGCGATGTTGGTCACCGGCCCGCCCAGGGTGAATTCGCGATTGTTGCCCTTCGGCGGCGCCTTGCGAAAATGCTTGTTGGCGTGCCGGAACGGCTGCAGCCCCACGATCGCGTGCACGCCTGCGCCGACGTCCACGGGAAGGCTGGGCGCGTTCCTCGCGGCGGACCAGGTGATGCCGTCCTTGGTCACCCGCACCATGTCGACGCCGAGGCTCTTCTCGATGACGTCGACGGTGGCCTGCGCATACACGCTGGTCCGGTCCGGCGTCGTGTGCACGATCTCGAAGCCCTCATCCTTCAGCCAGGAGACCAGCGCGTCGAACCTGGGCTGCGCGGCGCCGTACCCCTGCAGATCCGCGGGCGCCACCGTCTCACCCCGGGCGACCTTCTGCTCCAGCGCTCGCTGCGCGCCTTCGTCGGGCGCGAGCGAGAAGAGCAGCGTCATCTTCTCCTGTCGGTGCTCGGGCTGGACGTCGTGCAAGAGCAGGCCGAGCGGCGCGACGACGGGCTGCCGAGGAAGTGGAATGATGCTGTCTGCAAATACCTTGCGTTCCGGCATGGTTTTCCCCCTTCGGTTGTGCTTGCTACAGCGCTCAGGAGGGGCGTGACTCCCCAGCGACAGCCGCTGAATGGCTTTCGCTGCGCGACGGCCAATTGGCGCAAGGCCGAAAGGCCGGCGAGCGACGGTGCCTCATGCCTCACCCCCCGATGAGGGCGCGGGATTACGCTCCGGTCGATTTGCGAACGCAATCGGACCAAAGGCGCGAGCGGGCGCCAGGTTCTCAGGCCGACCTTTCCGGCTCGCTCACGCGGCGATCTGCTACCCGAGTGCCTTCTCGACCTCGCGAAGCTTCGCGATGCCCTCCTCGAGGTGCTCGAGCCGCACCTTCGCGGCGAGCATCTCCAGGCTCTCGCGGAAGGTCCGGAACTGGGTGGCGTTGCCATGGTCGACGGCCTCGTCGATGAGCGCGAGAAAGCGCGCGCCGTCGCCCAGGTAGAGCCGGATCTCGGCGAGATCGAAGAAGCACCACGGCGCATTGTAGGGCGGCCTTGCAGCCACCTGGGCCTCGAGCGACGCCGCGGCCTTGCGAAGCTGGATGGCGACCATGCCCGCGGTGGAGAGCGACCCCTTCTGTTGCGCCTCGAGCTTGAGCGCGTTGAGCAGCGGGTAGGTATGCCCGCGCGAGACCTCCGCCGCCTTCCGGTACATCTGCAGCGCCTCGTCCGGCCGCCCCATGCGCTTGAGCGCACCGCCGAGCGAGGCGAGGGCGTCGAAGTCGGTGGGGTTGAGCGCGATCGCGCGGCGCAGCGCCGCCTCGCCCGTCTCCCCTGCGCTGCGCTTGCGCCAGATCTGGTTCTCCACGATCCCCTGCTCGCGCAGCGCGTCGCCGTAGCGGGGCGAGATGCGCGCCGCCTCGGCGAAGAGCGCCAGCGCTTCGTCCCAGCGCTCCTCGTCCTTGAACAAGAGCCCGAGCTTGACCCGGACGAACGGGTTCGAGGGATCCATGCGCCGGACGCGCTCGAAGCGATCGATGGCGCTGGCCAGGTCGCGCACGCGGATGGCCTCCTCCGCGTCGCGCAGCAAGGCCTGCATCTCGGCCGACGACGCCCTCTGCGCCGAGACCGCGATCTGCACCGGGCTGTCGAGCGCGTTCTCGGCGAGCGATTCGGAGAGGACGCGCGAGATCAGCTCCTGCGACTCGCGCGCCTTCTCCTTCGGCGTGTACTCGTAGGGGAAGGCCTTGATCTGGTTGATGTCGAAGGGGATGAGCGCGTTCACCTGGCGGAAGACGATGGTCCCGGCGCTGCGCGCCCGGTGGCGCACGCCGAGCTCGTAGAAGACGTTCGCGTTCAGCCCGCTGATGTCGGCCAGGACGGCGCGCGAGTATTCGAGGTATTCGAACATCGCCTGGCTGATATGCGCGGAGAAGAAGTCCTTGTCGGTGCGGCGCGGCTCGAGCCTGCCCTCCTCCGGAGCGGGCAGCGGAACCGCGGAGATCGCGGGCGCGAACACGGTGTCGTAGATGGCGTCGAAGTCCACCTCGACGTCGCCGACCTTCTTCGGCCCGAAGGGCATGACGACGAAGCAGGTGCGCTCGAAGGGAATGGCCATGGAATCCTCCCCCGTGCGGCCGGCGGCCAAAGGCGTGAGGTGGCGCTGGCGCGGAGTGCAGTGAACGCCCCGAAAAGCGGTTTGTAAACCCCCCTCGGGTCGAGTTGCCGCAGGCCGGCGGATCCTCCGGCGGCCGCGCCGCCGCCGCGCACTTCGCGCCGCTCCTCCTGCGCCCGCGGGTACAGCGGCCAGCGTTGTTGCAACTCGCATTGCGATTGGCGCACAATGATTGTCGCCCGTGGCTTCGAATGGCGCCGCTCGCGGCGCGGCGCCAGGGCGCAAGGGCGGACGTCGCCGCCTTCCGGGGGCATCCATGGCTACGCAGGACGTGGTCGAGGCCGTTGCGGCGCAGGTGCGGCACTGCAGGAATTGCGGGAAGGAGGTGCAGGCGAACGCGGTCGCGTGCCTCTCGTGCGGGAGGGATCCCACGCTGGGCGAGAGCTTCTGCGCGAGGTGCGGCGCGTCCACCGCCGCCGGCCAGCTGATCTGCGTGAAGTGCGGGTTTGCCACCGCGGCCGTGCCCGGCGAGGCGGGCGAGAAGAGCAAGGTCGCGGCGGGCCTCCTGGCGATCTTCCTCGGCTGCTTCGGAATCCATAAATTCTATCTCGGGTACACGAAGGCGGGAATCATCGCGCTGGTCATCTCCATCGGCGGCGGCGCGATCACCCTCGGCATCTCGGCATACCTGATGGCGGTGATCGGACTCATCGAAGGCATCATCTACCTGACCAAATCGGATCAAGCCTTCACGGCGACGTACGTGAGACGCCAGCGGCAGTGGTTTTGATTCTCAGCCCGCGCCGGCCGCCACGCCCGCCGCCGGCAGATCCTGGCCGGGCAGCAGGTGGAGCAGCGCGTTGACCTCGGCGCCGGTCCGCGCGCCGGCGCGGAACAGCAAAGGCGCGAGCGTCGCCGTGCCCGAGTTCGGCGAATCCGTGCCGATGCCTGCCGAGAGGCGGCGCAGCGAAGCCTCCAGGAACGACGCGTCGGTCGTGTCGTCGATGACGAACACGATCCGGCCGAGAGGCACCGCCTCGAGCAGCTGTCCGAGCTCGTAGAGGCAGCCCTGGTTGGTCGCGGAGAAGCTTCGCAGGTCCATCAACACCGCGTCGCTGCGCGCGGCGAGCTGCCGCATGGTGGGTTGCCAGGTGTCGGCATGGCAGAAGAACTCGTTGACGCGCCAGAGCCCGTCGGGATCCGGCCGCAGATCGATCCCGGCGATCTGCCGCGCGAGGTCCTCGGCTCCGGCGACGAAGCGGCGGCGCAGTCCGCCCGCGACGAAGTCGAGGAACTGGTGGGGCTCGATCGTGGAGGTCACGAGGTCGGGACCGGCGATCAGCGAGATGCTGCCTTGCCGCAGCCACAGCTTGCGCAGCGCGGTGAACAGCTCTTCGCTGCGCTTGCCGAGCGCGAACACCCGGAGGAGCAGCAAGGTCCTGGGACGGGAGGACGGCGCGACCAGGCGGAAACCCGCGACCGTGGTCGCCTTGAACGCCACGAATGCGACGAGGCCCGTCGCGATCCAGCCGGGCGCCTCGAAGGCGAGCTCGATCGACTGCACGACGCCGAAGAGCAGCCAGATCGCGGAGACCATCATCGATTGGTCGCTGAGCCGCTTTCGCGCATACCGCCCTCCGAGGACGCGCAGGAGCGGCCACGCCAGCGCGGCGAACGCGGCGAACCCGAGCAGGTTGAGGCCCAACAGGACGACCCGGGCGCCGAGACCCAGCTGGAACGCCGTCGCCGCCACCACCTGGAGCACGGCCGGATGGGTCGCCGCAATGCTCACCACCAGCTGCGAGCCCGCCACGCCCACGACGAAGAAGGTGACCACCATGAGGCCCACGGCGCGGACGGGGCGCGCGAAGAAGGCGAGAACCAGGACCGAGGCGAGGCCGTTGGTGAGGATCCAGAGGAGCGGAAGCTGGCCCAGGGTGAGCGCGGGGCTGCGCGCGATCGAGATCGCGCTCAGGATCGCCCAGACCGACGCATAGACCGCGCACACCCCCATCGCCGTCCTGCGGTCCGTTGCCGCCACCAGCAGCACCGCGATGACCAGGGGCCAGAGGTAGTTCCAGAAGAGGACGAGAAGCTTGACCGGTCGGGCGGCGGAATCGTTGGTCGCGAGCATCCAGCCCGCCGTCATCACGATGGCGTAAGCGACGCCGCCGGTCGCGTAGATCGCCGCCGCCTGCCATGCGAGCCGGGCCGTCCCTTGGAACGCGTTGGCGAGCGGCTCCCGCCCGGCCGGCTCCACGAGGCGCAAGGCCACCGCTCGCGCCGGGGAAGCCGATCCGGAGATCGCGGGTATCGCCCCGGGGCGCGCGCCCGCAATTCCCTGTGCGGCCATGATCCTGACGACGGAGCGGCGATAGATCCGCAGGAGGAGGAGCGAGACGGGAAAGGCGAATACCGCCCCGGCGACGATGACGCCCGGGAGCAATCCGGTCAGACCCACCGTGAGGTTCATGGCGGCCCCCTTGCCGCGCTGGCGCAATCGAGATTAGCACGACGCGTCGTCGACGATTCAATTGCCGCCTCAGCTCGGGATAAGCTGGTCGCGACCCATGGACCGACGCATGCCCCCGACCACCGACATCCTCCTCGTCCCCGGCCTCTGGAATTCCGGGCCTGAGCATTGGCACTCGTACTGGGAACGCGAGCGGACCGACTGCCGCCGCGTCGTGCAGCACGACTGGGAGACGCCCTGGTGCAGCGACTGGGTCGACGCTCTGGAGGCAGCGGTCGCCGCCTCTTCGGGCCCTGTCGTCCTCGCCGCGCACAGCCTCGGCTGCACGCTGGTCGCGCACTGGGCGGGGAACTCGGAGAACGTCGACAAGGTCCGGGGCGCCCTGCTGGTGGCGCCCAGCGACGTCGAGGCGCCCAGCTACCCGCCGGGGACCCAGGGCTTCGTGCCGATGCCGCTGCGGAAGCTGCCGTTTCCGGGCATCGTGGTGGCGAGCAGCGACGACCCCTACGTCACGCCGGAGCGCGCGGCGCTGTTCGCGCGCGCCTGGGGCGCCCGCCTCGTGAACGTGGGAGCGAAGGGGCACATCAACAGCGACTCGCGCCTGGGGATGTGGCCGGAGGGGTTCGCGCTGGTGGAGGAATTGCGAGCGCGCTGAAGCCGTCAGGGCTGACGCAGCGGAAGCGCCCGTCCCTTCCAGATGAGATACAGCGCCGGGTAGACCACCAGCTCGAGAATGCCGGACGTCACCACTCCCCCGACCATCGGGGCCGCGATGCGCTTCATCACGTCGGCGCCGGTGCCGGTGGACCAGAGGACGGGGAGCAGCCCGACCAGGATGGTCGCGACCGTCATCATCTTGGGGCGGATGCGCTTGACCGCGCCGTCGACCACCGCCTCGCGAGCCTCGTCCCGGGTCGCGGGCTTTCGCTCCTTCCAGGCCAGGTCGAGGTAGAGCAGCATCACGATGCCCGTCTCGGCATCGAGGCCGGCGAGCGCGATGAGCCCCACCCAGACCGCGACGCTCATGTTGTAGCCGAGCAGCCAGAGCAGCCAGAACGCGCCCACCAGCGAGAAGGGAACGGCCAGCATGACCATCAGCGCTTCCACCGCGCTTCCGGAATTGAAGAAGAGCAGGAGGAAGATGATGAAGAGCGTCACCGGCACCACGATGGCGAGGCGCGCCTTGGCGCGCTCGAGGTATCGATATTGCCCGGCCCAGTCGAGCCGATAGCCGGGCGGCAGCTTGACCTTCTCGCTCACCGCCTTCTTCGCGTCGTGCACGTAGTCGTCGATGGGCCGCGCCGTGTCCGCAAAGACGTATCCGGCGAGCTGCCCGTTCTCGTCGCGGAGCATCGACGGCCCGGTGCGCAGCTTCAGATGAGCCACCTGGCCCAGCGCCACCTGCGCGCCGTCCATCGCCGCCACCCGCACGCGCGCCAGCGAATTCAGATCGGATCGGAAGTCGCGCGCATAGCGCACGGTGACGGGATACCGCTCGCGCCCCTCCACGGTGGTGGAGACCGTCAGCCCGCCCACCGCCGTCTCGACGGCATCCTCGACGTCGCCCACGTTGAGCCCGAAGCGCGCGGCCTGCTCGCGGTCGACGTCGAAATCGAGGAAGTATCCGCCGCCAATCCGCTCGGAAAACGCGCTCCGCGTGCCGGGCACCTCGCGCAAGGCAGCCTCGATCTCCGCGCCGATGCGGTCGATCTCCTTCGTCTCCGGCCCGAGCACGAGGACGCCCAGCGGGCTGCGAACGCCGGTGGCCAGCATCTCCGTGCGCGTCTGGATGGGCATCCACCAGACGTTGGGCATCCCCGCGAAGCTCATCGCGGCGTCGAGCTTGCGGACCAGCGCGTCCCAGTCCTTCACGCCGGGCCGCAGCTCCACCACCGTCTCGAACATGGAGAGCGGCGCGGGGTCGGTGGGCGAATCGAAGCGGCCGGCCTTGCCGAACACGCGCGCGACCTCCGGGAAGCCCTTGAGCACCTGGTCCATCCGCTGCAGCACGTCGCGGGCGGACGCGTCGCTCATGCCCGGCACGCTGGTCGGCATGTAGAGCAGGGTGCCCTCGTTGAGCGGCGGCATGAACTCGCTGCCCAGGAGCCTCACCAGGGGAACCGTGATCGCCATCAGCAGGAGCGCGCCGGCGATCACCGGCCAGCGGAAGCGCAGCGCGAAGCGGCAGACGGGCTCGTAGAGCCGCCCGAGCACGCGGCTGACGGGATTGTGGGCCTCGTCCCGGATCCTGCCGCGGATGAAGGTGGCGGCGATGGCGGGGACCAGCGTCACCGAGAGGAGCGCGGCGAAGCCCATCGAGAAGGTCTTGGTGAAGGCGAGCGGAGAGAAGAGCCGCCCCTCGGTGCCCTCCAGCGTGAAGACGGGAAGGAATCCCACGGTGATGACCAGGAGGGAGAAGAAGATGGGCCGGCCCACCTCCTGCAGCGCCTGCAGCACCACCTCGGCGCGCGGCTCGTTTGCGCCCTCCCGCTCCCAGCGCTCGAGCCGCTTGTGCACGTTCTCCACCACGATGATGGCCGCGTCCACCATGGCGCCGATGGCGATGGCGATTCCGCCCAGCGACATGATGTTCGCGGTCAGACCCATCTGCTTCATGGGGATGAAGGCGAGCAGCACGGCCACCGGCAGGAGCAGCGCCGGCACCAGCGTCGAGCGGAAGTGGAGGAGGAAGAGCAGGATGACCAGGGTGACGACGATCAGCTCCTCGACCAGCGTGTCTTTCAGGGTATCGATGCTGGCGCGGATCAGCCTCGAGCGATCGTAGGTGGGCACGATGCGGACGCCGGGCGGCAGCGTGGGTTCGAGCTCGGCGATGCGCGCCTTGACCGCGTCGATGACCTCCAGCGCGTTGGTGCCCGAGCGCGCGATCACCACGCCGCCCACCGTCTCGCCCTCGCCGTCGAGATCGGCGAGCCCGCGCCTCTGCGCGGGACCGATGCGGACCGCGCCCACGTCGCGCAGGAGGACCGGCGTGCCCATGTGCGAGCCGAGCACCACCTTCTCCAGATCCTTCGGCGACTTCACGTAGCCGCGGCCGCGCACGTAATGCTCGGTGCCGCTGACTTCCAGCACGCGCCCTCCGACGTCGGCGTTGGACATCCGCACCGTGTTGACGACGGCGCTCAAGGGCACGTCGAGCGCGGCGAGGCGGTCCGGATCGAGATCGATCTGGTACTCCTTGACGAAGCCTCCCACGCTGGCCACCTCGGCCACGCCCGGCACTGCCTGCAGCGCATAGCGGACGTTCCAGTCCTGCAGCGACTGGAGCTGTTGCAGCGTGGTGTGGCCGGTTTTGTCTGCGAGCGCGTACTCGAACACCCAGCCCACCCCGCTCGCGTCCGGCCCGAGGATGGGCGTCACCCCCTGCGGCAGGCGATTGGAGATGCTGGAGAGCTTCTCCAGCACGCGGCTGCGCGCCCAGTAGAGATCGGTGCCGTCCTCGAAGATGGCGGTGACGAACGACATGCCGAACATCGACTGCCCGCGCACCGCGGTCACCCGCGGCGAGCCGAGCAGCGAGGAGACCACCGGGTAGGTGATGTTGTCCTCGACCAGGTCCGGAGCGCGGCCCATCCACTCGGAGAAGACGATCACCTGCACGTCGGAGAGATCGGGAATCGCGTCGAGCGCGGTGGAGCGCAGGGAAATGACCCCCCACGCGGTCAGGAGCCCGGCCAGGAGCACGGTGGCGAGGCGGTTGTGCGCGCACCAGGCGATGATCTTCGCGATCATGGATTGCTCCAGCGCGGCAGCGCGCTGCGCAGCTGCGCCTCGCTGGAGAGCAGGAACGTGGCCTGGGTCGCCACCTCGTCGCCCTCGGCGAGGCCGTCCAGCACCTCGTCGTAGTCGCCGGCCATGGCGCCGGTCTTCACCTCGACCGCCTGCAGCTCGCCTTCGCCGCGCTTCACGAAGGCATAGCGGTGCTCGCCGGACGCAAGCAATGCATTGTCGGGCACGGCGAGGCGCGTCCCGAGGGGAACCTCCACCGTCACGTCGGCGAACATCCCCGGCTTGAGCGCCAGCCGCGCGTTGGGAAAGGCGAGCCGCGCGTGCAAGGAGCGCGTCTTCTCGTCCACCGTGGGGTAGACGAACTGCACGGTTCCTTTCCAGGCCACGCCGGTCATGTAGGGAAGCGTCATGGTGGCGGGAAGGCCGGAGCGGAGGTAAGGCGCGTCGGACTCGAAGAGGTCGGCGAGCACCCAGATGCGGCCGAGGTTGCCGATGCGATAGAGCGCGGTCCCCGCCATCGCCCTGGTGCCCGCGACGACGCTCTTCTCCAGCACGGTGCCGGCGGCGGGGCTGCGGATGGTCAGCCGCGGCTCGGCCGTGCCGCGCTTGCGCAGCTCGGCGATCTGCGCGCCCGAGAGCCCCCAGAGCCGCAGGCGCTCCTCGGCGGCGCGGACCAGCTGCTGGCTTCCCGCCAAAGAGCCGCTCTTCGCCGCCACGAGGTAGTCGCGCTCGCTGGAGAGGAGCTCCGGGCTGTAGAGGACGAGCAGCGGCTGGCCCGCATCCACGTGCTGGCCGGTCTGGTCGACGAAGAGCTTCTCGACGTACGCGTCGTACTTGAGCACCACGTCGTGGACCTGCGTCTCGTCCACCTGCACGCGCCCCGAGGCGCGCAGGGACAGGGCCAGCGGCCGCCGCTCCACCTTGGCGAACACCACTCCGATGAGCTGCTGCCGCTCGGGTCCGATCTCCACGGTCCTCGGCGCGCCTTCGCGCGCGGGCATTCCGCCCGACTGCACGGTGTAGCCCCTGTGCGGCGGGGAGACCTTGATGCGCAGCTCGCCGCGCGGATGTCCGGCCGCCTCGATTCCCACCGTGAGCGTCCAGTCTCCAAGCATCGCGAGCGGATAGGAGATCCGGTACCTGCCGCCGCCCATCGCCTTCACGTCGCCGCCGCCCTTCATCTCCGGCATCGACCCCATCGCGGGCATGTCGTAGACGAACTCGACCTGGGCGCCCTCGACGGGCTTGCCCTGCGCGTCACGCACGTCGAGCTGCAGGACGTTCTCGCCGGCGCGCGGCGGATCGGGATCGAGCGACGGCCGCACCAGGAGGTCGCCGGCGTGGAGCGCGTCCGCGTCGTCCTTGTGCGCGCAGCACGCGAGCAGCACGAGCGCGAGGCTAGCGATGCTCTTCATGTCCGCCCTCCGCTGCCTCTTCGATGCCGAGATCGACGCCGGCCGCGCGCTGCAGCTCCGCGAGGCGCTGCTCGTACATGGCGAGATGGGTGGCCAGATCCAGCTCGTGCATGCGCAGCTCGCGGGCGCTGTCCACCACCATGGTGAAATCGGCGCGGCCCGCTCCGTAGCTGGACTCGGCGCTCTCCACCGCCTGGCGCGCGATGGGAATGAGCTGGTGGTGCAGCTCGATCTGCCGCTGCTCCGCCTGCAGGTGCGCGTAGGATTCCGCGATCTCCGACGCGATGCGGTTGCGCAGCGCGTGCTCGGCCTCCTGCGCCGCGACGAGCTGCGCGGAGGCGCCGGCGATGCGCGGCCGGTTCTTGGCGCCGCCGAAGATGGGCAGGTTGATCTGGAAGCCGGCGAAGAGGAAGTCGGAGACGCCCGCGGGGTTGCGGAAGGTGTGCATCTCGCCCGCGAAGACGCCCAGATCGGGAACTTCCGCCGCCCTCGCCAGCCGCTCTTGCGCCCGCGCGCTCGCGACCTGCGCCCGGGCGCCGAGCAGCTCCGGCCGCGCTTGCAGCGCCCGCTCCCGCAGCGTCGCGACGTCCGGCAGCGAGGCGAGCATGCGCGGCTCGGTGGTGGCGCCGCTTTGCGAGGTCGGGTCGCGGTCGAGGAGCGCCGCCAGCCGCGCCCACGCCGACTGCCGGTGGTCCACCGCCGTCTCGCGATCGGAGCGGAGCTGGATCAACGCTCCCTGCGCGCGCAGGAGCTCCGCCTGCTCGGCCTTGCCGGTTGCGACGCGCGCCTCGGCGGCCTGGAGGAGCACCTGGAGGATCTGCTCCAGCTCGTCGTCCACGCGCTGCGTCCGCTCGGCGAGGAAGAGGTCGAAGTACGCGGACGCGACCTGGGTGTCGATCTCGCGCTGCCTCGCCAGGAGGTCCGCCGCGCCCATGGCTGCATCCGCGCGCGCGGCGTCCCTGCGCGCGGAGCGCTTGCCGCCGAGCGGAATCTGCTGGGTGATCTGGACCATCAAAGGAACGGTGGAGAAGTCCACCGGCGAGTTCCAGAGCTGGACCATCAACATCGGGTCGTCGAGGGCGCCGGCGGGCTCGATGGACGATTGCGCCGCGCCGGCGCGCGCCTGCGCGGCCTTCAGCTCGGGATTCTTCTCGCGGGCCTCGCGGAGCAGGTCTGCGAGCCGCAATGGGGGCGGCGCGGCCAGGGCCAGCGCCAATACAGGACCGATCATGGACTGCCTCGCGACGGCATGCGTGGACGGCGAAGCCACGCCGGGCCGGCGTGGCGGCGAGCGATCCAGCCCGGGCTCAGATCAGCAGGGCGCGAGTGACCACGTAGACCGGTGGACCTGTGGGCGATGCGCAGCGGTGGGCGCGCGGCGCACCCGAAACGGAGCCCGATGAATCGACCAACGCAGCCGCGGCAAGCGGATGGAGCGCCGGAGGCGCGAACTCGTGCTCGTGGCCCGGCGTAACGACGCCCAGAGGCCGCGTCACCTGGCGGTCACAGCAGCCTTCGATCTGGGTCACGCCGTTTCGGGAACCCTGCTCCGCGCAATCGGTGATCTCGATTCCGGTGTAGCGGCAGAAGAGCCGCGTCCTGCCCACCACCGGGCTTGACGCGAGCGCGACGAGGGCAATGGCGCATACCGTCCGGCGAAGCACGGCGGAACACTAGCCGCTCGCGCCTCGATGTGCAAAAGCGCCCGCAATCGCGCGAGGCAGGCGGGGATGGCTCCCCGGCCGGCGACACCCACCAACGTCTCGCCTCAGTGCGCCGTCGCTTGCGGCTCGCCGCGGAGCGGGAGGCCGAGCGCGGAGCCAATCTCCCGGGCCTCGGCCTGGAGCAGGCGCGTGTTCCTGGGCCCCATGCGCAGGAGCTGCTTCTCCACCCCGCCCAGCGACTCGAGACGCTCGTCCGCGAAGCGGTAGACCGAGCCGGACTGGCGCAGCGCGACCTGGTCGCGGACCGGCGCGTCCTCGATGCGCTGGAGCGCGCGCGTCACCAGCTCGTCCAGGGGGCGGTCGGGATAGCCGAGCGCGTGGTACGCGCTCTCGAGCAGCGGATGCAGCGTCCTGTACGCCGAGGCGACGCGCTTCGCGTCGAGCGAGGCGATGACGCTCGCGAACGCGTCGTATCGGGCCTCGCTGCGAGGAGAGATGACCAGCTCGCCTCCGACCCGCGCCGCCGTGAAGCGGCGATGCGGCTTGAGGAAGGTGAGCTGGCGGGCAGGGCTCTGATCCTCGGCGATGTTGACGGTCGTGACCACCAGCGTATCGAGCAGGTGGTCCTCTTGGAGCCAGCGCCGGAAGAGCGCCTGCGGAGTGAGCGCGGAGAGCGCCTCGCGCAGCGTGGCATCGCTCTCGGCGGCTGGCGGCAATGCGACGTCCGTCGCGGGTGCCGGGCTCGCGGCGACCGCCGGAGCCGCCGCGACGGGTGCCGGTTCCTTGTGCGTTGCATGGATGACGAACAGCGCGACGCCGCCGGCGGCCAATAGCCCCAGCGTCCAGGGCCAGAGCGGGCGGGAACGTGCGGGAAGGGCGAAAGCCATGATGTCCTCCTTGGCGGGATGTTGCCTTCGGGGAGGACGCTAAGCATCGGAGCGTCCGGGCGCTCGCCCGGCGGGCAGGATTGTTTGTATACAAACGATCAGGCGGAGAGCCGGTCCGCGCAGCAGGGCTCGTCCTCGGCGGATCCGGGGACGGACAGTGCGAAATCGGGCATGGGCCGCGGATCCGGATCCGGCACGTACCGGCCCGCGCGGCGGACGTAGCGCCAGCGCAGGCCGCGCGCGAGGATGGACCGGAGAGCCGAGAGCAGCCGGTCCACGTCGTTTCGCGTGCTGGCTGCTCCCACGCTCGCGCGCAGCGCCGGCTCGGGGCGCGCGGGATCGGTGAGCGCGGCGACCAGCGGATGGGCGCAGAATGCTCCGTCCCGCACGCCGATGCCGTGCTCGGCGCTCAGCGCCGCCGCGAGAAGCGCCGGCTCGAAGCCGCGGACGGTGAAGCTGGCGACGCCGATGCGCTGCGCGCGCGGCCCCCAGAGCGAAAGGACCGCCACGCCGGGCAGCTCGCGCAGGCCGCCGAGGAGCGCGTCGAGAAGCGCCGACTCGTGCGCCTCGATGGCGTCCCAGCCCGCGCCGGTGAGCGCGCGGCAAGCTGCGGCAAATGCAACCGCCCCGAGCAGGTTCGGCGTTCCCGCCTCGTGCCTGGCAGGGCAGGCTTGCCACTCCTCGCCCTCCAGCGAGACGCGCCGGACCGCGCCGCCGCCCCGAAGCCACGGCTCCGCCGCGTCCAGCCAGTCCGCCCGGCCCACCAGGGCGCCGCAGCCAAAGGGGGCGTGGAGCTTGTGCGCGGAGAAGGCCACCCAGTCCGCGCCGAGAGCGGCGAGGTCGAGCCGCCGGTGCGGAGCGAGCTGCGCAGCGTCGACGACGACCCGGGCGCCGTTGCGCCGCGCCATCGAGCACAGCTCCGCAACCGGCCACAGCTCGCCGGTGACGTTGCTCGCGCCGGTGACCGCGAGCAGGCGATGGCCGGCGGGCAGCTCGCGCAGCGCCCTCTGCGCGGCAGGCACCACCTCTTCGAGGCGCCGCGGGGGAGGAAGCTGGACGCATCGCGCGCGCCGCCAGGGCAGGAGGTTCGCGTGGTGCTCGGAGGCGAAGGCCACCACCGACGTGCCCGCCGGCAACGATGCCGCGAGCAGGTTCAGCGCCTCGGTGGTGTTGCGGGTGAGGATCACGGTGTCGTCCGCCCGCGCGCCGGCAAAGGCGCCGATGGCGGCTCGCGCCGATTCGAGAAGGCGCGTGCTCACCGCCGAGCCGAAGCCCGCGCCGCGGTGGACGCTGCCGTACCAGGGCAGCGCGGAAACCACCGCCTCGTGCGCCGCGCGCAGGCAGGGAGGGCTGGCCGCGCAGTCGAGGTTCACGTGCGGGACGCGCTCGCCGGTCACCAGAGGCACGCGCAGATCGGCGCCGTACACGTCGAGAGGAAGCCCGGAAACAGCCAGCGGCGGATTGGACATGACGCCTCGCCCGTCGACTCCAGCGAGGCCGGAGTCCGCATTTGCCGGCGCGGGAATGCGACCGGCCCGGTCTTCACCCGGAGCACCCCGCCGCGGACGGAGGGTTGTCGGCCAGCAAGCCGGGGCTTTGCGCTGGCGCTCTTGACCTGAACTACCGATAGCAAATCGTGCGGCCGCCGTCACGCGCAGGACGCGGACGAATCGCCGCACCCGCGATCCGATGTACATTTCCAGCCTCCATGGCTGCGCGCGCGAAGAAGGTGGCGGACCTGGACCAGCTGGAGCCCCGCTTGCGCGAGCAGCTCGTGCAGCAGGGGCTGCTTCGGGCGACGGAGCTGACCCGGGCCGGCGTCCCGAGGGCGCAGCACGCGGAAGCGATCGCGCGATTGCGCGCCGCAGGATTCGAGGCCCTCAAATCCGGCGTGCGGGTCCCGCTCCGCCGGCAGATCGAGAAGCTGCTGGGCGAGCGGCAACTGATTCCCCTGGCGCAGCTCTCCAGGGCGCTCAAGGGCACGACGCAGAAGGAAGCCAGGGCCGAGGCGGAGAATGCCGTGCGCGAAGGAGCGGCGCGCATCGCCATCCGCGGCAAGATCGAAGTGCTCGCCGCGTTGCCGGTGAAGACGCTCTCCCGCGAGCAGCTCTCGGCGCTCGCCAATGCCGGCGCGCTCGGCGCCAGGGCGTTGCGGAAGCCTCCGCGCACGCTGCTGCTCGACGACGTTCGCGAGCAGCTCTTCGACCTGGTGGGGCCGCAGCAGCAGGCCCTCGATGCCGACCTGCTGGTGTCCGAATTGACGCGCCACGTGCGGCCGGCGGTCGGGCTCAGCTTCGTCCCCGACGCGGTTCGTGCGCTCGCGGCGCACGGCATTGCCGCGGTCCAGACGGCATTGATCGACGCGGCGAGGGCGGGCCGGATTGAATTGCAGCCCGAATCGGGACTCAATCGACTGTCGCAGGCCGAGCTCGAGCTGTGCCCGCCGGGGCCGCAGGGAACCCGCCTCTCCTGGGCCCGCCTGCTCGAGAGGGCGGACGGATGAAGAACGTCACCCTGATCTCACCGCACTCCGATCCCTGGGCGGAGGACTTCGTCGATCTCGAAGACCTCAACCGGGAAGCCACCGACACGATCGCGGCCTCGGTGGCCGCGGTGAGGAGGAGTGCCCGGGGACGCGCGAGCGGCTCCGATCGGCGGGCGCTGGTCGCCGTGGGGCCGGCCGGGGTCGGCAAGACGCACCTGTTCGGCCGGCTCCGCCGCAAGCTCGGCCCGCACGCCGTGCTCGTGCATATCCGTCCTCTCACCGGCGCGGAGATGACTCCGCGATTCGTGCTGGGGCAGATCGTCCAGCAGCTCGGATACGCGTCCTGGCGCGTGCCGCAGATCGACATCCTCGCCGGCGTCGCGCTGGCGGTGGCGACGGGAAACAACGGCAAGTACCCGATGGCGTGCCTCGAGGAGCTGCGTGCTTCGTCCGCGCAAAGCCGGCAGGGGCAGATCGAAGAGGCGCTGGGCACGCTGCTGCAACAGCATCCCGATCTCGACGTTCCCTATCTCGAACGTCTCATCCGCGTTCCCTTCGATCCGCCTCTCCTCCGCGTCTCTTCGCTCGTATGGCTGTCCGGCCGCGAGCTCGACGAGGCGCAGGCGGCGCGGATCGGCGTCCACGAGCCGCTGCCCGACGGCGCGGTCATCCCCGCGCTGCGCACCATCGCGGTCCTCTCCTCGATGGCATCGCCGCTGGTGGTCGTCTTCGACCAGCTGGAGAACCTGGTCGACGGCGACGGGAGCGCGGGCCGGGTCACCGCCTATGGCAACCTGATCGCCGACCTCGTCGACGTGGTGCGGGATCTGGTCGTCGTGCAGATGGGCCTGAGCACCGAATGGGACGCGCACATCGAGCCGCGGCTGGGCGAATCGCAGAAATCGCGGGTCGCCGGGCGGCGCATTCCTCTGGCGCTGCCGCAGCCCGGCCAGGCACGGCGGCTGCTCGAGCTGTGGGTGGGGAAGATTCCCGACCCGGAGGCGCCGTGGCCGTGGCCGTTCACGGAGGCGCAGCTCGAATCGGTCTGCGGCACCGTGGGGATGACGCCGCGCATGCTGCTGAACGAGCTGCGGCGCGTGCTCGACGGCGCCGAGCCGTTGACCGTGCAGGGCCATCCGCCGCCTCGAGCTCCTGCGCAGGCGGGGCGAATGGTCGCGGACGCGATCCTCGCCGCCTGGGAAGAGCGCCTCGCCGGCCAGCGCCACCACATCGACGAGATGGCGAAGACCGGCCACGGCCCCGAGCCAGCCTTCCTCTTCGACGGCCTGGCCGCGCTGGCCGGGCTCTCCGTCCCGATTGGCGCGGTCCATCCGCAAAAGGATGGTCTCGCCCGACTCGAGGGCGGCAAGGGCGCCGCCCACGTCGCGTTGCTGCACCAGGCGAACAATGCATCCGTCCGATCGGCGCTGCGTCGTCTTTCGGCGCTGGAGGGCCCTCTCCTCGCGATGCGCGAACGCTGGCGCGAATGGCCGCCCACCTGGAAGTCGACGCGCGAGCAGTGGGGTGCATTCCGGACGAGGAAGGGCGTGCGCTGGCATTGGCTCTCCCGGGAGGATGCCACGCGGCTTCTCGCGCTCGGGTCGCTCCTCAAGGACGCGCGGTCGCAGGACGTCGACGGACCGGACGGCAAGCCCGTGGACCTCGCCGCCGTACAGCGGTGGATTCGCGACCAGCAGAAGCCCGAGTCGTGGGACGTGGTGCGGGCGATTCTCGGCGAGGCAGAGCCGGCCCAGGAGCTCCCCGGCGACGCAGCGCCGCCGGTGAATGCGCCGGCCGCCGCCGGTGCGGGCGCGACGCAGGTCCTGCGCCGCCTCCGCGTCGCCTCGCTCGACCGCGTGGTCCGCGACCTCTCCCGAAAATCCGCCGGAGCCACCCGCGCGTCGGTGCGCGCCGAGCTGAAGGGGAATCCTGCGGTGCGCTGGATTGGCGAAACCATCGTGTGCTGGACGGAGTAGCCGTGGCGAAGATCTCCGTCACCGAGGTTCGCAACGCGCTCCGCTGTCCGCGCGTGTTCGCGCTGGGCAGGCTGCGACACAACGCGGTCGCCTTTCCGGTGGGCTCCTCCTGCATGGGCGGGGCATTCCACCGCATCGTCGACAGGTTCGCGCAAACCGTGGCCCAGCCTCCCGCGAAAGCGAGCGCGCTGGACGCCGCTGCGTCGCACGAGGAACGGCGCGAGGCGCTGACCGACTGGCTTCTCTCCTTTCTCGTCGAGGAGCTGGAACGCGATCCTGCCTACGCCAACATGCCCGCGGAGGTGGACGATCTCGCGGAGGCGCTGCGCCACCTGGGCGACTACCTGGCGGAGCGCGCCGCGTCCGGCGTGCCGGTCGAGTCGATCCGCAAGGTGGTGCGAGGCGGCGAGAAGGCCGTGGAAGCGGAGCTCCCGGAGGCTTCCGTGATCCTCAACGGCCGCATCGACGCGGTCTATGGCGGCGGGGACGAGCAGCTCGACGTCATCGAGTACAAGCTGACCGACGAGGGGAACGAGTCCGTCGATTGCGCGCAAGTGGCGCTCTACCGCGAGCTGTTGCGGCGGTCCGAAGGCGTCAGCGCGAAGCCGGTGGTGCTCAGGTTCAACCCGGCTCTCGCGGTCACCCGCGTTGCCGAGCATCGCGCGGACGAGCTGGTCCGCAGCGATCTGGTCCCGCTCCTCAAGAAGATGTCGCGCTGGGCGGAGGAGCCGGAGACGGCGCCGGCCACCCGCCGCCGCGACCTGTGCGCGGCCTGCCCGGTTGCGGCGCCGTGCGCGGAACGATATCCGGCACGGCTGCCGGCGCGCGACGATCCGCCCATGGCGGCGTCACGTCCGCGGCCGAGCACGAAGGGGAGCATCAGCGCCGCCGCGCCCGTCCAGCCGGCGTCGGCCGCCGGCTCCGACGAGGAGGGAGAGCGCGAGGCGGTGGAGATCCAGAAGCGCATCCTGGACGAGCTGCGCAAGGACGGAATTGCCGCGACCTCGCCGCCGCCGGTGATCGGACCGACCATCTACGTCATCGAAGTGGCGCGGCCCCGGGGACCCGTCTCGCAACTCGATCGATGCGCCGACGACGTGCGCCACCGTCTCGCTTCCGCATCGGGCATCGAGCTCTCCTTTGCGAAGAACGGTGCGCGGCGCGAGTTCACCGTGAAGCGAAGCACGCCGCGGGCGGTGCTGCTCGCGCCCCTGCTGGATGCAAAGCGCGAGTGGCTGGGCGAGAGGCCCGGACGCTTCGTGCTCGGGCAGGAGCCCAACGGCAGGATCGTGACGGGCGACCTGGCCGACGCCGCAACTCCTCACCTCCTCGTCGGGGGCCAGGCGGGCAGCGGGAAATCGTGGCTGCTGCGGTCGCTGGTGGCGAGCCTCGTGCAATGGCATGCGCCTTCGGCATTGCGCATCACCTTGCTCGACCCCAAGCGCGTCACCTTCAACGTCAGCGGCTTCCAGACCGCCATCGCCGCCCACCTCGACGGGCCGTTGCTCTACGGCATCGAGGACGCGCTGCCCTGTCTCGGGCGCTACATCGAGATCATGGAGGAGCGGTACGCCATCTTCGAAAAGGAGCACGTGTCCGATCTGCACGAGTTCAACCAGCAGGCCGGCGCGGCGCGCAGGCTGCCGCGCCACGTCGTCGTGATCGACGAGTTCCAGGACCTCACCGCGGAGAAGCGGGCCGCGCAGGAGTTCTGCACCGCGGTGGCGCGGCTCGGTGCCAAGGCGCGCGCTGCCGGCGTTCACCTCGTCCTCGCGACGCAGCGCCCGGACCGGCAGACCGTCCCGCCGGTGCTCAAGGCGAATCTCGGCGGCAAGATCGCCTTGCGCGTGGCAAGCGCGGTGAACTCGCGCGTCATCCTCGACGCCAGAGGCGCCGAAGATCTCCTCGGGAAGGGCGATCTCCTCGCGGATCTCGGACAAGGTCTCGTTCGCGCCCAGGCGGCCATCGTGCCCGCCTCGTGACGTGGGCTCGACGCGTCCGACAGGATCGGCGCGGCGAATCGAGCTCAAAGCCGGAAAGGTTCGCCTCGAGGGCCTTTGCGCGCGCGAAGCGCCGCTTGCGAAATCGACGCGGAGAATTGCGCCAGGAAGGCGAGGTAATCCTCAGGAGCAACGCGCCGCAGCCCGGCCGCTTTGCGCAGCGCGGCCACGTCGGCCGGACCTGCCCGCACTTCAGGCCCGGCCGCGCGCCCGCTGGAGCTCTTCGAATCTGGCCGCGAGCCCATGCTGCTCGAAATAGCGGCGGACCTCCTCTTCGTCAACGCCGGGCAGCGAGAGCAGGGCCTGGATGTCGGCCAGATCCTGGAAGGTGCGCGACGGATCGTTCTTGATCGCCTGCACCTTCATCGCGGCGAGATGCTCGGGACGCGGCACGAGCAGGCTCCTGCCGGGAAAAATCTCCATCAGGCGCGCGCCGGCGAAGAGCAGGTCCGCAGTGTGCGGATCCACATCGATGAAGTCGAGACGGCCCCACCGCGAGTCTGGATGGAGGTGGTTCGAGAATCCGGCCGAGGCATGCAGTTGCTCGTACCCCAGCGAAACCATGTGGGCGAGCAGCGCGTCGTGTCCGCTCTCCTCGACCACGAGATCGAGATCCGTCGTCGCCCGCGTCAATCCGTGCGCATGCAGGGCGATTGCTCCCGCCACGCCGTGCCGGATGTTGCGCTGCGAAAGAAAGCGGACCAGCTCCGCCAGGACCATTGCGAAATCCAACCGCAACCCTCCGTCGCGCCGACCGTATCACGGGAGGAAGCCGCGCTCAGGTACCGCCCGCCGAAGAGAGGCGCCAGCGCGCGTAGCCCTCGGGCATGCACACCGCACAGGGCCGGTAGCCTGCCGCGATGGCGGTTCTCTCGTCGAGAAAGAAGACCCGATGCGCCCTGTAGCCGCCGCGCGCCAGCGCCCGCAGCGCGGACGTGCAGTCCAGCCGGCCGTAGACGCGCGTCTTGCGATGGCCGCCGAGCGTCCCCGGGCAGGGGCTGTCGTACGCCTCGCCATCCGGGCCGACGAGCCGCCAGGTCACCGGCCCGCCTCCATCGCCAGCAGGGCGCGCTTGGCCTCGGGGCCGCCCAGGTATTCCCCGAAGCTGCCGTCGCTGCGGACCACGCGGTGGCAGGGAACGACCAGGGGCAACGGATTGTGCGAGCACGCGCTCGCGGCGGCGCGGACCGCGGAGGGATTTCCCGCCGCCCTGGCCACGGCGGTGTAGCTCTCCGTCCTGCCGTAGGGAATCTCGCGCAGATGGGCGAGCACGGAGCGGCGGAACCCGCGCGCGAGCCGCAGATCGACCGGCACGCTGAACGCGCGCCGCCTGCCCGCGAAGTACTCGTCGAGCTGGCGCGCCGCCTTGTCCAGCCGGCGCGGCGTGCGCAGGATGCGGGGGCTCACCTCCGCGGCGAGGCGCGCGAGGACGGCGTCGTGGTCTTCGCGGCGAAACGCCACCCGGACCAGTCCGTCGGAGGTCGCCGCGAGGAGCAGCGGCCCGAGCGGGCTGTCGAGAGTCCGGTACGACACGTCGAGCAGCCCCTGCCGCTCCGCCCGCGCGGCGAGGCGCTCGCGCTCCGCCTCGAACGAGCCGCCGAATCCGCGCGCAATCCGATCGACCATCTGCTTCTCCGTGATCATGGCATCCCTTTCGAAAGCCGCTTGCGAAGGTTTGCGATGCCGTCCGCCGCGCTTCGCCGGGCGGCGGTGGCGTTGGAGCCGAGGAGCTTGCCCACCTCGGCGTAGGAGAGCCCGGCGAGGTGCCGGTAGATCACCGCGCCGCGCTGCTTGGGCGGCAGCGCGTCGAGGGCGGCGCGCAGCTCCTCGTCGTCCGCGGGCTCCGGAGCAGCCACCTCCGGCAGCTCGCGCACGGAGTCGGGCCTTCGCGTCGCGCCGCGCAGCTGATCGACGGCCTTGCGGTGCGCGATGGTGACGAGCCAGCCGCGGACGTTGCTGCCCGCCCGCAGCCGCGGATACGCCTGCAGCGCGGAGAGGAAGGTCTCCGACCAGGCGTCGGCGGCGTCGGCCGGCCCCACCAGCGCCCGGCACACGCGCAGCACCAGGGCTCCGTGCTCCGCCACGATCTCCTCGAAGGGCTTCATTTCGCGTCGTGGAAGACGAGGCCCAGCGCGTGGCGGCGGCCGGAGCGCAGCACGCTCACTCCGTGGCGCATGGGCGCCGCGGACCAGCCCCGGCGCGACGGCACCGGCCGGTCGCGGGTGGTGAAGACGAGGCCGTGACCCTGCTCGATCGCGCTGGTGGTCCCCCTGGACTGCGCCCGCGGCCGCTGCTCGAGCGTGATGAACTCTCCGCCCGTGTAGTCCACCCCGGGCCGATCGAGGCCGATGACGACTTGCAGTGGAAACACCAGCTCGCCGTAGAGGTCGCGGTGCAAGGCGTTCCAGTCGCCCGGCCCGTAGCGGAGGAGGAGCGGCGTCGGCCGGGTCTGCCCCGCTGCGTGGCACTGCTCCAGCCACTCGTCGAGGCTGTCCGGCCAGGGCGCGGGCGGGCGGAGCTGCGCAGCGGCGGAGCATCGGTGGCCGAGTCGGCTGGCCCACGACCTCGCCACGGGCAACAGGTGCGGCCAGAAGGCGGCCCGCAGATCGGCGACGAGCTTCGGAAGCGGCTGCGCGAAATAGCGGTATTGCCCCTGCCCGAAACGGAAGCGCGCCATGTCGATGGTCGAGCGAAAGCGGCTGTCGTCGTCGTAGATCTCCCGGAGCGCGTCGCATTCGCTCCTCTCCAGCACGGGGCCCGTGAGCGAGGAGCCAAGCTCGTCGAGACCTGCGGAGATCGCGGCCCAGTCCAGCGCCGCCACGCGCCTTCCCACCGGCAGCGCTTTCTCCAGCGCGCGGGCGCTCACAGCCCGGTCTCGCGGATGGTGATGCTGACCCTTCCCGGGGGAAGTCCCAGCCCCTGCGGCGCCGTCCCCTCCAGCACCCTGGGAACGCCGTGGTAGATGCGGCGGGCGGGACCGCCGAAGACCAGCAGATCGCCGGATCGAAGCTCGACGTCGGTGAAGGGGGCGGTGCGCCGGCCGACGCCCGCAAAGCGGAACACGCAGCTGTCGCCGAGGCTGAGCGTGACCACCGGGGCGTCGCTGGGCTCCTCGCCGTCGAGGTGCAGCCCGAGGCGCGCTCCCCCCGCGTAGAGGTTCACGATCGCGGCGTCGGGCGCATACGGGATCTCCGGACCGAACGCCTCGGCGACCGCGGCGCGCGCCAGATGCGCAAGCTCGGCGGGCAGCGGCTTCACCTTCGCCCCGTCGGTGTCGTCGGCGATCCTCGAATACGCGTAAGGCTCCCAGTGCCAGCCCAGGCACACGGACTGCACGCTCATCAGATGTCCGCTCGGGACGCGCGGATGCCGGAGCCCCGCAGGCGGCAGCGCCCACCCCTGGAACTGCGCCGAGAGCGACCGCTGCGCATCCGCGCCGAGCCAGCCGGCGATCTTCACCGCCCCTGGAAAGAGGATCTCGCGGGCAGCAACGGGTGCCGGCATGGCCAGGGCGAGCTGCCCCGGCGCCGGAGAGGTTGGCAGAGACGTGGGGACGC
>DATDMU010000501.1:0-2099 GCA_036518615.1 Myxococcales bacterium
TACCACCACGGCATCCTCATCGGGCACCTGGTGGAGGCGGCGGCGCGCGAGATCGGCTGCAACCCGCTGCTCTGCAGGGTGGGCGCGTACTACCACGACATCGGCAAGGGCAAGAACCCGCTCTACTTCGGCGAGAACCAGAAGGGCGAGAACCGCCACGACGGGCTGCCCGCGCAGGTGAGCGCGGAGATCATCCAGCGCCACGTCGGCGACGGGATCGAGCGCGCGCACAAGGCCAAGCTGCCGCGGCAGGTGATCGACTTCATCTCCCAGCACCACGGCACGCGGCTGATCGGCTACTTCTTCCACCGCGCCAAGGAGGAGGCGGAGCGCAACGGAGTCGCCGCGCCGGCGGAGGCGGAGTTCCGCTACGCCGGGCCCAAGCCGCAGAGTCGCGAGACGGCCCTGGTGATGATCGCCGACATGGTCGTCGCCACCTCCCGCAACCTCGCCACCCCGACGGCGCCGATGCTGCGGGCGCTGGTGGACCGCGCCATCCAGAACGTGGTGGCGGACGGGCAGCTCGACGAGTGCGAGATCACGCTGCGCGACCTGGATCTGACGGCGCGCAGCTTCACCCGCTCGCTGGAGTCGATCTACGCAGCCCGGTCGGAGGTCACGCCGCCGGGCGCGCCGAAGCTGCGCGTGCTCGGGCCAGAGCTCAAGCGCGCGTGAAGCTCGGCCGCAACGTCGTCATCCTCGGCGTCGTCTCGCTGCTCGCGGACGTGTCCGGCGACATGGTGATGCCGATCCTCCCCGCCTTCCTGGTGACGCTGGGCGCGGGCGCCGCGTACATCGGCGTCATCGAGGGGGCGGCGGAAGCCACCGCGGCGCTGCTCAAGTACCTCTCCGGCCGCTGGGCGGATCGGGTCAAGAACCTCCTGCCGCTGGCGATGATCGGATACGTCCTCGCCGGCGCGGCGCGTCCCTTCCTCGCCGTCGCGCAGAAGCCCTGGCACGTGCTGGCGGTGCGCAACGTCGACCGCGTCGGCAAGGGCATCCGGACCTCGCCGCGCGACAAGCTGCTCGCCTCCAGCACCAGCCCGGACCGCCTCGCGGAGGCGTTCTCCTTCCACCGCGGCATGGATCATGCCGGGGCCGCCATCGGGCCGCTGCTCGCGAGCGGGATGCTGCTGTGCTGGCCGGGCGATCTGCGCCGCGTGTTCCTCGTCGCGGCGGTTCCGGGCGCGCTGGCGGTGCTGGCGCTGTTCGCCATCCGCGAGGAGGGCCAGGAACGCGCTCGCGGCACGCGGCCCGCGCAGTCTCCGGCGGGGACCTCGGCGGTGCCGGTGCGGCTGCTCGTCGCGATCGGGCTCTTCACCCTCGGGAACTCCACCGACGCGCTCCTGCTCCTGCGCGCGCAGGCCCTGGGCATCCGCACCGCGCTGTTGCCGCTGCTCTGGGCGCTCCTGCACGTGATGCGCGCCGCGCTCTCGTGGCCCGCGGGGCGCTTCGCCGACCGGCTGGGCCGCCGCGGCATGCTCATCTGCGGCTGGCTCTGGTACGCCGCCTGCTATCTCTGCTTCTCGCTCGCTCGCGCGCCCTGGCAGATCTGGACCCTGTTCGCGGCCTACGGCCTCGTCGCGGCGCTCACCGAAGGCACCGAGCGCGCCCTGGTGGCGGCGGCGTCGCCGCCCGCGTCGCGCGGCCGGGCTCTCGGGCTCTACAACCTGGTCTCGGGCGTCGGCCTGCTCGCGGCCTCGGTCGTCGCGGGACAGACCTGGGAGCACGTCTCGCCCGCGGCGGCGCTGCGGCTCGGCGCCGCTCTCGCGTTCGTGGCCGCCGCCGTGCTCGGAGCGGGCAGGCAGGCGGCTGCCGTCTAGCTGCGGCTCGCTTCGCGTATGTGCAGCTTCAGGCCATGCGGGTGAAAACCGGCCGTGTCGTCCTCCTCGATTACATGGTGCGCGTGGAAACCGGGCAGGTGGTCGAGAGCAGCTCGGGCAAGGCGCCCATCGAATACCTCCACGGCGCGGGGCAGATCCTGCCCGCGCTCGAGCGCGCGCTGGAGGGCCTGCGGGAAGGCGAGCAGGCCGCGTTCAGCATCCCGGCGGAGGACGCCTACGGCGAGCGCAAGGACGACAACGTCGTCTCGCTGCCGA
>DATDMU010000502.1:0-7670 GCA_036518615.1 Myxococcales bacterium
TCGACGATGGAGGAGAGCCTGCGCACCCGCGCCTCGCTCCGCTTCAGCTCGGAGACGTCCACCAGGAGCACCACCACCCCGTTCTTCGAGGAGCGGCTTCGGTGGGGCAGGATGCGGAGCAGGTAGATGGTGCCGTCGCGGCTGGTCACCTCGCGCTGCTGCGCCTGGCCGGTCTGCAGCACCTGGCGGACGTCGGCCTCGAGGCTCGGGTACTGGATGGTGGGGGCGAAGCTGTCCAGCCGCCGGCCCACGTCCTGGGGCAGGAGGCGGAACACGCGCGCGGCCTGCGCGGTGTACTTGCGGATGCAGAGCTCCTCGTCGAGGAAGAGCACGCCCACGTCGATGCCGTGGAGCAGGCCGTCGAGGTCGTCGGTCAGCTCGGCGAGCTGGGTGATCTTGCGCTGGTGCTCGATGTTGACGGTGTAGAGCTCCTCGTTGACCGAGTGCAGCTCCTCGTTGGTGCTCTGCAGCTCCTCGTTCGAGGCGACCAGCTCCTCGTTGGTGGCCTGCAGCTCCTCGTTGGAGGTCTCCAGCTCCTCGATGGTGGCCTGCAGGCTCTCCTTGGTGAAGCGCAGCTCGCTCTCCAGCGCGTTGACGTAGTCGCGGGAGGCGGCGGGAACGTCCAGCGCGGCCGGCGAGTCCGGGGACGGCCGCACCGGGCCCTTGCTCTCGAAGGAGACGAGGAAGTGCGGCACCGCGCCGGGGGCCGCCATCACCGGGTCGATGGAGAGCCGGTATTCCTCGTCGCCGCCCGGCCCGCGCACCGGCACGCCGGAGAGCCGCACCGTCTTGCGCTCCTTGTACGCGTGCTGCAGCGCTCCGAGCAGCGCGGGCTTGAGGCCCTCGTCCACCATGTCGAGCACGTTGTTGGAGGGCCGGCCGGGGCGCACGTGGAGGAGCTTCTCTGCCCCGCCGAAGCTGTGCACGAGCTGGTAGTGCTCGTCGAGGAGCACGCTCGCCGGCATCACCCGGTCGAGGAGCTGATCGTAGACGCCGAGGAGCCCGGGCACGCTGTGGCCGGTGCTGAACATGGGCCGCGACTGGACCGCGGGCGGCAGCGAGGTGAGCGTGAGCCGGATGTCGGGAAGCCGCGCGTCGCGGCGCTTGCGGTAGAGGCGCCAGTGCGCGTCGAGGGTGTCGAACTCGTCGCCCAGCTCGCCCGGGGTCTCGCTCGGGCCGAGCAGGAGCGTCCCGCCCGTCTTCATCCCGAAGTGGAAGAGCGAGAGCGCCTTCTTCTGCGCCAGCGGCTGGAAGTAGATGAGCAGGTTGCGGCAGCTCACCAGGTCGAGCCGGGTGAAGGGCGCGTCGGTGATGACGTTGTGCCGCGCGAAGACGATGAGCTGGCGCAGGTCCTTGGCGACCCGGTAGCGGTGGTCGTCGCGGACGAAGTAGCGGTCGCGGCGCGCGGCGGTCACCTCGCTGAGCGCGTCCTCGTTGTAGACGCCCGCGCTCGCCACGTCGAGGGAGTGCCGGTGCACGTCGGTGGCGAAGATCTTGAGGTTCAGCGGCCTGCGCGCCGCCTCCAGCTGCTCGTGGAAGAGGATGGCGAGCGAGTACGCCTCCTCTCCGGTGGCGCACCCCGCCACCCAGACGCGGATCTCCTCCTTCGCGGGGGTGGCGGCGAGGATGGCCGGCACCACCTGCTTCTCCACCAGCTCGAAGGCGTCCACGTCGCGGAAGAAGCGGGTCACCCCGATGAGCAGGTCGCGGTAGAGGGCGTTCAGCTCCGAGGCGTCGGTCGCGAGCAGGCGCGCGTAGGCGGCGACGTCGAGCTGGTTGCAGAGGGCCAGCCGGCGCTCGATGCGCCGGATGACGGTGGTGGGCTTGTAGTGGTTGAAGTCGATCCCGTACTCGGCCCGGAGCAGGCGGATGACCTCCTCCATGGCCGCGCCGGAGGGGGCAATCTCCCGCTCGTCCGCCTCCGACGATCGCGCCGGGTCGTTGAGGTAGGCGAGGATGGCGCCGGGCATCTGCTCCGGCGGCAGGAAGGCGTCCACCGCGCCGGTCTGCTTCGCCGACAGCGGCATTCCCTGGAAGCGCGCCGTCTCCGGCACCTGGCAGAGCACCAGGCCGCCGTTCTCGTGCACGTCGCGGATGCCGCGCGACCCGTCGCTGCCGGCGCCGGAGAGGACGATGGCCACCGCGCGCCTGCCCGCCTCGTGCGCGAGCGATCGGAAGAAGTGGTCGATGGGCAGGCTGAAGCCGCGCGCGTCGTCCTTGTCGGTGAGCAGCAGCTTCCCGCCGGCGATGATCATCTCCTTCTTGGGAGGGATCAGGTAGATCTGGTCGGGGCCCACCTCGATGCCGTCGGTCACCTTGTGGATGGGTAGCCTCGTCTGCCTGCCGAGAAGCTCGTCCATCCGGCTCTCGAAGTCCGGCGACAGGTGCTGCAGCACCACGAAGGCCATTCCGGTGTCCGCCGGCATGGCGGCGAAGAATCTTTCGAGCGGCTCCAGGCCCCCAGCAGACGCTCCGATACCGACAATCAGCCTGGGTTCCGCGGCCGCGGGGGTCGGGGAAGGTTCGTACGAGGCCATGCCGTTCAGCCGCCCGCTCCGCGGAAAGCCGGGGGGTCCTTCCGCGCGGGCTCGCTCCTTTGGGAAAAATGCTGCTCACGGTGCGGCGGCCAGGCAAGCGGTTCCACACGCTTCGATCGGAGGCGGACATTTCCAGGCCGGTCGCAGCTCGCCGTTTTGTTCGCTGCTTGAAAATTTCCCGTCCGCCGGCAGCCCGCCGCGCCCGCTACCTGCATGCGACGCGGCGCTGTTCTGGCAGCGCAGGGACGCCGCCGCGGGGCGGGCGGGGTGCGGCTTCAGACATGCGGAAAACGCGCACGGACCGGCGCGGATCGATGCTCGCTGGCGCGGGCGTTTTCCGAACTCGCCGCAGCCCCGCCCGCCCCGCGCCGGCTACTTGCGCGCGACGGACACGGGCGCTCCGTCATCTCCGCGCATTCGATGTCTTGGGCCGGGGAAGCTATCGGCGCGCTCGAGCGGCGATCCGTCGAGTGCCCGGGTCGCAGGGTCTGGCTTGTCGCGACGCTGCGTATCGTATATGTTACGTATCGTGGGACACGCCAGAGCGCCGACCGGTTTCGACAAGTACCACCAAGCGCGGATGCGCGACACGGAGTATGCGGCCGCCTACCGGAAGGCCCGGGCGGAGATCGACGCGGTCGACAGGCTCATGCGACAGCTTGACGACGCCCGCGCGCAGGCGCGACTGAGCAAGGCCGACCTGGCACGCCAGGCAGGCACTCCCCCGGAATCCGTGCGGCGCCTCCTTACCGCGCGGCGTAGCAATCCGACCTTGGGTACGGTGATTCGCCTGGCGGGTGCCGTGGGTTTGCGTGTCGAATTGACTCGCGTCCATGGCCGGGCGCGCCGCCGCGTGGCCTCACAGGGTGGACCGCGCTGACCAGAGATCAAGGCAGCACACTTCTTGGATCTGCGCTCCTGAATTCGTTGACCAGCGACAGGACCTTGTCGTAATCGCGGTCCGAAAGCTTCGTCCGAAACGGCTTCTCGCTGCCGGTAATGAGGACGACGCTGGGCCCGCCGAGGCCGTGGTCCGCGCCGTTTTCTCTCGAGGACGCAGAACAGGCGATAGTGATGTCGGTCGGGTCCATCGACGCGAACCTCGTAGACCCCCGCCATCTTGCCATGCATGGCTTCCCACTTGCCGCCGCCGCTGAAGGTGGGAGGTGGAGCGTCAGCAACGGCGCGGACGACGGCGGCCATCTTCGCGCTCACGTTGGCCGGGCACGCGTCGAGAAAGTCGCGCGCCGGCACTGCCCGCGCGGGATCGTCCTCTGGGCGCCGCCGGAAGAAGTGAATACGCCACGGTCCGGATGGGATCGCGATTGGTGCTTTCGTGGGTCTTCTGGACATCGTGCCTCGCGAGTTTGCTTTCCTGCTCCCCCCGGTTTGGGTTTCTCTTGCACCTGTCCTTTGCGTGCCGGGGAGGCCCGAACCAGCGCTGCCAGGCGCGCGGTCACTTCAGCGCGAAGCGGTCCAGCTTCATCACCAGCGACTGCACGCCCTCGGCGAAGGTGGGGTGCACCGCTTCCATGTCGGCGATGGCGCGCGGCGAGGCGCCGGCCTGCATCAGGGCGACGAAGATGTGGATCAGCTCGCCCGCCTCCGCGCCGACGATGCGCGCGCCCAGGATGCGCTCGCTCTTCGGGTCGAGCAGCAGCTTCATCACGCCCGCCTTCTCGTCGATCTCCTGGGCGCGCGCGATCTCTCCGAAGCGCATCGAGGCCGCCTCGCAGGGCACGTTCTGCTCCTTCGCTTCCTTCTCGGTGAGGCCCACGCCGGCCACCTGGGGATCGGTGAAGGCGGTGTAGGGAACGAAGCGGCCGGAGCGGCCGCGCTGCGAGCGGCCGAGGAGGATGTCGAAGAGGCGGCGGTGATCGTCCCAGCTCGTGTGGGTGAACTGCGGAAAGCCGAGGACGTCGCCCACGGCGTACACGCCCTCCGCGGTGGTGCGGTACAGGTCGTCGGCCACGACGGAGCCCTTGTCGTCCAGCTTCACGCCCGCCTTGTCGCACCCGAGGTCGTCGGTGTTGGGACGGCGGCCCGTCGCGACCAAAAGATGCGACCCGCGCAGCTCCTTGCCGCCCTCGAGGCGCAGGCGGACGTCGCCCGCGCCCCCCGAGACGCCCGCCGCCCGGGCGCCGAGCTCGAGCGCGATGCCCTCGCCGCGGAACGCGTCCTCCAGGGCGGAGGAGATCTCCGGGTCCTCGCGGTTCATCAGATGCGCGGCGCTGTCGGCGATGGTGACGCGCGCGCCGAAGCGCCGGAACATCTGCCCGAACTCGCAGCCGATGTATCCGCCGCCGAGGATCAGCAGATGCGAGGGCAGCTCGCGCACCTGCATCAACGTCGCGTTGGTGAGGAAGGGAACCGCGTCGAGGCCGGGCAGCTTCGGAACCACGGGCCGCGCGCCGGTGTTGATGATGACCACGTCCGCGCTGTGCGCCTCTCCGCCGACGTCCACTTCGCGCGGCCCGGTGAAGCGCGCCTGGCCGTGGACCACCGTCAGCCGGTCGGCCTTCAGCCGCTTCGCCACCCCTTCGCGCCATTGCCCCACGATTCTGTCCTTGCGGTCCACCACCTTGCCGAGGTCCACCGACACCTCGCCGGTCGCAACGCCCAGGCGCGCCGCGGTGCGCGCCACGTGAGCGGCCCGCGCGCTCGCGATCATCGTCTTGGTCGGGGTGCAGCCCACGTTGACGCAGGTGCCGCCCAGGTCCTTGCGCTCGGCGAGCAGCACGGTCCTGCCCGCGGCGGCGAGCCTTGCCGACAGCGGCACTCCTGCCTGTCCGCTTCCGATCACGATGACGTCGGCCTTCATCCCGTGCTCCTTTGCAGCTCCGCCACCACCCTGCGCAGCGCGGCCTTCTCCCGCGCCGGCGAGAGCGAAGGCCGCAGCGCGCGGCTGCGCGCGGCCAGCTCGGAAAGGAAGGCGGGCTCGCGCTCCGCCCGCGAGAGCAGCCTCGCCAGCGCGCGGGCGTTTCCGAAGGGAAAGAGGCCCGGATACGAGCGCCCGAGGATGGCCTCCATGCTGGGGATGCGCGAGGCGAGCACCGGCGTGCCCGCCGCCACCGCCTCGGAGACGACGTTGGCGCCGCCCTCCATCTCGGAAGTGAGCGCGAGCAGCCGCGCGCGGGCGATCAGGGCGCGCGCCTTCCAGCGGGGCACCTCGCCCAGCCAGCGGTAGCGCGGGTTTTCCCGCTGCTCCAGAAGCGCCGCCCGCCGCAACTCCGGAGTCAGCGCGCGGCCGGCGTGCACGATGCGGATCCGCGAGGAGGCGGGCAGAAGGCGCGCGGCCAGGGCGGCGCGCAGCGGGTCCTTCTCCTTGCGCAGGTGGCCCACCACCGCCACTTCGAAGAAGCGCGCGGACGGCAGTGCCACAAGACGCGGCGCCGGCGCCGACTGCGGGACCACGCGCACCTTGGGCCGCAGCCGCGGCGGCAGCTCTCTCGCGCCGCCGGGATGGAGCACGATGAGCAGGTCGGCCAGCTCCAGCGACTCCTGCGCCTGGCGGTCGCGGTGGATGTCGCGGTAGAGGTCGGTGCCGGTCAGCGCCACCGCCACGGGCCGCTCGCGGTGCAGGTCGCGCGAGGCGCGCACCGCCCCGGCGGACTTGCGCGCGTGCAGCGCGATGAGCGCGTCGGAGCGGCCGCCCGCGCCGCCTTCGGCGATGAACGCCCGGTGCCCCAGCTCCCGCAGCATCCGCGCCCAGCGCAGGGCGGTGATGCGGTTGCCCAGGCGCGAGCCCGGCGGGGCGGGGCAGATCAACGCGACACGCACGGCGGCGCAGACTATGCTCGGTTGCCGCGTGGATCCACTGGCCAAAGACCTGCGCGACGCGCGGGAACGGACGCTGCTCCTCGTCGGGGACCTCGACGACGCGCAGTGGATGGGCCCCAAGCTGCCCATCGTCAACCCCATCCTCTGGGAAGTGGGGCACGTGGGCTGGTTCCAGGAGTACTGGACCCTGCGCCATCCCAGCGGCGCTCCCTCGCAGATCGCCTCCGCCGACGCGCTCTACGACTCGGCGAAGGTGGCCCACGACACGCGGTGGGACCTGCCGCTGCCCGGCCGCGCCGCGACGCTGCGCTACCTCGAGTCCACGCTGGAGCGGTCGCTCGCTGCGCTCGACGGCGGCGCGCGCTACTTCCACAGGCTCGCGCTCTTCCACGAGGACATGCACGGCGAGGCCTTCACCTATACGCGGCAGACGCTCGGCTATCCTCCGCCTCTGCTCGGCTCGGGCGCGAAGGTTGCGCACGGCCCGCTGGATGGCGACGTCGAGGTCCCCGGATCGCGCTTTTTCCTCGGAGCGCCGCAGGACGATTCCTTCGTCTTCGACAACGAGAAATGGGCCAATCCGGTGGAGGTGGCGCCGTTCCGCATCGCACGCGCGCCGGTCACCAACCGCCAATATGCGGAGTTCGTGGACGCGGGCGGCTATCGCGACCGCCGCTACTGGACGGCCCAGGGCTGGCGCTGGCGCGCGCAGGTGGGCGCGGAGCGACCGGTGTACTGGGAGCCCGGCTTCCGCGTGCGGCGCTACGGCACGGTCCAGGAGCTTGCGCCCGACCAGCCGGTCATCCACGTCTCCTGGCACGAGGCGCAGGCTTTCTGCGCCTTTGCGCGCAGGCGGCTTCCCACCGAGGCGGAATGGGAGCTGGCGGCGGCCACGCCGGAGAAGCGGCGCTTCCCCTGGGGCGACGAGCCGCCCGACGAGGAGCGCGCCAACCTCGACGGCCGCGCAGGCGGGCCGGTGGACGTGGCGGCGCACCCGGAAGGCGACAGCGCCTGTGGCTGCAGGCAGATGATCGGCAACGTCTGGGAATGGACCGCGAGCGACTTTGCGCCCTATCCCGGATTCGTCGCCGATCCGTACAAGGAGTATTCGCAGCCCTGGTTCAAGACGCCGCACAAGGTCCTGCGCGGCGGCTGCTGGGCCACCCGCGGCAGGCTCTTGCGAAACACCTTCCGCAACTTCTATCCGCCCGACCGCCGCGACGTGCTGGCGGGTTTCCGCACCTGCGCGAGGTAGCGCGGCTACTTCCGCGAGAGCAGGGCGTTCACCTGGGCGTGGGTGAGGATCTTCTCGGTGAAGCCGTAGGTCCCGCGGTCGCGCATCTCCTCGGCGGC
>DATDMU010000503.1:0-7049 GCA_036518615.1 Myxococcales bacterium
TGGAACCTGCGCAGCCGCCGTACCTTCCGGCGCCTCCGGGATGCGCTCGCCGCAGCCTGGGGCCGCTTCGGTGTGCGTATCGTGCAGTTCTCGGTCCAGGGCAACCACGTCCATCTCATCGTGGAAGCGGACAATGACCAGGCGCTCTCCCGCGGCATGCAGGGCCTCGCCATCCGCATCGCCCGGGCGCTGAACCGCATGATGCGCCGCAAGGGCCGTGTCCTCGCCGACCACTTCTTCTCGCGCATCCTGAAGACGCCCACGGAAGTGGTGAACGCCATCCGCTACGTCCTCGGTAACCACACCCACCATTTGGGCGCGGTGGGAATCGACCCATTCAGCTCAGCCGGCCTTTCTGCGACGGACCACGCGGCCCTGCTCGCGCCTCCGGTCGGATGGCTTCTCCGCATCGGGTGGCGCCGCGCCAGACCGCGGCCCACATCGAACGGAGTCAGCTTTCATCCATCGCAGCGGAGCGTGCGGCGAAGATCTGCTGCGGCGCCCAGGAGAGCCGCCGCAAGGGGCGGCGTCGGGCGGCTCCGTTGAACCCCACGGTCGAAAGCTGGTAGGTGCACGGCAGATGAAGAAGAACACTACTTGGCCCCGATCGAAGATCAGGGCTCTTGCAAGGACCTCAGGAAAGCCCCTCGAAGTTACCGCCGCGCAGGAGTTCCTCGCGCGGGGTTGGTCTGCTCGCTCGGTACGCACTTCGAAGATCCGAACAGCGTAAAAGGCCCACGCGAGTTGGATGTGCTTGCTGTGCGCAAGCAGCAAATGCCGGCAGATCCCGGGAAGCCTGGTTTTCCGAAGATCCTTCGATTACGCGCGCTCGTGTCGTGCAAAGGGTTCCGTCACGATCAGTCACCTCCAGCCTATTCCGCCAAGCAGGCTGAGGACTTGCAGCCGTCGTTGCTGTCGAGCCACGGCGACGGCTCTCCGGGCGTGTTCAAAATCCAAGGCCCGATCCCGGCAATCGAACGCGAGGCAGCGACGCGTTTGCTCGACGGTCTCGAATTGCCGAAGCTGAGCCCCATCGTTGCCTTCGACGTCGTGCAACGAAATACGCGCAAGGAGATGGGTTCGCCTCGCGGGGTGCGGGCGCGGTATCAGCGCAGCTCGCAGGGCGACGCTCCCTCTTCGAAGGGATCGACAGCGCGCTCAAGGCGGCGTTCTACTGGAGGCGCGCGGACCTACGCTGCCCGGGCGCGTTCGTCTCGATTCAGATTCCTGTGTGCGTCCTGGGAACGCCGTTCTGGAATGTGCCGATCGATGGTGGTCTCGTTGGCGAACCAGAACCGAAGCGTCGAGGCTTCCAGGTGCTGTCGTTCCCCACGACGTACGCGGGAGGCGCCGAAAGCCCCGGCGCCGAGGACGCGCTCGTCGTCGTGCTCCACCGCGACGAACTGCGGAAGCTCGTTGACGTCCTCGAGGAGTTGTTCGGATGGTTCGGGTCCGCTATTCAGAGAGCCGGTTGGGCGTAGTCGAGAATCCTGAGGCGACCTACAGAAGAGCCCCAAGAGGCTGTGGAATGATCGCCACGAGGCCGAACTTCGCAGCGTGACGACGCGCACTCTCAGCCCTCGAACCCCGTGCTTCTCAACTGCGAATCCACTTGCCGGGGGTCGTCGCTGAAGACCTGGACGCGGCCGGGCGGAGCATCCCACGACTCGATCTTCCACGATCCAGTCGATGTGATCGTGCACTTCTTCCGCGTTCGGCCCCACGATTGCGATCAGGGAACACCCGGCCGCAAGCGCGGCGTGGGTGGCGGCTGCGGCAAAGGCGAGCGGAATGGCAGCCTCGCCTGCCATCACGCATGCGACCCAGTGGTGCCCGCCGCCGGCTGGACCGGTTCGCTCGCGAGCACCCGGGTGTTGCCGCCGCCGCCCAGCGCCATCGCTCCGCTGCCTCGAGAGCGTCGTCACGCTGCTAGCGCAGCACGACGAGCACCTCCCCCTCGCTCACCGCCTGCGTCTCCTTGCAGCGGATCTCCGCCACCTTCCCGTCCTCCGGGGCCTCCACCGGCATCTCCATCTTCATGCTCTCCAGGATCACCAGCACGTCGCCGGCCTTGACCTCGTCGCCGACCTTCTTCTCGATCTTCCAGACGGTGCCGGTGATGTGAGCAGGAACGTCGGGCATGTCAGAGCCTCTCCAGGAAACGGGTGTCCAGCTCGCCGCGGGCGAAGGCTTCGCTCGCGAGCACGCGCTGGTGCAGCGGGATGTTGGTCTTCACGCCTTCCACGACGAAGCGCGCGAGCGCGCCGCGCATGCGCTCGATGGCCTCTGCGCGCGTCTCGCCGTACGCGACCAGCTTGGCGAGGAGCGAATCGTAGTACGGCGTCACCGTGTCGCCGGCCTTGTAGCCCGCGTCGATGCGCACGCCGTCGTGAAACGCGCCGTCGGGCGGCACCGGCGTGTCGAAGCGCTTCACCGGGCCGGGCGAAGGGAAGAACTTCACCGGGTCCTCGGCGTTGATGCGGCACTCGATGGCGTGGCCGCGCGGGCGCAGGTCGTCCTGTCCCACGGGCAACTTCTCGCCTGCCGCGATGCGGAGCTGCAGCTGCACCAGGTCGAGGCCGGTGGTGGCCTCGGTGACGGGGTGCTCGACCTGGAGGCGCGCGTTCAGCTCGATGAAGTAGACCTCGTCGCCCACCAGCAGGAACTCGCAGGTGCCGGCGTTGGCGTAGCCCACCGCGCGCGCGGCGCGCAGGCCGGAGTCGAGCAGCTTGCGCAGCACCGCGGGTCGCGGCGAGGGCAGCTCGAAGGCCGGCGCCGGCGCCTCCTCGATCACCTTCTGGTGGCGCCGCTGGATGGAGCACTCGCGCGCGCCCACCGCGAGCGTCAGGTGGCCGTCGCCCATGATCTGCACCTCGACGTGGCGCGGCTCTTCGAAGTAGCGCTCGAGGTAGACGGAGTCCTTGCCGAAGGAAGCGCGGGCGCGGTCGGCGCAGCTTCGCAGCGCCTTGATCAGCTCCGCCTCGTCGCGCGCGACCTGCATGCCGATGCCGCCGCCGCCCGCCGCCGCCTTGACCAGCAGCGGATAGCCCACCGACGCGGCGGCAGCCTTCGCGGAGAGATCGTCGCCGACGTGTCCCTCGGAGCCGGGAACCACCGGCACGCCCGCGCCGCGCATCACCGCCCTGGCCTGGGCCTTGTCCTTGATGGCGCGCATCGCGGCGGGAGGCGGGCCGACGAAGACGACGCCGGCGTCGGCGCAGGCCTGGGCGAAATCGGCCTGCTCGGAGAGGAAGCCGTAGCCGGGGTGGATGGCCTGCGCGCCGGTCTGTTTCGCCGCCGCCAGCACGCGCGCCGCATCGAGGTAGCTCTCGCGCGCGGGCGCGGCCCCCAGCCGCACCGCCTCGTCGCACGCCTGCACGTGCAAGGCTTGCGCGTCGGCGTCGGAGTACACGGCCACCGTCTTGACACCGAGCGCGCGGGCCGCCCGCGCCACCCTGCAGGCGATCTCGCCCCGATTCGCGATGAGGATCTTTTCGAACACGCAGTCAACCCTCCCTGAGGCGCGGCGCAGTCTACTCCAGGCGAAGCGCGCCCGCGTGCGTTGACCGCGCTCTCGCTGCGGGCTTAGTCTGCATTCCGACCGGGGACCATGCGCATGCAAAGGCCCAACCACCAGCGCAAGAAGAGAGGGCGGCGCCCGCCGTCCGTGGTCGTCGACCTCGCCTCGGTGCGCGCGCTGCGCCGCCGGGAGATGGCGGAGCGCCGCGTGCGCAACGCCATGGACGAGAACCGCAGCGCGCTGTCGCGGCTCTTCTCCACCGGGCTCATCTTCACGCAGAAGGGCGCCCGCGCCGGCCGCGATCTGCTGCTCGCGCACCAGGCGCTGTTGCGCAGCGCCGATCTCTTCGCCCGCCTGCTCGACCCCTCCTCGCGCCACGACGTCGCGCTCAAGGACCGCGCCGAAGAGCTGCTCGCGCAGCTCGACGCGCAGCTCGCCCGGACCGCGCAGCTCACCGCGCGCACCGGCGAGTTCCTCTCCGGCCGCGGCCGGGACTAGCGGGGCGCGAAGAACGAAGTTCTTCGGCGAACCCCGCTACGCTTTTTCTCCGGGCGCCCGACCGAGCGCGGTGATCCGGGCGCTTCTACTGCCTGAAAAGAGTCTCGCCGCTTCGCGTTCGCGTGTCTTCAGGAGGCAAGTCAGTTCTCTTCCCCCCGGAGAACCCAACATGAACGTGAAGCGGACTTTCGCGGTCCTTGCGGCTACGGCCGTCCTTTCAACCCAGGCGTTCGCCAGCGGCGGCACCGGAGGCGGCGGTGGCGGCACAGGCACCGTCCTTCCCAACCCTCTCCCCACCACGCCGCCTGCGCCCGACATCGTGCTGCGCGAATCGTTCGGCCCCGGCGCCGATCCGTCCGTCGGCCGCCCACAGGGCGGCAAGGGCGCCTTGCGGCCGGTGTTCGCCGGCACCAGCCTCGCCGGCTACTGGCTCGAGTATCCCGGCAACAAGAGCACCACCTGGTCCACCTCCGACGTCGGCCCCGGCTGGCACTACGCGTACGCCTCGCTGAACCCGTTCGAGGCCGCCCTTCCCTCGCCCATCCAGCCGGATCCGTTCAACGGCGTCATCATCTCCGAGTGGAGGGACGGCAGCATCGCATGGCCCGACGCGGTCGTTCCGTTCCGCGGCGTCGCCGGCAGGTATTCGCTCTCCGCGGAGATGTATCCGGGCGGCATGCCCGGCGCGGGACAGTACGTCGGCATCGGGCTGACCGGCTCCGCTGCCCTGCAATCGAACCTGGGCGCGAGCGGGCAGATCTGGATCCGCCTGAGCCAGATGCTGCCCAACGACGGGATGCACGGGCAGTACGAGGTCCTGGTCGGCAACCAGGTGCTGGTTTCGGGGCCGGTGATCCTCGATGGATTCAATCCGCTGTCGATCACCGTGGATCCCGCAGCGCAGACCGTCGACGTCGTCCTCAACGGCGTGGACCTCGGGACCTTCGCCGCGCGCGTGTCGCCCAGCTACATCGCCGTGGAAGGCCAGGGCTGGGTCGACGACATCGTGGTGCGCGTGGTGCCGTAAGGCGGTTCGATCCTGGTCCTTCGAGCGGGCGGCGGGCCTCCCTTCACGGGGAGCGCCCGCCGCGGCGTTACTCCCCGTTCCGCAGGAACGTGGGGATGTCCAGCTCGTCCTCGGTGGCCCCCGTCATCTGCCGCAGCTCGTCCCAGGAGATGTGCCGCACCGGCTTCTCTCCCTGCGGGCGCGCTGCGGGCGCCGGCGTGGCGCGGTTCGCACCGGGCGGGGGCGTGGCGGCGCGGATCTCCGGCGTGCGATGCGCCGCGTGGCGGCCTGCGGCGGGCTCGGTGGCCGTCTGCGGCATCGCCAGCGTTCCCTGGCTGGATCGCACGCCGCGGGTCGCGTCCAGGCGCTCGATGCGCCGCGCGTCGCGGCTGGCGAAGCCGGTGGCGATGACGGTGATCTTGAGCACGTCGCCCATCTCGTCGTCGATGACGCTGCCGAAGATGATGTTCGCGTCCTCGTGCGCCGCTTCCTGGATGAGCGAGCAGGCCTGGTTCACCTCGACCAGCGTCATGTTGGCGCCGCCGGTGATGTTGATGAGGATGCCGGTGGCGCCGTTGATCTGCACGTCCTCGAGCAGCGGGCTCTCCACCGCCATCTTCGCCGCCGCCAGCGCGCGGTTCTCGCCCAGCGCGCTGCCCGTCCCCATCAGCGCCTGGCCCATGTTGCTCATGATGGTGCGCACGTCTGCGAAGTCCACGTTGATCAGGCCGGGGATGGTGATGAGGTCGGAGATGCCCTGCACCGCGTTGAGCAGCACCTCGTCCGCCCTCTTGAAGGTGTCGAGGAGCGTGGTCCGCTCGTCCGCCACCGCCAGCAGGCGCTGGTTGGGGATGGTGATGAGCGTGTCGACGGCGTTCTTCAGCTCGCCGATGCCGTGCTCCGCCTGCTTGAGCCGCCGCTTGCCCTCGAAGATGAAGGGCTTGGTGACCACGCCGACGGTCAGGGCGCCCACCTGCCGCGCCAGGTCGGCGATGACGGGCGCGCCGCCGGTGCCGGTGCCGCCGCCCATGCCGGCGGTGACGAACACCATGTCCGCCCCCTCCAGCACCTCGAGCAGCTTCTCGCGATCCTCGAGAGCGGCCTGGCGGCCAATCTCCGGATTGGCGCCGGCGCCGAGTCCCTTGGTGACCTGCGCGCCCAGCTGCACCTTGGTTCCGGCGCGGTTGTGCTGCAGGGCCTGGCAGTCGGTGTTGGCGGCGATGAAGTCCACGCCGGTGAGGCCGGCGAGGATCATGGTGTTGAGCGCGTTGCCTCCGCCGCCGCCGACGCCGATGACCTTGATCCTGGCGCCGAGATCGTTCATGTCGTCCATGCACCCTCCAATGCTGCGGGCTGTCGCCCTTCGCCCGGCCCCGGGCAAAGCCCGGGACCTCCTCGCAAAGCCCTTAGAAGAGCTCTTTGACCCAGCTCAGAAAGCGTTCCCGAATCGAATCGCCGTCGCCCGCGCCCACGTAGCCGCGGCTGTCCTTGCCCTGCCTCGCCGCGTAGAGCAGAAGCCCCACCGCGGTGGCGTGCTGCGGGCTCTTGACCACGTCGGTGAGGCCGCCGATGCCCCGGGGCAGGCCGCGCCGCACCGGCAAGCCCAGCACCTCTTCCGCCAGCTCCGCCATGCCGTGCAGGTTCGTCGACCCGCCGGTCAGCACCAGCCCGGAAGCGAGCAGGTCCTCCTGCCCCGCCTTCTGGATCTCGCGCTGGACGAGCTGGAAGAGCTCCTCCACCCGCGGCTCGATGATCTCGCAGAGGATGCGCCGGTTGAGCACCCGCGGCGCCCTGCCGCCCACGCTGGGCACCTCGATGGTGTCGTCCTTGTCCAGCGACGCGCTCTGGGCGCTGCCGAACTTCACCTTGATCTTCTCCGCCTCGACCATGGGCGTGCGCAGCCCCACCGCGATGTCGTTGGTGAGGTGGTTGCCGCCCAGCGGGATCACGCTGGTGTGCTGGATGGCGCCGCCGGAGAAGATGGCCAGGTCGGTGGTGCCGCCGCCGATGTCCACCAGCGCGACG
>DATDMU010000504.1:0-10394 GCA_036518615.1 Myxococcales bacterium
TTGCGCATGGAGCGGCTGCCGCCCTGGGGCCCGGACGGGCAGATCGAGCGCTGGTCGGTGGACGGCACTCCCACCGACGCCGTCTACATCGGCCTCAACCAGGTGCTGAAGGGGCGCCGGCCCGATCTGGTGGCATCCGGCATCAATCGCGGTCCCAATCTCGCCAATGACGTGCATTACTCCGGGACGGTGGCCGCGGCCATGGAGGGCGCGGTGGGAGAGGTGCCGAGCTTCGCCATCAGCCTGGTCAAGACGAGCGAGTACGGCTACGCGGCGAAGTTCGCCGCGGCGCTGGGGCGGCAGATCGGGCGCCGCGGCCTGCCCCGGGGCACCTTCCTCAACGTGAACGTGCCGCCCGGAGTGCCGCGAGGTGCGCGGATCACCCGCATTGGACGACGCGACTATTGCGCGACGGTGGTCGAGAAACTGGACCCGCGCGGGCGGGCGTACTACTGGATCGGAGGAGACGAGCAGGCCCACGAGCACATCCCCGGAAGCGACTGCGACGCGGTGTTCGACAGCGGCCTCGTTTCGGTGACCCCGCTCCACCTGGACCTGACGCAACAGCAGCTCGTCGAGGAGCTGAAGGGTTGGGAGCTTCCCGGACTTGTGCGCGACTGATCCTCCTCGCGGCGCTGACCAGCGCCTGCGCGCACGGCACGGCTCGGCCCGCCGAGAGGGCGGCGGAAGAGGGCGGGGTGGTGCACCAGGTGCACCAGGGCGAGACGCTCTGGCGCATCTCGCGCGCGTACGGCGTGCCGCTGGAGGTGCTCCTGCGCGAGAACTCGCTGGACGATCCCGGGCGGCTTTCGAAGGGAACGCTGCTCTACATTCCCGGCGCCACGCAGGTGCTGCGGGTGCCGCCCGCGCCGGAGCCTCCGCCGCTGGCGCGCATCGAGCCGCGCCCTTCCCGCAGGCCCGGCCCCGCCTCGATTCCCCGGGCCGGAGCGCGGCCGCTCGATCCTGCGGCGCACGGGGAGGCGCTGATGTGGCCGGCGCCGGGCGTGCTCATCTCCGGGTTCGGCGCGCGCGAGCGCGACCACCACGACGGCATCGATCTCGCCTGCCCGCAGGGAACGCCGATCCGCGCCGCCGAGGAGGGCGTGGTCCTCTTCGCCGGCGAGCAGCGCGGGTACGGCAACCTCGTGCTCATCGCGCACGACAACGACCTGGTGACCGTCTATGCGCACACCCAGGAAAACCTGGTTTCGCAGGGCGACAAAGTGACGCGCGGCGAGGAGATCGCGAGGGTGGGACACAGCGGAAATGCCACCGGCCCGCACCTCCACTTCGAGGTACGCGTCGGTTCGCATCCGCGCGACCCGCTCGGCTTCCTTCGCTGAACCCTTTCGAACACAAACATTCACTTGCGTTCCCATGCATTCCTTTGCTAGAAGGGTTGCGGGTTTCAGGCTCCGGCCGAATCCCGGGCCGCCGGTCCCAACCCCCCCCTGGGACCGGCGGCCGATTTTTTGCGACAATGCGGCATGCCCATCGACCGCATCCGCGCGCTGATCCGCGACGTCCCCGACTTTCCCCAGGCCGGCATCGTGTTCAAGGACATCACGCCGGTCCTCGCGGACGCCGGCGCGTTCCAGGACGTGCTCGATGCCATGGAGGCGCTGCTGCGCGGGCGGGGCTTCGACCGCGTGGTGGCGATCGAGTCACGCGGCTTCATCTTCGGCGCCACGCTGGCGGACCGGCTGAAGATCGGCTTCTCGCCAATCCGCAAGCTGGGCAAGCTGCCGTACAAGACCCACCGGGTGGAGTACGCGCTGGAGTACGGGCAGGGCGTCCTCGAATCGCACGTGGACGCGGTGAGGGCGGGCGAGAAGGTCGCGGTGGTGGACGACCTGCTCGCCACCGGCGGCACCGCCTGGGGCGCGGCGCAACTGGTGCAGAAGCAGGAGGCGCGGGTGGGCGCGTTCCTCTTCGTGGTGGAGCTTGCGTTCCTCAACGGCCGCAAGCGGCTGGAGGGCGCGGGCGGGCCGGTGGAGACGCTGATCTCGTACTGACGCGGCCGCAAGCTCGCGGCGGTGAGGCAGTTGCGCTAGATTCCGCCGCCGCCCTGGGCCCCCATAGCTCAGGTGGATAGAGCGTCGGTTTCCTAAACCGAAGGCCACAGGTTCGAGTCCTGTTGGGGGCACCAGACTTCTTCCCGCTCCAGCCGATGCGCGGAAACGCTGCCGGAGGTGCTCGTGACCCAGGCCATCCAGGACATGATCCCGCACAACCGCTGCTGGGGATGCGGCACGCTCAATCCTCGCGGACTGCAGATCAAGAGCCATCTCGAGGGAGACGGCACGGTCTGCCGTTTCCAGCCCTCGAAGGATTTCATGGCCGGCCCGCCCCACGTGCTGAACGGCGGAATCATCGCGACGGTGATCGACTGCCACAGCGTCTGCACCGCCATCGCCCACGCCTACCGCGCCGCGGGCCGCGAGCTCGGCTCCGAACCGCACATCTGGTGCGTCACCGCCTCGCTGAAGGTCGACTACCTCGCTCCCGCGCCCATCGAGGGCGGCATCGAGCTGCGCGCGCGCGTGCGCGAGAGCAAGGGACGCAAGCACTTCGTCGAGTGCACGCTCTCGGGGGGCGGGAAGGAGTGCGCGCGCGCCGAGGTGCTCGCCATCGAGGTGCCGCCCTCCTGGCGCGCCGGCTGACGTCTATCCGGGCGTGTGCTTGCGGACCGTCTCGGCCGACTGCCCGAAGAGATTCTTGCGCGCTTCCTCGCTGGTGGGCGGCTGCGACACGAAGGGCTTGCCCTTCTCGTACGCGCGCGCCGTGGCGGGACGGGCGCGGATGGACTCGAACCAGCGCTTCACGTGCGGGAAGTCTTCCAGCCGCTGCCCCTGGCGCTCGTGCGGGACGATCCACGGATAGATGGCCATGTCGGCGATGGAGTACTCGCCCGCCACGAAGGGGCGCCGGGCGAGGCGGCCGTCGAGCACGGCGTAGAGCCGCGAGGTCTCCTTCACGTAGCGGTCGATGGCGTAGGGGATCTTCTCCGGCGCGTACTGGGAGAAGTGGTGGTTCTGTCCCGCCATCGGACCGAGGCCGCCCATCTGCCAGAAGAGCCAGGTGAGCACCTCCGAGCGCGGCCGCGGCTCGCGCGGCAGGAAGCGGCCGCACTTGTCGGCGAGGTAGACGAGGATCGATCCGGACTCGAACACCGGCAGCGGCGCGCCGCGATCGACCGGGTCGTTGTCGACGATGGCGGGGATCTTGTTGTTGGGCGAGATCTGCAGGAAGTCGGGCTTGAACTGCTCTCCCCTGCCGATGTCGACGGGACAGATGCGGTACTCGATCCCGGTCTCCTCGAGAAAGAGGGTGATCTTGTGCCCGTTCGGGGTGGGCCAGTAGTAGAGATCGATCATCGCGGTCTCGTCTCCTGCGCGGGCCGAAGCGCGGACCTGCCGCGATCGGCCGCCGCGGTCTTTGGAGACTAGCGCGGCGGCGCGATCAGTGACAGCCGATGCAGCTGTTCTCCCACTTGGGCGCGACCTCGACCGTGCCGTTCATGTGCAGCGACGGATTGGTGACGACGTCGCCGGGAGGCAGTCCGCTCGCGTCGGGATGGCACAGCTCGCACTGGTTCCCGCCGCCGTGGCGACCCGAGTGCCAGACGCCGGTGGGCCAGGGCGGGTTGCCATGACACGAGTCGCATTGCATCGGTTGACCCGTCCAGGGCGGCGCCGCCTTCTTTCCCGAGTAGGGCACGTCGACCAGGACGGGCTGGTCGAGGCTGTAGTCCCAGGTCTGGTAGGTGTAGATGCCGGAATAGTTGCCGTGGCAGTAGGTCGCGGAGCAGGTGCCGTCGGCGCGGTTCCACGAAGGGACCGCCCCGCCCGACAGCGCGATGCCGCCGAAGGTCAGCTTCGCCGTTCCCTCGTCGACGTGTCCGGCCGCGAGGGCGTCGGCGGGCTTGACGTGGCAGACGCCGCAGTCGAACGCGGCGGTCAGCCTCCCTGCGCGGTGGCGCGTGTGGGCGCCGACGCGCAGCGGGTCGCTCTCCCTGCCCCAGGTCGCGCGCGGGGGAGCGCCGGACTGGTCGTCCACGCCTCCGTGGCACATGAGGCAGTTCGACTTCCAGCTCGTCACGCCCACCGGCAGGTTCGCGTCGTGGCACCTGGCGCACGCGACGCCCGCCGAGCCGCCCGCCAGATCGGCTCCGTGGCAGCTCGTGCAGCTGGCGATGGCGGCGTTGGCGGAGAAGGCGTGGAAGCCGGGACTGGCGGTGTCCATCCAGTTGGCGGAGTGGCCGCCCACCGCGTCGACGTTGCCGTCCAGGTGCTTGCCTCCGAGCGACGGCTTGATCACGGCGCCCGAGGCGTCCACCGTCGCGGGATGGCACTGGTTGCAGCGCGTGAGATCGCCCGGGGCCAGCGCGGGGTGCGGCGCGGGCGGCGGCAGTCCGTGGCAGGTGCCGCAGGCAGCCTGACCCTGCCCGATGCTCGTCCAGGAAGGCGTGGTGTTGGTGCCGCCGCCCAGGCTTCCGCCGTGGCAGTACGTGCTCGAGCAGGTGGCCGCCGCGCGGTCCCACAGGGGCGAAACGCCGCTGCTTGCGAGCCCCGAGAACGTCACCTTCGCGAGCGGCGTCCCGCCATCCGCCACCTGGTCGACGTGCCCGGCGGAGAGAGCGTCCACCGGCTTCACGTGGCACACCTCGCAGCCGAACGGCGGGGCGAGGTCGCTGCCGGCGAGGTGCGAGGAGTGGGCGCCAATCCGGACCGCGTCGGTCGCGTAACCGAAGATGGTCCGCGGCGGCGCGCCCGTGGCGTTGTCCGTGCCGCCATGGCACAGGGTGCAGTTGGTCTGCCACGCCACCGTCTTGCCCGTCGCGTCGGTCGTGTCGTGGCACCTCGCGCAGGAGAATCCGGTGACACCGCCGCTCAGGTCGCTGCGATGGCACTGCTGGCAGGCGGCGAGGCCGCGATCGCCCGCAAAGGCGTGAAAGCCCGGGTCGGAGCGGGTCATCCAGGTCGCGGGGTGCGGCACGAGCGCGACGGTGCCGGAGGTGTGGTTGCTCGTTTGATGGCAGCCCTGGCAGTCGGAACCGGCGGCCAGTTGCGGGTGCGCCCCTGCGGGCGTGTCGTGGCAGGTGGAGCAGGCGAGCGGCCCCGGAGTCGCCCACGAGATCGTCCGCGGCGCCGAGCCGAGGGGCGAGTGGCAGGCGACGGTGCACGTCGCCGGCACGCCCGCCGAGGGCGGGACCAGCGTTCCGCCGGCAGTGCTGGTGCCGCGCGGATACGTGTAGACGTTGGTGAAGCCGAAGGCGCCGCCCTTCGGGTGGCAGACGGTGCAGGCGAGGCCGACGTTGATGTGCTTCGCGTGCGGATCGGTGCCGACGCACATGGGGCCGGCGGCGGCGGTCGCCGCGCCGCCGTGGCCCTGCAAGGGCGGTCCGTTGAGCTGCGAATTGGCGGTCCGCTCCCCGCCGCAAGCAACCGCGAGCAGGAGCGCGGCGAGCCTCATGTCGGTGGTCACCATGTCTCGCTCCCGTGGCAGGTGGGCTGGCAGCTGTGTGTGCTCGCGTTCCAGGTGCGGATGCGCGGGCCGTTCACCTCGAAGATGCCGTTGAAGTGCCGCGTCTTGTCCGCGACCGTCTGGGTGTACGTGCCGCCGTGGCAGTACCCGCAGCTCACGCGGTGCTCGCTCCTTCCGTGCTGGCCGCTGGTGGGCGGTACGCCGTGGCAGGTTCCGCAGCGGTCCTGGGTGCCGTCGACCTTGGTCCACACCGGCGTGCGCAGCGAACCGCCGGTGAGCTTCGCGCCGTGGCACCAGTTCGCCGAGCAGGTGTTGGTGGACGGGTTCCAGACGGGGACGGAGCCGTTCCTGGTCGCGAGCGGACCCCAGGTGAGGAGCACCGTGCCGTTCTGGTGCATCGGGTTCGCATCGGACGGCACCGCGTGGCACTCGGTGCAGGCGATGCCGCTGCTCAGGGTGCCGTCCTGGAGGTGCTGCTGGTGCGCGCCCACCGCGCGGGTGGTGGTGGCGGTCTCGCCCTTCGTTCCGGCCGGCGGCGCTGCGGCGAGCTTGGGGTTGAGCGCGGTGGCGGCGCGGCTCGCGTCGCCGTGGCAGGAGCTGCAGTTGAGCAGGACGTCCACCTTGCCGTCGACGTGCTTCTGCGGATCCACCGTCGTGGAGGTGTAGCCCACGTGGCATTGGCCGCAGTTGCTGTCCGCCGGGTGCGGCGCCGGAGGCGGCACGCCATGGCAGGTGCCGCACGCCGCCTGCGTGCCGTCGACGCGCGTCCAGGTCGGCGCCGTGTTCGTGCCGCCGGCGGCGAGCGTCGCCCCATGGCAATAGGTGCTCGAGCACGAGGTGCCGTTCCAGGTGGCGGCCGCGCCGCCGGTCTTCGCGAGGGACCCGAAGGTCACCTCCGCCGCTCCGTTCGCGTGCGGGATGGTGGTGGGAACGACATGGCACTCGCCGCACGCGACCGGCTGGCTCAGCGTAGCGCCGAGGTGCTTCTGGTGGGCGCCGACCGCGCGCGCCGTGGTGAGCGTCTCGCCGTGGGTGCCGAGGGGCGGCGCGTCGTTGGCGACCGAGCCGTGGCACGAGTTGCAGGTGAGGATGACGTCGATCTTGCCGTTGACGTGCGTGTCGAGATTGACGCTGGTCGCGGTGTAGCCGGGGTGGCAGTGATCGCAGTTCGCGTCGGCTGGATGCGGCGAAAGAGGCGGTATGGCGTGGCAGGTGCCGCAGGCCGCCTGCGAGCCGTTCACCCGCGTCCAGAGGGGCGCGGTGTTGCTGCCGCCCGCCGGGAGCGTCCCTCCGTGACAGTAGGTGCTGGAGCAGGTGGCGGTGTCGCGGCTCCAGATCGGAGTCGCGTTGCCGGTCTTCGCGAGCGTGCCGAAAGCCAGCTCCACCGTGCCGTTGGCGTGCTGCGCCGAGGCGGGCACGGCATGGCATTCCTCGCAGGCGATCGCCTTGCTGAAGGCGCCGGCCTGGAGATGTTGCAGGTGCGCCCCGACCGCGAGCTGGCCGCTGTCGGTCTCGGCATGCGTCCCACTGGGCGGCGCCGCGGCGATGGCGGGATCCCGGGCGGCATCGCCGTGGCAGGACGTGCAGGTGACCGCGACGTCGAGCTTCGCGTCGAGGTGCGTGGCGGCAACGGTGCCTGCCGTGGCCGAGTTGCCTGCAGGGTGGCACGTCGAGCAGTCGAGATCGGTCCGGGTGTGGAAGCTGTTCGGCGGCGGAGCGCCGTGGCACGAGTCGCAGGTGCGCTGCGAGCCGTCGACGACGGTCCACGACGGCTGGGTGCGCTTGCCGCCCGCGAGCGTTGCGCCGTGGCAGTACGTGCTCGAGCAGGTGGCGCCGTCCCAGCCGGGCTGGACATTGCCGCTGCGCGCCAGCGGCCCGAAGGCGACGTCAACCACGCCGTTCGCGTGCGGGACCGTGTTCGGCACGACGTGGCACTCCCCGCAGGCGATCCGCTTGCCCAGCGCCGCTCCCGCGAGGTGCTGCTGGTGGGCGCCCACCGCGCGCGAGGTGGTGGCCGTCTCGCCGTGGGTCCCCAGCGGCGGCGCGGCATTGGCGGCCGAGCCGTGGCAGGAAGTGCAGGTCATGGTCACGTCGATCGTGCCGTTGACGTGCTTCTGCGCGTCCACGCTGGTCGCGGTGTAGCCGGTATGGCACTCCCCGCAGGCGGCGTTCGCCGGATGCGGCGGAGGAGGCGGCACGCCGTGGCAGGTGCCGCAGGCGGCCTGCGTGCCGTCGAGCGTCGTCCAGACAGGCGCGACGTTGGTGCCTCCCGCGGACAGCGTGCCGCCATGGCAGTAGGTGCTCGCGCAGGTGGCCGTGCCGCGCGTCCACACCGGGAGCGCGCCGCCGGACTGGGCGCGGCCCGAGAAGGTCACCGTCGCGGTGGCGCCGTCGATGTGTCCGGAGGCGAGCGCGTCGGCAGGCTGCACGTGGCAGACGTCGCAGGCGACCGGCTGCGAGACGCCGTGGGTCGCCGCGAGGTGGGAGGTGTGCGCGCCGGAGCGGACGGGATCGGCAGCGTTGCCCCAGGTCGCGCGCGGCGGAGCGCCGGTGGCGTTGTCGGTGCCGCCGTGGCACATGGTGCAGCTCGTCTTCCAGGCTGCTCCGTGGCACGAGGCGCAGGCGATGCTCGAAGACCCGGTGCCTTCGAGATCGGCGCCGTGGCAGCCCTGGCAGGCGCCGAGCCCGGCGTTCGCCGGCGCGGCGTGGAAGCCGGGGCTGGCCGCGTCCATCCACGCCGCCGTGTGCACCGGCGCCGAACCGCACGGATGGCACTTCTCGCAGGTGATCCCCGCGGCTGCGTAGCGGTCGTGAGCGTCCGGACTGACGCCGCCGTCGGCGGCGGCGGCCTGGCTCACCGAGGTCGTTGCCCCGGGCTGTGGCGCGCGTTCGCGGCCGCAGCCAAAGGCGAGCAACAGGACGATCGACGCGCCGCACGCGGCGGGAGAGAACGGCGACGACTTCACTTCACACCTCCGATGCGGTGTCGACGCACGCCCTGCGCATGGCGCGACGCCGACCATGGTCGCGGCTATGCAATGGCTACGCGCAGCGCGAAGAAGCGCGCAGCTGCTTGTTTCTTCAGGGCGAATTCGCGCCGTCGAACGGAGGCGACGCGAAAGGGATGCGGAGCCCGGCGCAGCTTGCCAGCAAGCTTTTCGTCCCCGCGACTCGCCTGCCAGCGCCGCGGAGTTCCGGCGCTGCTTCAAGGTTCCAGCGGGCGTTGCATCTGCCCTGGCGGGAGGGCCGTCACTCCGGCTTCGCCGCCACCTCCGACGCGCGCGCCGAGAACAGGTACGCGATCAGGTCCGCCATCTCCGAGCCCTTCAGCGTGGGCCAGGCGACGTTGACCTCGGCCATCAGCTGCTCCATCTGCGCGCCGTGGTTCCACATCGAGGCGACGATCTCCAGGGAAGACTTGAAGCGGTCGCCGCCCCCGGTCAGCGAGGGCGCCGCGCGCTTGCCGCCGGCGACCGCCTCGTGGCAGGTCACGCAGCGCGCCTCGCGGTACACGACCAGACCGCGCTGGGCATTGCCGGGCGGATCGATGAACTGCAGGAAATAGAGATAGCTGATCAGGTCGCCGGCTTCCTCCGGCGTCAGCTTCGGCACCGGCACGCCGCGCGCGCTCATGCGCGCCCACATTCCCGGTCCGTGGTTCCACATCGCGCCGGCCACCTGCATGAGCGTGCCCTTGAGCTCACGTCCCAGGTCCGGGCCCACCGCGCCGCCCTGGCCGTTGATGGCGTGGCAGCTGCCGCAGCTCTTCTGCGCGAAGAGCTTCTCGCCGCGGCGCGGGTTGCCGGGCTCGGCGTAGACGCGCTCCAGCCCGCCGCCCTCGCGGCGGATGAAGGCGAGCAGGTCGGCGATGTCCTTGCCGGCGAACGCCGGGCGCTCGACGTTCATCTCCTTCATCTTCGCCGACATCTTCCTGCCCGAGTTCCACAGCGCGGAGGTCAGGTAGAGCGGCGAGGCGTAGGCGGCAAAGCGGTCCAGCGCCGGCCCGACGCGCCCTCCGCTGCCGTTGATCTGGTGGCAGCGCGCGCACTGCTTGTCGCGGAAGAGGCGCGCGCCGGCGGCGGCGTCGCCCGGATCCTCGAACGAGCCCAGCGAATAGAGGAACGCGAGCAGCGTGGCCATTTCCCTGGCCTCGAACTTCGGCCGCGCGATGTGGCGCTCGCGGAAGGCGTGCTCCATGCGCGGCGAGTGGTTCCACATCACGCCGGCGATCTCGAGCAGCGGCCGGTTCATCCTGCCGCGCCCGAGGTCGGGGCCGATGCGCCCGCCGGTCGACTGCACCGAGTGGCATTCGAGGCAGCCCTTGTCGGCGAACAGCTTGCTGCCGTCGAGCGGGTTGTCGGGCAGGAGCGAGAAGAGGCCGCCGGTGCCGGGAGCGGCGGAGGCGGCCAGGATGGTCAGGAGGGCGATCATCGCGCGCTCCGATCGCGGAGGATCCCCCAGAGCACGTAGAGGAGGACGCACATCAGCGTGATGAAGACGGGGATGGCGACGAGCGAGATGCCGATGGCCCCGGAGGGCACGTCGTGCAGCCGCAGGGAGGTGCGGATCAGGTGGGTGACCCAGCCGATGATGCCGCCGATGAAGACCACCGGCGTGCAGGCGATGGCGTAGTGGAAGAAGCGCACCCAGCGGTCTTCGCGCGCGGAGGGCATCGCGCCAGGGACGCGGGTCATGACGGCACCTCCGATCGGGCCGCGTGGGCCGGAAGCGGCGCAGCCGTGTCCGGCAGGTAGCTCTTCACCCGCCCCATCACCTCTTCGATGGCCTCGTGCCGGCCTTCCTTCATCTCCCAGATGGAGATCACCGGGAAGAACTTGGTGAAGAGCAGGTAGAAGGTGGAGAAGAGCCCGAAGCTGCCCGCCAGCTCGCCCCATTCCACCCAGGTG
>DATDMU010000505.1:0-19884 GCA_036518615.1 Myxococcales bacterium
CGCGGCGATCACGCCTTGGGCGGGTGCTTCTGCAGCTTTCGCTGCAGCGTGCGGCGGTGCATCTTCAGCCGCCGCGCCGCCTCGGAGATGTTGCCGTTGCAGTCCGCGAGGATGCGGTTCAGGTACTCCCACTCCTGCCGATCGAGCGAGGGGACGTCGTCCATGGCGGGCGGCCTCTTGCCCTGGAGGGCCGCCTCGATCTCGTCGGCGTCCGCCGGCTTGTTCAGGTAGTTGAGCGCGCCGAGCCTGATCGCCTCCACCGCGGTGCCGATGGTGCCGTAGCCGGTCAGCACCACCACCGCCGGCGGCCGGGGCAGCGCCCGCAGCGCGCGCACCACGTCCAGGCCCGATCCGCCCGGCATCCGCAGATCGACCACCGCGTACTGCGGGGGCTGGTCGCGGATGGCCGTCTCGACCTCCGCGGGAGAACCTGCCAGGTCGACCTCGTACCCGCGGCGGAGGAAGGCATTGCGCAGGGCGAGGCGGAACGGCTCGTCGTCGTCCACGATGAGAATGCGCATGGCGCCGCTTTGTAGCATGAGGTCGGCCTCCAGGCACTTTTCAGGCTTCCGGCACTTTCAGGGTGATGCGGGTGCCCCTTCCTTCCGTCGATTCCACCCGCATCTCGCCGCCTTGCCGCTCGACGACGTGGCGCGCCAGATAGAGGCCAAGGCCGGTGCCGCGTCCCGGCTCCTTGGTGGTGAAGAAGGGCTCGCCGATGCGCCGGAGCAGCGCCTCCGGCACTCCCACGCCGTTGTCCGCGACCGTCAGCACCACCTCGTCGTGGGCGCGATTGAGGGAGACGCGCACTTCGCGGGCGGCCCTTCCTTCCGTCGCCTCCGCCGCGTTGTCGAGCAGGTTGGCGATCGCCTGCTCGAAGGCCCGCACGGGAAGCCGCACCCGCGCCCGGGCCACGCTCGGAGCCACCACCAGCTCGGGCCTCGGTCCGGGCCGTCCCTCCTGCCAGCGGCGCACGGCCGCCTCCAGCACCGCCGCCGCCTCGAATTCCTTGGGCTCCTCCACGTCGGCGCCGCCGCGGGGCGCGAGCATGCTGCCGATGATCTCCTTGCACCGCCTCACCTGCCTGCGGATCTCCTCGGCCTCGGTTCGCCGGTCGCCGTCGAGCTGGGCGGCGAGCTCGCCCGCGAGGATCTGGATGGTGCCGAGGGGCGTGTTGAGCTCGTGCGCAGTGCCTGCCGCAAGCGTGCCCAGCGCCGCCAGCCGCTCGGCGGCCTCGGCATCGGAGCGCGCCCGCTCGAGCTGCTCGTCGCGCCGCCGCAGCGACTCGCTCATGCGCAGGGAGAAGGTGGAGATGAACGCCGCCGCCACCACGAACGCGATCCAGCGGCCGCGCAGCTCGACCAGCATGGGGTCTCCGCGCAGGACCAGCTCGTGCGAAGGCAGGAGCTGGAGCGCGCTGAAGGCCGCGATGCTGCAGAGCGCGAGCAAGAGGCTCCAGCGGGCCGGAAGCACCAGGGCGCCGATGGTGATGTGCACGAGATAGAGCAGCGCGAAGGGATTCTCCCGCCCGCCGGAAGCAGCCAGGAGCGCCGTCAGGGCGAGGATGTCGCCGAGCAGGTTCAGGGCGCAGGTGCGGTCGCCCGGCCTGCCCCCGCCGTCGAGCCAGAACTGGACGGTCAGGTTGACGATGGCGAGCACCGCGCAGACGGCAAGGAGCTTCGCCAGCGGCAGGGGCTCGTTCACCACCTCGCGCGCGATCAGGATGGTGATCACCTGCCCGGCGACCGCGAGCCAGCGCAGCCGGACGATCCAGCGCAGGTTGATGCGCGCGGCGGACTCCACGCTGGTCAGCGGAGGCATGTCGCGCATGCTACGTTGCGGCGCCCGTGGATGCACTTTTACGCGCGCTCGGCGTGACCCGCGTGGCGCGGGTGACCGGCCTCGACCGCTGCGGCGTGGAGGTGGCTTGCGCCATCCGGCCCCTGGGACACGTGCTGCAGGTAAGCAACGGCAAGGGCGAGACCTGGGAAGAGGCGCGCGGGACGGCGCTCTCGGAGGCGGCGGAGCTGTGGGCAGCGGAGCGCGTGCCGCAGGCCGACCTGGTCCATGCCAGGGCGCGCGAGCTGGCCCATGCGTGGGAGATGCGCGACCTGGTGGCGCCGCGGCTCTGGTCGAAAGACGTGCGCATCGCCTGGGTGCGCGGGCGCGAGCTGTTCAGCGGCGCCGAGGTCCTGGTGCCCGCGCAGGTCGTGTACTGCCTGCCGCGCGGAGGTCCGTCCCTCGGCCCGCTCTGCATGCGCTGGACCAGCAACGGCATGGGCGCGCATCCGGTGCGGGAGCGGGCGGTGCGCCATGCCCTGCTGGAGGCGATGGAGAGAGACCAGCTCTCTCGCGCGCTGCCCGCCGGCTGGACTCCGCGCGCCATCGCCGACCGCAAGCTCGATGCCTCGCGGCTTCCGCTCTGGAAGAAGCTCCGGGACCGCGGATTCGAGGCGCACGTCTTCGACCTCTCCGGGCGGCTGCCGGTGGCCGGCGCCATCCTGGTGGACCTCGAGGAGGGACCGCTGCCGGTCACCGCCGGATATGCCTGCGGGCTTACGCCGGAGGAGGCGGTGCGCGGCGCTTTGCTGGAATCGGCGCAGTCGCGCCTGACGGACGTGCACGGCGCGCGCGAGGACGTGCGGCCGGCGGAGCGAGCGGCCATGCTCGCGCTGCGCGCCGCGTGCGAGCGGGCGAGGCCGGGGCGCACGCTGCGGCAGATGCCGCGGGTGCGGAACCTGCGCGCGGCCCTGCGCGAAAAGCGCGTCGCGGTGGTGGACCTGGCGCGGGAGCCGCTGCACGTGGTGAAGGCCGTGGCGCCGGACCTGCGCCTCTCGGAGCTGTTGTGATCGCGGCCTTCCTCGGGCCTTCGCTGCCGGCCGCGGACGCGCGCGGATTTCGCCTCTTCCCGCCCGCGCGGCAGGGCGATGTCTGGCGCGCCCTCGAGGAGGGAGCTTCGGCCATCGCGCTGGTGGATGGCGTCTTCGAGTCGCAGCCGAGCGTGTGGCACCGCGAGATCCTCGATGCGCTGGACGCGGGCGTGCCGGTGTTCGGCGGCGCCAGCATGGGAGCGCTGCGCGCAGCGGAGCTGCACACCCTGGGGATGGTGGGCGTGGGCCGCATCTTCCGCTGGTACCGCGACGGCGAGGTGATCGACGACGCGGAGGTGGCGCTGTTGCACGCGGGCGCGGAGCACGGCCACCGCGCGCTCACCGTGCCGCAGATCAACGTGCGCTGGTCCGCGCAGAAGACGCTGCCGCGGCGGGAGGCGCGGGCGCTCATCGAGGCCTCCGCGGCCATCTTCTACCAGGAGCGCACGGCAAGCCGCGTGCTCGACCTCGTCCCTGCGCGCCTGCGGGCGCGGTTCCGGCTGCTCGACCTCAAGGCGGAAGACGCCCGCGAGGTGCTGCAGGCGGCGCGCTCGGCGAAAGGCGGGCCTCTGCCGTCCCCGCGGGAGCCGCCCGCCTCGTCGCTGGTGCGCAGGCGAAGGCTCGGGGCGGTGAGCGGCTCTCGCGCGAAGGCCGAGGCGGGACTGCGGCGCGCGCTCCTCGCCGGGTGGGCGCGCGAGCAGGGCCTCGTGCCGGCCGCGGCGGAGGTGGCGGCTGCGCTGCGGCGCGTGCGCAAGGGCATTCCCGAAGACGAGCGCCTCCGCCTGGCGCAAGACCTCGCCCTGGAGCGCCTGACCCTGGAGCACGCCGATCGCCTCCTCAACGACGGCCCATCCAGAGCGGAAGCGATCGCCGCAGAATCCCGCCTGCGCCGCTGATCGGAAGAGGGCTTCACCCCGCGCGCGGCCCGTGCGACTCTGCGGCGGCGATGGACTTCCTGCCGCGCAAGCGCGTCATCAAGGCCCAGGCGCTCTACTTCTGGGCGCTGCTCAAGCGCTTCCGCATCACCTTCCTCATGCTGGTGCTGCTGGTCTTCGGCGGCGGGACGCTGCTGCACATCCTGCTCCTGCGCGCGGGCAGGCCGGTGGGCCTGGGCCGCTCCATCGTGGCCGCCTACTTCCTGCTCTTCGCCCAGCCCATCATCGACATCCCCGACAACGGCGCGGTGGAGCTCCTGGCGGTGCTCATCCCGCCGCTCGGCATCAGCACCGTGGCGGAGGGGCTGGTGCGCTTCGCCTACCTGTTCTTCGCCAAGACGCGCAACGACAAGGAGTGGTTCGCCGTGCTTGCCCAGACGCTACAGGATCACGTCATCGTCTGCGGCGCCGGGCGCGTGGGTTTCCGCGTCTTCGAGCAGCTGCACAAGCTCTCGGTCCCCATGCTGCTGATCGAGAGGGACGAGCAGAAGCCGTTCATCGCGCAGATGCGCGCCGCGGGGGTGCCGGTGCTCGTCGACGACGTGCGCGCCGCCGGCACGCTGGAGCGCGCCAACGTGCGCAAGGCGCGCGCGGTGGTCTGCGCCACCGACGACGACCTGGCCAACCTCAACGTGGCGCTCGACGCCCGCAAGCTGCGCCCCGGCATCCGCGTGGTGATGCGGCTCTTCGACGACGACCTGGTGGAGAAGGCGCGCACCAGCTTCGAGGCGCAGGCGTTCTCCACCTCGGCGCTGGCGGCCCCGGCGCTGGCCATGGCCGCGCTCGATCCGCGCATCAAGAACTCCTTCGAGGTGGGCGGCAGGCTGATGGTGGTGGCGGAGGTGGAGGTGCGCGGCGGACTCATCGCCGGCAAGACGGTGGCGCAGCTCCGCGACGAGAACGGCGTGCTCATCCTCCACGTCGTCAAGCGGACCGGCGAGAACTTCTTCGACCCGGTGAGCGCCTGCTGCCTGGAGGCGGGCGACAAGGTGACCCTGCAGGCGACCCTGCGCACCTACGAGGGGTTGCGCGAGAAGCTGCTCGCCGCATAAAGAGCCCGCATGACCGATGCGGTCTCGCTCCCGGGAACACCCGACGCGCTCCTGCGCGGATCGAAGGAAGCCCTCGACCAGGCGCGGGCGGCGGTGGCGCGGCTCAAGTCCATGCCGCCTTCCCTGGCCGCGCTGCGCGCCTGGGACGAGGCGACCGCGGCCATCTCCGACGCGAGCGCCCGCGCCTCGCTGTTGCGCTCGGTGCATCCCGACGCCGCCATGCGCGACGCGGCCGAGCGCAGCGAGCAGGACGCGGAGGCGCTCAGCACCGCATTGGCGCTCGACCCCGACGTCTACAGGCCGCTCTCGCAGGTGGACGCCTCCGCGGAGGACGAGGCGACCCGCTGGTACCTCTTCCGCGTGCTGCGCGACTTCCGCAGGGCCGGGGTGGACAAGGACGAGGCGACGCGCGCGCGGGTCCGGGCGCTCAACGAGGAGCTGGTCCGCATCGGCCAGGAATTCCAGCGCAACATCCGCGACGACGTGCGCAGCATCCGGGTCGAGCGCGGGGAGCTGGATGGATTGCCCGACGATTACCTGCGCTCGCACGCGGCCGGCGTCGTCACCACCGACTATCCCGACTACATCCCCTTCATGACCTACGCGCGCAGCAGCGCGGCGCGGGAGCGGCTGTGGAAGGTCTACCGGCAGCGCGCGCACCCGCGAAACCTGGAAGTGCTGGACCGCATGCTGCAGCGCCGCCACGAGCTGGCGCGACTGCTCGGGTACGAGAGCTGGGCGGCGTACGTCACCGAGGACAAGATGATCGGCAGCGCGCGCGCCGCCTCCGACTTCATCGAGAAGATCGCCACCGCCTCGGAAGCGCGCGCCGCGCGGGACTACGAGGCGCTGCTCGCGCGCAAGCGCCGCGACGACCCCTCCGCGGCGCGCGTGGACGCCTGGGATTCGGAGGCGTTGAAGGAGCGCGTGCGCGCCGAGCAGTTCGGGTTCGACTCGCTCTCGGTGCGGCCCTACTTCGAGCTCTCGCGGGTGATGGACGGCCTCTTCGAGACCACCGCGCGGATGTTCGGCATCGAGTACAGAAAGCTCGCGGACGCGCCGGTGTGGCACCCGGAGGTGACCGCCTGGGAAGTGGCCGAAGAGGGCAGGGTGCTGGGCCGCTTCTTCCTCGATCTCTTCCCCCGCGACGGAAAGTACAAGCACGCGGCGCAGTTCACGGTCACCTCCGGCGTGCGCGGCGGCGCGCTGCCCGAGGGGGCGCTGGTCTGCAACTTTCCCCGCCCCGGCGCGGAGGCGGCCCTGCTCGAGCACGCGGAGGTGGTGACCTTCTTCCACGAGTTCGGCCATCTGCTCCACCACCTCTTCGGCGGGCACACGCGCTGGGCGGGCATCTCCGGCATCCGCACCGAGTGGGACTTCGTCGAGGCGCCCTCGCAGATGCTGGAGGAATGGTGCTGGGACGCCCAGGTGCTGCGGCGCTTCGCGCGGCACGTGGAGACCGGCCGCGCCATTCCCGCGGAGGTGGTCGCGCGCATGCGCGCCGCCGACGAGTTCGGCAAGGGCCTGCGCATGCGGCAGCAGATGTTCTACGCGGCCACGTCGCTCCGGCTGCACGAGCGCGACCCCGCGGGCCTCGACACGACCGCGCTCTCCGCGCAGATGCAGGAGCGCTACACGCCCTTCCGCCACGTCCCGGGAACCTACTTCCAGGAAAGCTTCGGCCACCTCGAGGGCTACTCGGCCATCTACTACACGTACATGTGGTCGCTGGTCATCGCCAAGGACCTCTTCGGCGTCTTCCGCAAGGAAGGGCTGCTCGCGGCCGAGCCCGCCCGGCGCTACCGGCGCTCCATCCTCGAACCGGGCGGCGGGGCGCCGGCGGCGCAACTGGTGAAGCAGTTCCTCGGGCGCGAGGCCTCCTTCGACGCCTTCGCGCAATGGCTCGACGAGGGCTGAGCCGCGATCAGCGCCGGTCCGCGAAGAACGCCCGCAGGTCCGCCGCGAGCAGCTCCGGCTCCTCCCAGGCGGCGAAGTGGCCGCCCCGCGGCAGCTCCGTATGGCGGACGACGTCGTAGCCGCGCCGGATCCACGAAAGCGGAGGCATGGGAACCTCCAGCGGAAAGCGGGCGATGGCCGTCGGCACCCGCACGCGCTCCCCTTCGCGCAGGTGCACGGGCATGAGGCGATTCTCGTAGTAGAGCCGCACCGACGAGGTGGCGGTCCGCGTCACCCAGTACAGCGTCACGTGGGTGAGCACGTCGTCGAGGGTGAAGCTCCGGTCGAAGTCGGCGCTCCAGCCGCGGAGCTTCTCGCCCATCCAGGCGAGGAGGCCGGCCGGCGAGTCGTCGAGCCCGACGCCGAGCGTGTCCGGCCGGGTGCGCTGCTGGTGGGAATAGCCGCCCTCGGCGGCGCTCCAGGCCTCGGCCGCCGCCAGGTACGCCTGCTCCTCCGCATCGGGGGGCGGCAGAGTCGGATCGGGCCGGTAGGAGCCGGGGATGTAGTTGAGGTGCAAGCCCGCCAGGCGCTGCGAATGCCGGAGCGCCAGCCAGGTGGAGACTGCCGCCCCGATGTCGCCGCCCTGCGCCCCGAAGCGCGGGTAGCCGAGCCGGGACATCAGTTCCGCCCAGACGTCGGCGATGACCTGGGCGTTGACGCCGGTCCGCCCGGGCGGAGGCGAGAAGCCATATCCCGGCAGGGAAGGGACCACCACGTCGAAGCCCGCCTCGACGAGGAGCGGCAGAAGGCGCGACATCTCGAGGAACGAGCCCGGCCAGCCGTGGGTGACGAGGAGCGGCAGTCCGCCCGCGCGCACGTGCTGGAAGTGGATCTGCAGGCCTTCGATCTGCTCGCGAAACTGGGGCCAGCGATTCATCTCGCGCTCGGCGGCGCGCCAGTCGTAGCCGTGCCTCCAGTGGTCCACGGCGCGGCGGAGCCAATCGAGATCGACGCCGCGCTCCCAGCCGGTGCCGAGGGACGGCGGAAAGCGCGTCCGGGCGAGCCGCTCGCGCAGGTCCGAGAGCACTTCGTCCGGCACGTGGACCCTGAACGGTTGCATGCGCGCTTCCTCTCATCGCGGCCTGGGGTTGAGCGCGGCGGCCACCGCGCGCGAGACGGCGCGCGGGGCGAGGCGCAAGGACTGGACGGTGAGCTTGTTGCGCAGGCCGTGGACGGCCATGGGTTTGCCCTTCAGCATCGCGCGGTAGCCCTGCCTTGCCACCTCCGCGGCGGGCGCCGCTCCCAGGCGGAAGAGGAGCGAGCGGTCGTTTCCGGCCACGCCGGCGAATTCGGTGGCGGTGGCGCCCGGGCAGCTCACCGTGGCGGTGACGCCGGTGCCGCGCAGCTCGTACCAGAGCGCCTCGGTGAACGAATTCACGAACGCCTTGCTCGCGTAGTAGACCGCCATGAAGGGGCCGGGCGGGAAGCCGGCGGTGGAGCCGATGTTGAGGATGCGCCCGCGCTTGCGCGCCACCATGCCGGGCAAGAGCTCGCGGGTGAGCGACACCAGCGCGGTGACGTTGACCTGGAGCATCTCCAGCTCGCGCGACAGGGGAAGGTCGGCGAAGGCGCCGCTCGCGCCGAGGCCGGCGTTGTTGATGAGGAAGTCGATCTCGAGGCCGAGGCGGCGCGTCTCCGCCACCACGCCCTCCGCCCCTTGCGGAGCGGCGAGATCCGCCGCCACCACCGCCACCTTCACGCCGTGCGCCGATCGCAGCTCCGCGGCCAGGGCCTCCAGCCGTTCGCGCCGGCGCGCCACCAGCACGAGGTCGTGGTGGTCGGCGGCGAAGAGCTTCGCGTACTCGACGCCCAGGCCGGACGATGCTCCGGTGACCAACGCGGTTCCCATCTGCCCTCCTGGCGGGTCGCCGGAGTGATGATGCCCGCAAAGCGGTGGGGATTCCCGCGGATTGCGCCGCCGCCCCCGGCCTCAGCTCCCGCTGCGGCCCGGACGGATCGCCTTCAGCTCGTGCGCGCCGAGTTTGCGCACCGGCCTCGCGGGCACGCCCACCGCCAGCGTGTCGGGCGGCACGTCGCGCGTGACCACGCTTCCGGCGCCCACGATCGCGCCCTCGCCCACGGTGACGCCCGGCAGGATGGTCACGCGCGAGGCGATCCAGGCGCCGTTCCCGATCACGATGGGCTTCGGATCCACGGCGCCTGCGCGATGCCCGGCGGGTCCGTGCTCGTGGTCCGCCGTCACCAGCACCACGTGATGGCCGACGGTGACGTGATCGCCGAGGGTGATGTCGCCGGTGAGGTCGGCGAAGAAGGGGGCGTTGATCCAGCAGTAATCGCCGATGCGAAGCCGTCCCTCGATGCGCCCCGGACCGATCAGCTCGAGGCGGCCTGCGATCAGGCTGCGCCTGCCGATGGAGATGCCCGCGAGCCGCCGGTAGATCGCCGTGCGCAGGTAGGGAAAGGCGAGCTGCGGGAGCGCGCGCACCAGAAGCTGCGCGAGCATCAGGCGCGGATGCAGCGATCCGAGCTCCGCCCGCAGCACCTTGCGGGTGCGCGTCTCCGGCTGCGGCGCCATCTCCCCTGCCGAGGGATGGGTGAATGTGGGTCCGGGAGTCGGCAAGGCGAGATGATCGATAACACGAGGGCCTCCCGCGATCGTTAGGACGTTCGTCGGCGGCGAGGCGGCTCAGGCGAGCGGCTTGCGGAAGATGAACTCGATCTGCTCGAACCCGCCCACCCAGGTGCACCAGAAGCGGCTGCACGCGTAGGGTTGCAGATTCGCAAGCCAGCTCACGAGCGCGTTCATGGCCTTGAGGATGGGCAATTGCCATGCGCGCACCGCCACGCCCTTCAGGTCCCAGCGGATCATGTAGTCGAGCCGCATCGAATGGAGCTCCAGGGGAACGCCGATGTATCCGCCCTGGAAGCCGGGCCGCACGTATTCGGGAAAGGTCACGTCGAAGCCGTGCTTGTGCTCGGGGTGGGTGATGCCGCGGGAGAAGTGAGGCACGCGGATCTCCAGCCGGCCGCCGGGCCTCAGCAGCCTGTGGACGGCGATCATCACGCCGAAGACGTCGTCGAGGTGCTCGAGGACGTGGTCCATGACCACGATCTCGAAATGCCCCTCGGGAAAGAGCTCGAAGTTCTTCAGCTCGCGCAGGTCGAGGAAGACATCCGCCTTTGCCTGTTCGGCGACGTCCACGTTGAGGAAGCCGGGGAGGGGAAACTGCCCGCAGCCCAGGTTCAGCCGGGTTGGCACGGGGCTGGGAAGCTGGGCGCGCACGAGGCCGACAGTATCAGAAGCGGCTTGCGCCCGGAGGCGGCGACGGCTCCCATTGCGAGGCGAGAAAGCGCGCCGCTCCGAGGTCGCGTTTCGCCGGCGCGGACCATTGCAGAAGCGTGAGCGCGAGCCAGATCGCGAGCGCGGCGGCATTGCGGCGGACGAGCAGCGCGACGGCGATGGCCAGGGCGACAAAATAGGGCACCGCGCTCCAGAGCCCGCGGACGCCCAGCGCCTGGAGCAGATTCGGCGCCGCATATCCGTGCGAGAGCAGCGGCCAGACCACCTCGCGGAGGGGATTTTCCACCTCGAGGGGGAAGCCCTGGCACACGGCGGAAGCGAGGCCGGTGGCTGCCACGCCGGCCGCTCCCAGGCCGCCCACGGCCGCTGGCCAGAAGCGCGGCGCCTCTCGAAAGGCGAGCGCGACGCAGACCGCAGCAAAGGGAATCAATGGCGTCATGTATCGCGGGCCTACCACCCATCCGCTGCGCCAGAGCGACTGGCCGAGCTGGAACGCGATGTAATAGAAGACGACCAGGAATGCGGCCCAGCCCGCCGCGCTGCGCCGCATCCACCACGGCGCGACCAGCGCGAGAAGGGTCCACGGCGCCCAGAAGAAGAGGCCCAGCCAGGGCGCGAAGAGCGATCCGTAGACCCGCTCGGGCGTGGGCATCGACAGGCCCAGCACGCCCGGGCCCATCTCGCGAACGAAGCCGGGGTTCTCCAGATGCCCGTACGGCGTGGCCCAGGGCGACCCGAACGCGCTCCAGTGGAACTGCGCCAGGACCAGCGCCCAGGGCAGCGCTCCCAGCGCCACGCGCAAGAGGCCGCGGCGGTGCCGCAGCAAGGCGGCGGCAAGGAGGATGGCCGCGGCCGGCGCCGACGGATATTCCAGCGCGACCGAGAGCGCGCAGAAGAACCCGAACCAGCCCGGGCGCCACGTCTTCCAGAACGCGCAGAGAAAGGCCGCGCCGAGCGCCAGCGCCGCGAGCTGGTGGCCGGCGAACATCTGGCCATAGGTGAGCGAGAGCGACCCGAGCGCTCCGCAGAGCGTGCAGGCCAGCGCGGCAGGCTCCCCGACTTCCGCGTCGATCATCCAGCGGCGCAGCGCCAGCCAGAAGAGGATCGAGGGCAGGATGACCCAGGCCCAGCGAAGCGCCAGCACCGCCTCCGCCTTGCGCAGCGGCCCGAACGCGCGCAACGCCGCGAGCACGGGCACCGCCAGGAGCGAGGCGGCGGGCGCCTTCGCCGCGTAGAGCCGGCCGGCGCACTGCGGAGGGCGCGCCCGCGCATCGTCGCAGGTGAGCGCCTTGTCGTTGACGTAGCCCCAGTCCGAATAGACCGGGCCGGAGTCGAGCGTGCGCCCGCCGCGCAGCTCGCGCCGGCCGATGGACCAGGTGTGCTCCTCCAGGAGCGCGCGCGCGGTGTAGACGCGCACCATCTCGTTCGGGTTGTTGATGCCGGGGAAGAAGACGAACAGCCATCCGTAGGCGAGGAGGAGGAGGAGCAGCAGCAGGCCCTCGCCGACGCGCGCGCGCACGGCGCATCGTACAACATCAGAGGCCGATCTCCTCGGCGATGGGCTTGAGCGCCTCGATGAGGAAGGCGACGTGCTCCAGCAGCGGCCGGCCCACTGCCTCCGCGCCGCCGTAGACGTAGCCGCGGTCCACGCTGCGCGCGAAGGCCTTGTCCTTGAGCTTCTTCACCACCGATTCCGGCGGCAGGTCGGCGAGCTTTTTGCTCGGCCGCACCTTGGCGCAGGCGCCGATGAACCCCACCGCCTCGTCGCAGGCGTAGATGGATTTCTTCAGCGGCGTGTCGCGGGGAATCTTCATGTAGTCGGCGTGGGCGGCGACCGCCTCGACGATCTCCTCCGGCCAGCCGCGCTCGCGCAGGATGCGCGTGCCCACGTGGACGTGCGTATCCTCGGTGGGGTTCTGTTCGTAGTCGAAGTCGTGGAGCATGCCGACGATGCCCCACTTCTCGATCTCCGCGGGGTCGGTGACGCCGAACCAGCGCGCGTAGGCGCGCATCGCCTCCTCCACGCCGCGGGCGTGCTTGCGCAGCGCATCCGATTGCGTGAACTCGCAGAGCAGCTTCCACGCGTCGTCGCGATTCATCCCTTGGTGGCCTCCGCGATGGGCAGCCGCGCCGCCCGCGCCGCCGGCAGCGTGCCGCCGAACAGCCCCATGAAGGTGGCGAAGAGCGCGCTCTTCCAGGCGATGTCCGCGCCGAAGTGAAAGCGGAACTTCACCTCGGTGAAGGAGGAGAAGTTCATGGTGGTGAAGGAGAGCGCGCCCAGCATCGCCGCGAAGACGCAGCCCACCGCGGCGCCGGCGAGCGCCAGCATCAGGCTCTCCACGAGGAAGCTGCCGAGGACCGTCCTGCGCCGGAAGCCCAGCGCCCGCAGCGTGCCCACCTCGCGGATGCGCGCGGCGACCTGCGCGTACATGGTGATCATCGCGCCCAGCGTCGCGCCGAAGGCGAAGAAGACGGCGATGGTGATGCCGAGGCCGCGGATGAACGCCGCCAGGGTTCCCGACGACTCCTCGTAGTAGCGGTCCTCGCGCTTCGCCTCCAGGTTCCAGCGCGGGTCCGCGTCCACGGTCGCGCGCAGTTGCGACAGGTCCGAAGGCGAGCGCAGCCGCACCGTCATCGCCGAGTACCCGGGCCGCCTGGCCGCGTCGATGAGCTGATCGGCGTCGGTCCACACCTCGCTCTCGAAGGCGCTGCCGCCCGCCTCGAACACGCCTACCACCTGCCAGTTGCGGCGCGCGATGGTGATGGTCTGGCCCAGACCGGCGCCCCTGTAGCGGCCGCGGGTGGCGCGCCCGATCATCACCTCGCTCGTGGCCCATCGCGGCACGCGCCCGTCGACCACGCGCACCGCCTGCGATCGGAGCAGCTCCCAGCCGTCGCGGGTCACGCCGCGGAAGCCCACGTTGGCGGTGCCCTCGCCGTCGCTGCGCTGGAGCTGGAAGATGACCAGCAGCTCCGGCGAGGCCACCGCGCGCCCGCCTTCGACGGCGACGGCGGGGTCGGCGGCGAACGTCTTCGCGGCGTCGCGCGGCAGGAAGCTGGTCATCTCGGTGGAGGAGCCCTTGCGCAGGAGGATGGCGTTGTCGCGCGAGCCGGTGGCCTTGAGCGTCTCCTCCACGCCGCGGGCGAGCATCAGCACCGCCGCGAAGACGAACACCACCAGCGCAAGGCCCAGCACGGTGGCCACGGCGGAGAACCTGCGCCGGAAGATCGATCGCAGGTTGTACGAGAGCGGGATCACTCCTGCCTCCGCAACGCGTCCACCACCCGCAGCCGCGCCGCCTGCGCCGCGGGCATCAGGCTCGCCGCGGCGCCGAGCACCGCCGCCGCCGCCAGCGCCGCGACGGCCGTGGGCGCGTGCATGAAGATGGGGAAGGCGATGCCGAACTTCGCCATCGCCGCGCGGAACGCGCCCAGCACCCCGGGCGCGACAGCCACGCCGAGGACGCCGCCGGTCACGCCGAGCAGCGCTCCTTCGATCACCGCGAGCTGGCTCACGTGCCGGGGCAGAAAGCCGATCGCCCGCATCGCGCCCAGCTCGCCGGTCCGCTCGCGCAGCCCCATCGCCAGCGTGTTCCCCAGGATCAGCGCCATGATGATCAGGATCACGCCGCTGACCACCTGCAGCGCGTTGAGGATGGCGCTCGATCCGGTCACGAACTGCAGCCGGAACGCCTTCTCCGTCTCGGTGTGCGTCTCCGCCTCGCTGTTGGCGAAGAGCGCGTCGATGTCGTGGATCACCCGCGGCGACTCCTGCGCCCGGGCGATCTTGCTGATGAACACCCCCACCTGGTCCTTGCGCCCCTGCGGCAGCCCTTCGTTGAGCCGGGCCCAGTGGAAGTACATGCCGGTCTGGACGGTCTCGTCCTCGGGCGAGTCGACGATTCCGGCGACGCGGAAGCGCCAGTCGCCGGGATAGATCTCGCTGATCAGCGGGACGGTGTCGCCGATGCGGAAGCCGAAGCGCTTCGCCAGATCCTTGCCCACCAGGCACGAGTTGCGGTCGGAGAGGAAGTCCCGCTCGGCGCCGGCGAGGAAGCGCACGTCGAAGATCTCCAGCGTGCTCTTCGCCTCGACGGCGAAGTTGGCGAAGAAGTTCCGCCGCTCCTTGTAGTAGCCGCCGAACCAGTTCTGGTACGTCACCGCGGTGACGCCCGGCACCTGGGCGATGCGGTCGCGGTAGTTGAGCGGCAGGGGCTGGATGATGGAGACGGCGTTGCGGGTGACCACCCGATCCGCCGCGGACGACTCGCTGCTCGCGTACCAGGCGTTCAAGACCGAGCGGAGGAAGACGAAGGCGAGGGCGGTGATGATCACCCCGGCGATGGTGAGCAGCGAGCGCGTCTTGTTGCGCAGGAAAGCGTTGCGCGCAGCGAGCCCCGCGAGCGTCACGTGAGCAGCCCCTTGTCGAGGCGCCGGTGGACCTTGGCGGCCTCGGCCGCGTGCGGGTCGTGGGTCACCATCACGATGGTCTTGCCCAGCGTCTCGTTGAGCGTGCGAAGCAGGGCGAGCACCTCTTCGGCGGATCTCCTGTCGAGGTCGCCGGTGGGCTCGTCCGCCACGATGATCTTCGGATCGGAGACGATGGCGCGGGCGATGGCGACCCGCTGCTGCTGGCCGCCGGAGAGCTGCCGCGGGGTGTGGTCGAGGCGATCGGAGAGGTCCACCAGCTTGAGCGCGATCTCGACGCGCCTCTGCCGCTCCTTCTTCGCGAGCCGCGTGAGGAGCAGCGGCAATTCCACGTTCTCCGCCGCGGTGAGCACCGGCATCAGGTTGTAGAACTGGAAGATGAAGCCGATGTTGCGCGCCCGCCACTCGGCGCGGCGGCCCTCGGGAAGGTTGCCGATCTCCTGGCCGGCCACGCGGATGGATCCGCTGGTGGGCGCGTCGATGCCGGCGATCAGGTTGAGCAGCGTGGTCTTGCCCGAGCCGGAAGGCCCCATCAGCGCCTCGAACGCGCCTTCGGGCACGTCGAGGTCGATGCCGTCGAGGACGGTGATCTCCTGCTTCTCGCGGCGGTAGACCTTGCGCAGGCCGCGGATCTCGATGATGGGCGCGGCGGCGCGCGGGGCAGCGGCGGTCTCTGCCATCACTGCTTCTCCTTGACCCGCATCCCGTCCTTGAGGTCCCTGGGCGGCGAGCGGACCAGGCGCGTGCCCGGAGGCGGCCCCTGGCGCAGCGTGAGGAGATTTCCCAGCGGGGGACCCGTGACCACCGGCGCGCTCTTCACCGACCCCTCCGGACCGACCACGAACACCGCCTTGCCGTCTCCGCTCTCGACCACCGCGTCCGGCGAGACCGCCGGCGTGGGCGCGGCTTTCTGCGCGGTCGCGTCCAGCTCGCGCGCGAGGAAGGTCACCTTCGCCCCCATGTCGGGCAGCACGTCCTTCGCCTCGTCGACGAAGGCCACCTTGACCGTCACGGTGGCCTTGGCCCGATCGACCCGGGGGCGCACCTCGGCCACCCTGCCGCGGTAGCGGCGGTCGGGAAAGGCGTCGAGCGCGATCTCCGCGGGCGTGCCGATGGCCAGCTTGGACACCTGCGACTCGGACACGTCGGCCTCCACCTGCAAGGTGCTGAAGTCCGCGAGCGAGGCGATGCCGCCGTTGCCGGCGTTGCCCGCGCTGGTGAAGCCGAAGACGATCTCGCCGATGTCGGTGAGCTTCTGGGTGATGCGGCCGGCGAAGGGCGCGCGGACGTAGCAGTTGTCCAGGTTCACCCGCGCCACCTCCACCCTGGCCTTCGCCGCGGCCACGTCGGCCTCGGCGGCAGCGAGCGCCGCCCCGGCGCCGCCCAGGCGCGCCGTCGCCGCATCGAGCGCGGCGGGGGTGGAGACTCCCTTCTCCTGCACGATCTGCTCGCGGGCGTACTGCCGCTGCGCGTCCTGCACGTCCACCTCCGCCTTCTTCTGCCGCGCCTGCGCCGACTTGACGTCGGCCTGCGCCTGGGCGAGCTGCGCGCGGTAGTCCGCGTCCTCGAGGACGGCGATGACCTGTCCGGCCTTCACCACCGTTCCGTCCTCGACGAAGATCTTCGCCACCCGCCCGCCGATGCGCGGCGAGATGTTGGCCTTGCGCTGCGGCACCACGTAGCCGGTGGCAACGAGGAGCTGCGCGCCCTGCGCCGGCGTGACCAGCGCCACCTGCGTCGTCTCCACCTCGGGAGCGAAGAGGCGGCTGCCCAGCGCCCTCCACGCGAGAAGGGCGAGAAGGGCCAGCCCCACGACGATCGCGGCGGGCAGCAGCCAGCCGGGCAGCGATCGCCGCTCCGCTGCGCGATCGATGCGCAGGCTCTTCAGCTCATCGGCGATCGTCGGAGGGGGGCTGGCCATCGGCCGCGTGTCTACCACAGGACGCCTTGACCGGCCCTGCGCCGTCTGCTACCGGCGACTCGCACCGAGGCTTTTCGCTGGAGGCCGCGCTGGGCGAGCACACACAGACGGCCCTGGCGCGCAACGCGCAGCGCGAGGGCACCTTCGTCTTCCTCTCCGAGCTGCTCGGGCGGCCGGTCTTCGCCTCCGGCGGCGCGCGCCTCGGACGGGTGGTCGACTTCCTCGCCGATGCCGCCGAACCCGCCTATCCGCGCATCACCGCGCTGCGCGTTCGCGTCGCGGGCGGCGAGGTGGTGCGGGTGGAATGGGCCGACGTCGCCTCCTGCGAGCCGTCGGCCACGCGGCTCGGCCGGGGCGCGGACGCGCTGCAGCCGGTCAAGCTGATCGGCAGCGAGATTCCCCTGGCGCAGGACGTGCTCGACCGGCAGATCGTCGACACCGACGACGCCAAGGTGGAGCGGGTCAACGACCTGCACCTGTTGCGCGCCCGCGGCGAGCTGCGGGTGGCGCACGTGGACGTGGGCTTCCGCGGGCTGGTGCGCCGCATGGGCTGGCAGTCCGCGGTGGACCTGCTGCTCAAGACGCTCCTGCCCCGCAGCCGCGCGCTGCGCACCGAGAAATTCCTGCCCTGGAAATACGTGCAGCCGCTCTCGGCGGGCAGCTCGCGCGTGCGCCTGGACCTGGCGCGCCGCGCGCTCGGGCAGGTGCACCCGAGCGACCTCGCCGAGATCCTCGAGGACCTCGACCGGCGCGAGCGGGCGGTGCTCTTCCGCGATCTTCCCGTGGAGGCCGCCGCCGACGCGCTGGAGGAATCGGAGCCGGACCTGCAGCGCGAGCTGCTCCACATGGTGGAGCCGGAGCGGGCGGCGGACATCGTCGAGGAGATGCAGCCCGACGCCGCGGCGGACCTCCTCGCCGAGCTGCCCAAGGCGGAGTCCGCAGAGATCCTCGCCGCCATGGAGGCGCCGGAAGCGAGCGAGGTGCAGAAGCTCCTGCACTACGACGAGAACTCCGCCGGCGGCATGATGAACACCGAGTTCCTCCGCCTTTCGCCCGCCATGTCGGCGGAGGCGGCGCTGCAGTCCATCCGCGAGCAGGCGAAGGAGATCGCCCAGGTGCACGACTGCTTCGTGCTGCAGCGCGACCGGAGCCTGCTCGGCGTGCTCTCGCTGCGCGACCTGCTCCTCGCCTCGCCGGAAGCGCCGGTGGACGCGCTGATGCACGAGCACCCCGCGCGGCTCGCCCCCGACGACCCCGCCGGCCACGTCGCCGAGCTGGCGGCGAAGTACAACCTCTTCTCCCTGCCGGTGGAGAAGGACGGCAAGATCCTCGGCGTGGTCACGGTGGACGACGTGCTGGAAAAGGTCCTCCATGGCTGATGTGGAGGTGCGGCCGACACCGACCAGCGTCAGGCCGCTGCTCAAGTCGCGCTGGGGGAGGGTCGTCGCGGTGCTGGCGGTGATCGGTCCCGGCATCATCACCGCCAACGTGGACAACGACGCCGGGGGCATCGCCACCTACTCGCAGGCGGGCGCGGACTTCGGCTACTCGCTGCTCTGGACGCTCATCCCCATCACGCTGGCCCTGATCCTGGTGCAGGAGATGACCGCGCGCATGGGCGTGGTCACCGGCAAGGGCCTCTCCGACCTCATCCGCGAGCGGTTCGGGGTCAAGGCCACCTTCTACGTCATGCTGGCGCTGGTCATCGCCAACGTGGGCAACACCATGGCCGAGTTCGCCGGCGTGGCGGAGGCGCTGCAGATCTTCGGCATCCCCCGCTGGTACTCGGTGCCGCTGGTGGCGCTCACCGTCTGGCTGCTCGTGCTCAAGGGCACCGCCAAGATCGTGGAGCGCGTGTTCCTGGTGGCCTGCGTCTTCTACGTCGCCTACCTGGTGGCCGGCGTCCTGGCCAGGCCGGACTGGGGCCAGGTGGCCCTCGGCTCGCTGCGCCCCACGCTGGCCCTGACCGGCCCCGCGCTGACCATGGTGGTGACGCTGGTCGGCACCACCATCGCGCCGTGGATGCAGTTCTATCTGCAGTCGGCCATCGTCGAGAAAGGCGTGCGCCTCGACGACTATCCGCTCTCGCGGCTGGACGTGGTCCTCGGCTGCGTGGTCACCGACGTGGTCGCGTTCTTCATCGTGCTGGCCTGCTCCGCCACCATCCACCGCGCCGGCGGCCACATCGAGTCGGCGGCGGACGCGGCGGTGGCGCTGCGCCCGCTCGCCGGGGAGTGGGCGAGCGCGCTCTTCGCCTTCGGCCTCTTCAACGCCTCGCTCTTCGCCGCCAGCATCCTGCCGCTCTCCACCAGCTACTACGTCTGCGAGGCCTTCGGCTGGGAGAGCGGCATCGACAAGCGCCGCCACGACGCGCCGCAGTTCTACGTGCTCTACGAGGCGATGATCGTGCTCGGCGCCGGCCTGGTGCTCCTGCCCGGCGTGCCTCTCCTCAAGATCATGCTCCTCTCGCAGACCGCCAACGGCGTGCTCCTGCCCTTCATCCTCGTCTTCATGCTGCTGCTCGCCCAGGACGAGCGCCTGATGGGCCGCTACCGCAACGGACGCTGGCTGAGCTCCCTGTCCTGGGCCACCGCCGCCATCCTCATCGTCCTCACCGTCCTGATGCTCTGGTTCACGCTGCGCTAGGGCCCATGCGCCCCCGCGAACGCGCGCTTCAGTGCGCGAGCTGGACGCCGGGGGAGAGCGGGAGCGCGTAGGTCTTGCGCAGCATCAGGAGGTCCTGGAAGGCGCGCCCCGCCAGCGGCCGGGAGAACCAGTACCCCTGCGCCGACTGCACGTGCAGCGCCTGCAGTTGCTGCACCTGCGCCGGGTTCTCCACGCCCTCGGCGATCACCTCGATGGCGAGCGCGTGGGCGAGGCTGACGATGGTGCGGACGATCTCCGCCTGCTTCGACGACTGCTCGATGCGCATGACGAAGCTGCGGTCGATCTTCAGCGTGTCGAAGCGGAAGTTGTGCAGGTAGCTGAGCGACGAGTAGCCGGTGCCGAAGTCGTCGAGCAGCAGGTGGACCTGCATGCCCTTGAGCTGCGCCAGCAGCACCGCGGCGGGGCCTGCGTGCTCCATGATCACGCTCTCGGTCACCTCCAGCCGCAGGCGCGGCGCCGGAAGGCCGCTCTCGGCCAGCGCGGTGCGCACCTCGTCGAGCAGCTCGGGCCTGAGGAGCTGCCGCGCCGAGAGGTTCACGCTCACCGAGACGCCGGGCTGGCCGCGGGGAATGGCATCGTTCCACGACTTGGCGTCGGCGCACGCGCGCGACAGCGCCCAGTTCCCGATCGGCACGATCAGCCCCGTCTCCTCGGCGCTGGGGATGAAGTCGTTCGGCGGGATGGTGCCGCGGGTGGGATGGTCCCAGACGATCAGCGCCTCGCACCCGGTGATCTGCCCCGAATAGAGCGAGACGATGGGCTGGTAGCGCAGCCTCAGCTCTCCGCGCTCGAG
>DATDMU010000506.1:0-6728 GCA_036518615.1 Myxococcales bacterium
CAGCTCCTTGCGGATCTGCTCGACCGTGCCCTCGATCAGCCGCTGGATCTCCCGCAGCCTCGCCTCGCTGGTGGCCTCCCAGCGCAAGACCAGCAGCGGCTGCGTGTTCGAGGCGCGCACGAGGCCCCAGCCGCCGTCCACGATGACGCGGACGCCGTCCACCTCGATGGTCTTGCCGGCCTTGCGCAGGCGCTCCCTGGCCAGTTCCACCGCGCGGAACTTCTTCTCCTCGGGAAAGTCGAAGCGGATCTCCGGCGAGGCGAAAGTTTGCGGAATGCCGTCGAGCATCTTGCTCAAGGGCCGCCCGTCGCGCGCCACCAGCTCGAGCAGGCGCGCAGCGGAGTAGATGCCGTCGTCGAAGCCGTAGTAGCGGTGGCGGAAGAAGATGTGCCCGCTCATCTCTCCCGCGAGCAGCGCGTGCTCCTCCTTCATCTTGCTCTTGATCAAGGAGTGCCCGGCCTTCCACATGATGGCGCGGCCGCCGCGCTTCTCGATGTCGTCGTAGAGCGTCTGCGAGCACTTCACCTCGCTCACGATGGCGGCCCCCGGATGTTCCGCCAGCACGTCGCGGGAGAAGAGGATCATCAGCTGGTCGCCCCAGAGGATCCTGCCGTTCTCGTCGATGGCGCCCACGCGGTCGGCGTCGCCGTCCCAGGCCACGCCCAGGTCGGCCTTGCACTCCGCCACCTTGCGCTGCAGGTCGCGCAGGTTCTCCTCCACGGTGGGATCGGGATGGTGGTTGGGGAAGTTGCCGTCGAGGTTGCAGAAGAGCTCGGTGACGTGGTGGCCGAGCGCGCGCAAGAGCCGCGGACCCACCAGGCCGCCGGTGCCGTTGCCGGCGTCGCAGACGACATTCAGCGGCCGCGGCGTCATGCCCAGCGACTGGACGATGAAGTGGATGTACGGCGTGATGATGTCGTGGTCCAGCTCGCGGCCGTTGCGCTTGCCGGCCTTGCCCTGCGCCACCCGCTTCTTCAACTCCTGCACCTCCGGCCCGGCCAGCGTGGACTTGCCGATGCCCACCTTGAAGCCGTTGTACTCGGGCGGGTTGTGCGAGCCGGTGATCATGCAGAGGCCGTCCACCGGGAGCACGTTGGCGGCGAAGTAGGTCATGGGCGTGGCCACCACGCCGATGGAGATGACGTCCACGCCATGGCTGCGCACCCCGCGCGAGAACGCCTGCGCCAGGCCTTCGCTGGAGAGCCGGTGGTCGCGCCCCAGCACGATGGCCTGCGCGCCCGGGTTCTTCTCGAGGAGATATTGGCCGAACCCGCGCCCAAGCTGCTCGGCGAACTGCGGCGTCAGCTCGGTGGCCACCAGGCCGCGGATGTCGTACTCGCGGAAGACGTGCATCGGTATCGCCATGCCTGCGGGCCCCCTTCTCGAAGAGGGCGGAATCTACGCGCGGGGCGCAGGAGCGACAAGCGGCGCAGGTCGATGCAGGGTCAGAACGCGAACGTGAGCACGCCCCCCGTCGCGAGGAGCAAGGCGCCGCCGATGGCCGCCACCGTGGCGAGCCGTCCCTTCGACTCCGCGTCCGACTTGAGCGAGGCGTCGGCGGCGGTCAAGGTGCCCGCGGAGTGCTTCTGGTTGAACTCGCTGGCGGCAGACTGGGCCGAGCCGTGGAACAAGAGGGCCAGCCCTTCGCCGATGACACCCGCGCCGATGGCGGCGTAACCGGCCACGCGCCAGGTCCGATTCGGCTCGGCAGCGGGCGCAGATGCCGTCACGGCGGCGGGCGCCGATGCCGTCACGGCGGCGGGGATTGCAACGACCGGTTTGCTGACCGCCGGAGCCGCCGCCGGAGGCATCGGCGTCGGAGATATTGCGACCGCAGGTTTCGCGGCGGCAGCGGCCGGAGGTGGAGTCGTCTGTGCCGCGGGTACCGGCGTCGTTGCCTTCGGGGCGGCGGTTGGCGCGGCGCGCGCGGTGTTCGCCGGCGCAGGGCCCGGAGTCACAGCGCCCGCGGCCGGGGCGCCCGCCGTTGCGCCGTAGAGCTTGCTGAGCTGCAGCTCGCTTTCGTCGTTGTGCGCCGCCGCCGGATCCCGCGGCACCCGCAGCCGCTGCTCCTCCTCCTCGTCCATGCGCCGGCGCATCTGCTCGATCAGGGATTCGGTCTCCTCGCGATTGGGCGCGTCCGGCTTCTTGCTCAGGTATTGCCGGTAATAGAAGTACGCCTGCTGCCATTGCCGGATCTGCCTGCAGGCCTGGCCGATGTTGAAGAGGATCACCGGCTCCGCGCGGAACCGGTACGCTTCCCGGTATTCCTTCGCAGCCTCCTCGAACTCGCCGAGCGCGTAGTGCGTCTGGGCGCTCTTGAAGTGCTCGCGGGCCTCGCTGGTCGCGTCCGCCAGGACGGGGAATGCCACGAGCAGCGCAAGCGCAATCGATTTCAATACGGACATGCGTACCCCGCAAGGCTGGAGCGGCAAGGATCGTGGCATCGCGAAGCCCAGGCGCCAGCCTGCGGCCCACCGGCGGCGGTACCGGAGCCCGCCGAATCGACGGCGACGGCGTGGACGATTCCGCCGCTCAGCACGTAGAGGATGCCGCCGGCGGAGAGCTGCATGTCGGCGATGGGTCCGGGAAAGCCGTCGAGCTGCATGAGCGTCGTCCCGAATCCGCCCGCTCCAAGCTGAACGACGTCGATGCGGCCGGTGCTCCCGAATACGTTCGGCAGGTAGGCGCGCGGCGGCGACGAGGCATCGACCAGCGGCCAACCCGGGGCGGCCGAGAGCGGAGCGCCGTAAGTGCTGAGCTCGGTTCCCGACGCGTCGGTGAAGGCCCAGGCATTGGAGGCGTCCTGGCCCACCCAGCCGGCGACGGGCAGCGCGGTGGAGATGCGGTTGCCGAGGGAGGCCGGACCGTCGGGGCTGCCCGCACACGTCGCGGCTGGAGCTGGCCCCGGCGAACAGGAGACCGTCGTGCCGGAGAGAATGATCAAGTCCGTGAACGATTCCGTGAACGTGTTCCAGCAGACCGAGCACTTGGCGCAGGTGGTGGGTCCGCAGGCATCGGCGATGCAGCCCGCCTGGCACGTGCCGTCCCAGACCTGCGACTCCGACGAATAGGCCGCGCTGGACTCGTTGATGAGGCCGAAGCCGGTCACGGTATCGCCGTGCGCGCATGAACCGCCGGTGCCCGGGCCGAAGAGGGCCCTCACTCCGGTCGGACTCGAAAGGAGGATCGCCGGCGTTCCCGCATTTGTCGCGAGCATCGCGCCGCCGGAAGGCCCCGTGCTCCACACCGTCTGCGCACCGGACGCCGGGTCGAAGGCCGAGGTCCCGCCGTCGCCGGCGGCGAAGATGCCGGCGCCCAGCGTGAGGGACGACGCGGCGCCGGACGGCGTGGCGCGCCAGAGCTTGCGGGTCACCCCGACCGAGACCGCAAAGGGCGTCCGGTTGCCGGCCGCATCCCCCACGCCGCCGGAAAAGCCGAGCGAATTGTCCAGCGCCGCGAACATCGCCGCGGACAGCAAGCCGATGGCGCCGCTGACGGTGAACCGGGTCACCGTCACGCCTGCGCAGGTGGGGTTGAGCGTGCCCGAGGTGTCGGGCGCGCTCGTCACCGTGATTCCCGGAAATGCCTGGTCGAGCGACGCGACCACGGTGCCATCGCAGTCGTACGCCGAGAACGCGAAGAGGTTGCCGCTGTCGCGGCGGGTGAAGTGCGCGCCGTCGTGTCCCCAATCGGGCGCCGGAGCCGGCGCCGGATAGAAGACGGTGATGCTGCCGACCACCGGCGCCATCTCGTCGATGTGCAGCGTTCCGGTGGCGGTGCCGGTGCCTCCCGCGAGGCTGAAGAGCGATGCGCTGAACCCGACCGCCGCGTCGGTGTTCGCGGCGACGCAGGTGGAGACCGGCACCATGAAGACCAGCGTCGATGCGTCGGGGGAGACCGCGAACGTCGAAGTCGCGTCGGGCGCGATGGCCGCGCACGAGCCGATGGAGAGCCTGGCGGCGGCAGTGAGATCGACGGTGCCGCCCGGCGCGGGAAAGCCGCTCGGTGGCGCTGCCGTCACCTTCACCGCGACCGTCTCCGAGGCGCGGTGGAAGGCGCTGTCCGCGACGGCGGCCGCGTCGAAGGTCTTCTGGTCATCGATGAAGAGGACGGCGTTCGGCGCGCCCTGGGGATGGTTTCCCGCCTCGTCCTGCGCATCGAAAACCACCGGGATGGCGCCACCGGCGTTCAGGCCGGCGGACCGCGGGATGGAGAACGTCCAGCGTCCCGCAGCGAAGGTGCCGGCGAAGCGTGCGCTTCCAATCACTGCCGCAGGAGCCGCCGCTCCGGTGGTGATCAGGTGCGCGTCGGAGATGGCCGCCGACACCACGATGTCTGCGCCGCCGGGCGCGAGCGAGGGACCGCGAAACCAGCCGCGGCCGGACGAGTCGATGAGGTCGGGCGCGGTTTCCACCCGCGGCTCGGCGACCGCGGGCGGAAGCGTGTCCACGTTGATGACCTGTTCCGCCGAGCCGACGTTGCCCACCGCGTCCAAGCCCTCGACGCGCACGGTGACCTGCCCATCGACACCCGGAATGGCGGCGGAGAGGTCGGGCTGGAACGCCCAGGCGGGTCCTGCCGGCGGCTGGGTCGAGACGATCGAGCCATTGAGTAGCAGGCGCGCCGACGCCATTCCGGATCCCTGACCGTCGTCGATGGTGGCGTTGACGTCCAGGACGCTCCGGAACCAGGTGGTGGTCGACAGCGGCGCGAGCGTCACCACCGGCGGAGCGCCGTCGACGCGCAAAATGGCGATGGGACCGCTCTCCTGCCGGTTGCCGGCGAGGTCGGTGACGGCGAGCGTGAAGGGAACCTCGGCAGCCACGCCGGCAGGCACGACCCCCGTGCCGGGCACGTCGAAGGCGGCGGTCGAGCCGGAGAGCACGCCGGAGAAGCTGGTACCGTCGGGCAGCACCACCGCGGCGGATGCCACTCCGCTGCGATCGTCGGCCACCGTGGCGTCGAACGCGATGTGGCCGTCGCGCGCGAACCACGTGGCGCCGTCCCACGATGTAGCGATCGAAGGCGCGTTCTGATCGACCGTGATGGCCACGGCGGTGGAGGCAAGGTCGCCCTGCCCCGCGCGGTGCAGCACCGCGCGGACCGCAGCGGGACCGCCGAACGCCTTGTTGTCGAGCACCAGATCGGCCGAGTAGACGTTGGCCTCCGGCGCGGTGACGACCGTCTGGCCCAGAGCGGCACCGGTGCCCGAATTGATGACCACGAAGGTGACGTCGTTCACGGGCACGGGGGTGTTGACGGAGGCCGAGACGTGGAAGTGCCCGGGCAGGAGCGCTCCGGCCGCGGGCGCGAGCAATTCCACGCTGTTGGAGCGGCGCAGGCACATGCCACCCGAGCAGAATTCGCTGGCTGCGCAGTCCGTGTCCGCGGTGCAGGTGCCCTCCAGCCGCGGAGTGCAGGCCGCGGCGGTCAGCAGCAGGATGATTACGGAGTTACGCAATCCGTCCCCCAATCGGTCGAAGTTGATTCTCGGTGTATCGCGCGGGCCCGATCCAGCCTATTCGTCAAATGACCGATGTCGTCATTGGCACGCGAATGCAGTGTTGCTGGAATTGCAGTTGTCGAAGCCCACCCGAGGCCACGTCTGGCCCGGCACGGGCGGGAGCGGCCCGCCCGAATCGGTAATGAGCGCGAACACTTTCCCTGCCGTTGTACCGAAGTAGATCACACCGCTGGAGTCGATGACGGGCTCGGTGGTGAGGCTGTCCACGGTGGTGTCGACGAGGGTGGTGGTCTTCTGCAGCGCGCTGCCTTTGAACTCCGCCCAGCCTGGTGCCAGGGAAGGCGTGGCGGGCAACGTCGTGGAGACCTTCAGCGGGATGAGCTGCTTCGGGTTGTCGGAGCTGAAGTAGATGATTCCGTCAGCACCGATGCTGGGAGCCGAGATGTTCCCCGCCTTCGCCGCGCCCAGCGGCCAATGCCACGCTTCACCGCCATCTGCCTTGAGAAAGGCGTGCAACTGGCCATCCGTCGCGGTCGGCGATCCGAAGACGTATGTCGGCCCGACTACGACCGAGGCGTTCATCTGCCCGGCCATGGGCGCCTTTCCCGGAGCCCAGTTCGAAGCGAGTGCTCGAGAGTACGAGTACAAGTGCACGGTCCCGATTTCACCGAAGTAGATGGCGTCGGCGATCGATACAGGACCGAAAACATTGATCGCGAAACCCGGCGCGTCTGTGACTGGACTGAAGGTCCCACCCGCGAACGCGAGGGTAGACAACTTCGTTCCGTCGTGAGGAACCATGACGATAGAACCATCCACCGTCGGCTGGTTCAGCGTGGCCCATTGTCCGCCGCTATTCGTGAACGAATTACCGGCACCAGCGCACCCAGATCCTGGCGTTCCTGCGAGTGACCACAGTCGTCCCACGCTGTCGGAAGCGAGGATGCGTTCGGGCGTACCGGGGACGACACTCGGTGCGCCAATAGCGTTCGCCGCCGTAGTCCCGTCGTCGAACACGCAGCTGTATGAACTTGTTATACCGGCTGCCACGACCGCGTACCCGAACATCTTCGCGGCGCTATCCCCAAGCACGTACAAACGCTTCGTCGCCGAGCTGTATGCGACGTTGTTCGAGATCGTCGCGATGTCGCCGTGACCGGTGCGCCAGAGCACTGTCCCGTCCGGCCCGATCGACGCGATCGGCCCGCCGACGTTGTCGCGCTCAACACCCGCGAAGATCACCTGTGGCACCGGTACTGTCGTC
>DATDMU010000507.1:0-4003 GCA_036518615.1 Myxococcales bacterium
GAGAGGTCCGCGCCGGTCCGTTCCACCGCGAATGCCCGGCGCCGCTCGGCCATCTCTTCGGTGTAGTCGCGCTCGCCGCGCGGCACGCGGGCGCGCTCCACCGGGGCGCCGACCTCATTCGAGCTCTCGTCGTACATCGGCGTCCTCCTCCTCAGACCCGTTCCTGGAATTCGCGCCCGAGCAGCCCCTCCGGCCGCACGAGCAACACCGCCACGATCAGCACGAATGCCATGGTGGTCTTGAATTCGATTGCCACATATCCGCCGCCCAGGCTCTCGGCGACGCCGAGGATGAGCCCTCCCACCACCGCGCCGGGCAGGCTGTTCATGCCGCCGAGCACCGCCGCGGCCAGGCCCTTGAAGAGCGGGTCGAGCATGAAGAATGGATCGAGGAGCAGCGCCGGCGCGAGGAACACGCCCGCGATCACCGCCAGCGCCGCGGCGGTGCCCCAGGCGAACGCCAGGACGGCGCGGGTGGGAATGCCCAGCGTCTGCGCGGCGGCGAGGTTCTCGGACGTCGCGCGCATGGCGAGCCCCAGGCGCGTGCGCTGCGTGAGCAGGAAGAGCAAGAGGCTCGCGGCCGCCGCGGCCGCAAGCGTGCCGGCGGCAAGCTCGGAGATGAAGACGGGCCCCACCTGCCAGACCTTGCTGTCGGAGAGCGGGAAGGGCAGCCGGTCGGGTTCCGCGCCCCAGCCCCAGACGACGAATCCCTGCAGGATCAAGGAAAGCCCGAAGGTGAGGATGACGCTGCCCAGCGCGTTGGCCCCCTTGCGCTGCGCGGGGACCAGGGCTCCGAAGTAGAAGAGCATCGCCACCACCGCGCCCGCGCCGATGGCGAGCGGCAGCGCCATCCACATGGAGAGCCCGCGAGTGAGCGCGCTGAAGGCCACGAAGGTGCCCAGCGTGGCAACGTCGCCGTGGGCGAAGTTGAGCACGCGCGCGGAGCGGTAGATGAGGACCAGCCCGAGCGCGACCAGCGCGTAGAGGGCGCCGCTGGAGAGCCCTGCCAGTCCGTACTGGAGAAAGCGGTCCATGCGATTCCCCCTACCGGAACGGCCAGAGGCGGAAATAGAGCCGCGTCTTGATCCACAGCCCGGCCAGGCCGAGCGGCTCGAAGATCATGGTGGCGAGGATGGCTGCGCCGAAGAGCACCGGCACCGCCCAGCGGAAGCCGCCCACCAGCGCCGGCACCAGGATGGCGAAGGCCGCGCCGAAGACCGATCCCTCGATGGACGCAAGCCCGCCCACCACCACCGCGACGAAGATGGTGATGGTCTGTTCGATGCTGAAGGACTGCGGCTCGAGATGGCCGAGGAACTGCGCGAGGAGCGCCCCGTGCACGCCGGTGTAGAAGGAGGAGATCGCGAAGGCGAGGAGCTTGTAGCGCGCGAGGTTCACGCCCATCGACTCCGCGGCGATGTCGCTGTCGCGGATGGCGACGAAGGCGCGGCCCACGTACGAGGAGACGATGTTGTAGGCGAGCGCGATGAAGAGCAGGAAGAGCGCGAAGACGAACAGGTAGGTGTAGACGTCGCGGGAGACGCCCGCGGGCACGGGCAAGGGCGGCAGCGCGAGCCCGGCGTGGCCGCCGGAGAGCGCCGAGACGTTGGTGAAGATCTGGTACACGGCGGTGCCGAAGCCGAGCGTGGCGATGGCGAGGTAGGGCCCCTTGAGGCGCAGCGAGGGGAATCCCACCAGCCAGCCCACCAGCCCTGCCGACGCGCCAGCGGCGAGGAGCGCGAGCGGGAAGGGCGCGCCGGCGATGCGCAGGTGCCCGAAGGTGTAGGCGCCGATGGCGAGGAATCCCGCCTGGCCGAACGAAATCTGGCCCGCGTAGCCGATGAGCAGGTTCTGCCCCACGATGCCGATGGCGAAGAGCCAGACCAGGCTCCCGCGCGAGAGCCACGACGCCGGCCCCCAGAGAGGCAGCGCCGCGAGCAGGACCACGAGCGCGATGAGCAGCGAGCGCGAGAGCGGCTTGCGCGCGAACCGCAGCTCCTCCCTGTAGGTCTCGACGAGGTCCAAAGGTCAGCTCCGGTAGAGCGATTCGACGAGGTCCGCGTACCGCTTCTCGATGTTGCGCCGCTTCACCTTCTTGGTGGGGGTGACGTCGCCCTCCTCCTCGTAGAAGCGCCGGGGCAAGGGCGCGAAGCGCTTCACCGCCTCCACCTGCGAGAGCGTCTTGTTCACCGCCTCCACCTCGCGGGCGAGCAGGCGCTGCACCTCGGGCAGCGCGGTCAGCTCGGCGAAGGTGGCGAAGGGCAGGCGGTGGTCCTGCGCGTACTTGGTCACGTTCTCCTCGTCGATGAGGATGAGCGCGACCACGTACTTGCGGCGGTCGCCGATCACCACCGCGTCCTGGATGTAGGGGCTGAACTTGAGCTTGTTCTCGATGAACGACGGCGCGATGTTCTTGCCGCCGGCGGTGATGATCAGGTCCTTCATCCGGTCGACGATCTTCAGCCGCCCCTCCACCCATTCGCCCACGTCGCCGGTGTGCAGCCAGCCGTCGGCGTCGATGGCGCAGGCGGTCTGCGCGGGGTCCTTGTAGTAGCCGGCGAAGACGTGAGGGCCGCGGGTGAGGATCTCGCCGCCTTCGCCGAGCTTCACCTCGATGCCTTCGATGGGCTCGCCCACCGTTCCCGTAAGCGCGCGGCCGGGGCGGGTGACCGTGATCACGCCGGTGGACTCGGTCATGCCGTAGCCCTCCAGCAGCGGGATGCCGAGCGCCTCGTAGTATTCGAACAGCTCCGGCGACGCCGGCGCGGCGCCGCTCACCGCCAGCCGGGTGCGGTCGAACCCGAGGCGCCGCTTGAGCGGCTCGAAGACGGTCCAGCGCGCGAGCGTGTGCGCCGCCGAGAGCAGGGGCGACTGCTTTCCCGCCCGCCGCGCGCGGACCCAGCGGCGCGAGAGGTCCACGGCCGTGCGGTAGACGGTGCGCTTGAACCAGGGCGCGTCCTGCATGCGCAGCTCGATGGTGGAGGCGAGCTTCTCCCAGATCCGCGGCACGCTGGCGAAGTAGGTGGGCGAGACCTCGCGCAGGTTGGCGAACAACGTCTCCATGCTCTCGACGAAGTTGATCACGTAGCCGATGCGCAGGTGCTCCAGCACCGTGCCGAGGTTCTCGTAGATGTGGGCGAGCGGCAGGTAGGAGACGAGCTCGTCGTCGCGGCGCGCTCCGGTGGAGGAGATGAGCGCGTCGGCCATGAAGATGGCGCTGCCGTGCGAGATCATCGCGCCCTTGGGCGGTCCGGTGGTGCCGGAGGTGTAGATGAGCATCGCGATGTCGGAGGGCCCCACCGCGGAAAGGCGCTGGTCCACGCAGCCGGGGTCGCGCGCGAGCACCGCTTCTCCCTCGCGCAAGAAGGCGTCGAAGAGCGTTACCCGATCGTCGTCGAATCCCCACAGGCCCTTCTCGTCCCAGACCACCACCCGCTCGATCCGCGTCTGATCGAGGATGGCGAGCACCTTCTCCAGCTGCTCCTCGTTCTCCACGAAGACGAAGCGCGCCTCGCAGTTGGAGAGGACGTGCTTCACCTGCTCGGCCGCCGAGGTCGGGTAGATGCCGGCGGTGGCGCCGCCCGCCGCCATGATGCCGAGGTGCGAATAGAGCCACTCCGGGCAGTTCTCGCCCAGGACGCCGACGTTCTCCTGGTGCCGCAGGCCGAATCCGATCAGGGCGGCGGCAACCTTCCGCATGCGGGCCGCGTACTCTGCCCAGCTCACCCGATGCCAGATCCCCAGCGCCTTGTAGCGCAGGGCGAGATCGGCGCCGCGCGCCTGCGCCTGCGCGGCGAGCAGCGCGGGGATGCTGGCCGGCGTTCCCGGGACGCGCCCCGCGAGCGGCGCGTCGGCGCTGACGGCAATCTGCGCGGCCTCGCTCACCAGCGCCTCCTCTTGCGGTACAGCCGCCAGGTCTTCACCGAGCCGGCCTCCGCATCGCTGGCGGCCACGCCGAGATAGACGTCGCGCACGTCCTGGTTCTCGGAGAGCTCCGCCGGCGT